>JAIUNP010000159.1 GCA_020161975.1 Pseudomonadota bacterium
CGGGATCGTTCCCGATGGCACTTTGGCCGCAAACACCCGCAATTCCAGCGTAAAATGCGTGAACACATGGGTGATGCTGCCGGCTTCGCGCCATTGTGCGGAGAGTGGCGCGGCAATTGGGCCGGTGGGCAAGGGCATATCGGCGATCCAGTCCGTACCCGGCACTTCAAGCATCCCGCCCAAAAGCCCCTTTGCGGGGCGGCGGCGCACCAACAGGCGCCCTTCCCCGTCGCGCAGAACAAACGCCGCCCCGCGCCGGATGGGTCGTCCGGACTTCGCCGCCTTGCGCGGCAGATCAGCAGCAATCCCCTGTTTTCGAGCGGCGCAGCCGGCGGATAGCGGACAGCGCCCGCAGGCCGGCGCGCGCGGTGTGCAGACCGTCGCGCCGAGGTCCATCATCGCCTGGGCGTAGTCTCCCGGTCGTAAATCCGGTGTCAGATGATCGGCTGCGGTGCGAATGGCGCCTTTTGCGCCCGGCAGGGGCTCGGTGATGGCGCAGTAGCGCGCGACGACCCGCTCGACATTGCCATCCACAACCACGGAGCGGTGGCCAAAGGCGATGGCGGTAATCGCCGCCGCCGTATAGGCGCCAATGCCCGGCAGGGTCAGCAGGTCCGCTTCTGTATCAGGAAACCGGCCGCCATGTTCCTGCGCGATCTTCGCCGCGCAAGCGATGAGATTACGGGCGCGGGCGTAGTATCCAAGTCCGGCCCAGGCGCCCAGCACCGCGTCCGGCTCAGCCGCGGCCAGCGCCTCGACCGTCGGCCAACGGCTGGTGAACGTGGCAAAATAGGGTTTGACTGCGGCAACCGTCGTCTGTTGCAGCATGATTTCGGAGAGCCAGACGCGATAGGGATCGGCATGCTGGTCGGGCGCGGCGCGCCAAGGCAAGTCGCGGCGGGCGCGATCATACCAGGCGAGCAGTGCATCGGCTGCCGGTTTAGGCTTTTCCTGTCGGTGCTGTCGATCTAACATCGGGCGATCCTGCCTGAAGCCGGGCCCCCTTGACCAGTCTCCATTTTTCGATGTCCAACGATCCCCGCCCCCAGCCTCCCGCATTCAAGCGCCGGCTTCGTCCGCTCGGTGCGCTGACGCCCGATGTGGTCGGGCCGGTCTTTTCGCGGCGCGGGTTTGCGGGGACCGACCTTGCGGTGCACTGGCCGGACATCGTCGGCGCCGGGGTTGCGCGCCATTCCCGGCCGCTTGACATCAAATGGCCGAAGGGCGGCGCGGAGAGCGGACTGGGTGCCAGCCTCACCGTGGCCTGCACAGGCGCATTCGCGCTCGATCTCCAGCAAATGGGACCGGTCATTCTCGAACGGATCAACCGGCGGCTTGGCTGGCGCTGCGTCACACGGCTCGTCATTCGCCAGATGCCGGTGAAGCCGCCGCAAGCCAAACCGGCGAGGCTTACGCTTCTGCCGGAAGATATTGCGTCAGCCAGCCGCATTGCTGCCGGAATCGAGGCCGATAAGCTAAGGGATGCCGTGGCGCGGCTCGGCGCCGGTGTGTTGGCGCGTCAACGCCGCCGCGGTCTGGGCGGCACCGCATAGCATTCGCCGAACGCGAGGCGTCACCCGGATTGTGGTTGCACTTCATCGGGGAGACGCCTATCTCCGAGCCGTGGGGTGCCGCTGCGGCGAGAGACTGACAGCCAACAAGAACCGGAATGTTTCCATGACAATGCCGCTTTCCCTTTTCTCCCGCCGCGCCGGCCTCGTCCTGGGCTTCGGCAGCCTCGTCGGCCTTGCCGGTTGCAACGACAGCGACACGACGGCGAAGGCGCCTGAAAAGCCTGCTGCAAGCGCCAATCCCGCCCTTGAACCGACGGTGAATGTCGCCGAACTGATGAAGCCCGGTGACCTCAAGGACGAAGTGCTGGGCAAGGCGGATGCGCCGGTCACCATCGTCGAATATGCCTCGATGACCTGTGGGCATTGCGCCAATTTCCACACAGAAACTTTCGGGCATCTCAAGGAAAAATACATCGACACCGGCAAGGTGCGGTACATTTTCCGCGAGTTCCCGCTCGACCCCCTGGCTTTTGCGGCAGCGCTTCTGGCGCGCTGCGCGGGCGAGGGCAAGTTCTTCCCGATGATCGACCTTCTGTTCAAGCAGCAACGCAACTGGGCCTATACCGAAAAGCCGGAAGAGGCCCTGCTTGCCACGGTGCGGCAGGCCGGTTTCACGCAGGAGAGCTTCAACACCTGCCTTCAGGATCAGGCCTCCTATGCCAGCCTGCAAAAGGGCCGGCAGCGGGCATCCGAGGTGTTCAAGGTCGACTCAACCCCGTCCTTCTTCATCAACGGGCGGATTGAACGCGGTGCGATGTCGCCCGCGCAGCTCGACAAGATTCTCGCGCCGCATCTGGCCGCCGCGACAAAGTAAGGAAAAGTCCATGCGTGGGTTGGTGATTGCGGGCGGCCTTGCTTTCAGCCTGCTGCTTTCAGGGTTTTGCGCCAGCGCCCAGCAGGGGGCGGCGCCGGGCGCCAGTCCACCGCCCGCGCAATCTGCCGCACCGCGCCCGGCCGGACCGC
Organism: Pseudomonadota bacterium; assembly: GCA_020161975.1. Lineage (GTDB taxonomy): Bacteria > Pseudomonadota > Alphaproteobacteria > Rhizobiales > Beijerinckiaceae > JAIUNP01. The sequence continues at coordinate 2,538 of JAIUNP010000159.1, forward strand.
CTGTGTCGATCTATGATCTGATGTTGCCGGGCCCTATCCCCGAGAACACGCTTGGCAGCGAGACCGCACCGGTCACGATCGTCGAATACGCGTCACTTACCTGCCCGCATTGCGCAAGTTTCCATACAGAGTCGATGCCGCACCTGAAGAAGGCCTATATCGACACAGGCAAGGTGCGGTTCGTGTTCCGCGACTTTCCCTTCGACGGGGTGGCGGCAGCCGGAACGATGATTGCGCGCTGCGCACCGCAGGACAAATTCTTTGCCATCACCGATGCGCTGTTCCGCGAACAGCAGGTGTGGGCTTTCGGTGCGGATCCCGAGAAAGCGCTGACCGACGTGGCGCTCCGCTTCGGTTTCACACAAAAAACCTTCGATGAATGCTTGCAAAAGCAGGCGCTTTATGACGGCATCCTGGCCGTGCGCAAACGCGCCCATGAGGTCTTCAAGGTCGATTCAACCCCGACCCTGTTCGTGAACGGTGTGCCCTATCGCGGCGGTCTGAGCCCCGAGCAGCTCGACGCCGTGCTCAAGCCGCTGCTGCCTGCCAATCAGTGACCCGCGCGGGGTGGTCCCGGGCGGCGCCTTTCAAACCATCGCATCGCCCCCGTGAAGTTCGATCGTCTCCGCATTGCGGGTTTCAAAACCTTCGTCGACCCCGCTGAACTGGTTATCGAACCGGGGCTGACGGGCGTGGTCGGCCCGAATGGATGCGGCAAGTCGAACCTCGTCGAAGCGCTGCGCTGGGTGATGGGCGAGACATCGCACAAGTCGATGCGCGCGTCGGGCATGGACGATGTGATCTTCGCCGGCTCCGGGCAGCGTCCCCAGCGCAACCATGCCGAGGTGATGCTGCGGATCGACAATGCCGATCACACTGCGCCGGCCCAGTTCAACACCTCCGAGACATTGGAAATTTCGCGCCGGATCGAGCGCGAGGCCGGCTCGACATATCGCATCAACGGGCGCGAGGTGCGGGCGCGCGATGTGCAGTTGCTTTTCGCCGATGCCGCGTCGGGCGCGCGGTCGCCATCCATGGTGCGGCAAGGGCAGATCAGCGAAATCATCGCCGCCAAACCGCAGGCCCGGCGGCGCATTCTGGAAGACGCTGCCGGGGTCGCCGGTCTGCACGCCCGCCGGCACGATGCCGAACTCAAGTTGCGCTCGGCCGAAGACAATCTCACCCGCGTCGTCGATGTACTGACCCATATCGACGGGCAGATCGAGGCGTTGAAGCGACAGGCACGGCAGGCGGAGCGCTATCGCGTGATCGCGGCGGATCTGCGCCGGGCGGAGGCAACGCAGCAGGCCATTCACTGGGCGGCAGCCTTGCAGGCGCTGACCGACACCTCCCGGCAGGTCGATCTCGATACGCGCGCCGTCGCCGCTGCCATGACCGCCCAAGGCGCCGCAGAGCGCGAACGGGCGGTGGCTCAACATGCAATCGAACCCCTGCGCACCGAAGAAATGCGCACGAGCGAAGCGCTGCAACGCCTGTTGCTCGCTCGTGAAACTCTGGATGGTGAGGAACGCCGCACGCGCGGACGGATCGAGGAACTCGATCGTCGTCTTGCAGAGCTTGCCAAAGACAGCGCAAGAACCACCGCATTGATCGCGGATGCCGATGCGGCGCTGGAGCGACTGGCGCGCGAAGCGGATGATCTGTCGCGCGAGGCAAAGGACCAGCCCGGCGCGGACACAGCCCGCGCGCGGCTCGCCGATGCCGATGCCGCCGTCGCCCGGGCCGAACAGACCGTACAGGACATTCAGGTCAAGCTGGCGGAAGCAACGGCCATGCGCTCCAGCGCCGAGCAGACACTCAGCACAGCGCAGCAGCGGCTCAGCCGGCTTTCCGCACAGGGTGCGGACCAAGAGCGGCAGCACCAGCGCCTTGCAGCCGACCGGCACGCATTGCCCGACACTGCGACCCGGCAGGCCGCCGTTGCCGAAGCGCAGGCACGATTTGAGGCCGCGGAAGCGACCGCCGTCGCCTGCGAGCGACAGTTGCGCGAGGACCGTGAGGCCGAGGCCCGGCTTCGGCCCGCGCTCCAGGATGCGGAACGGGCGACACAGCAACTGGAAACGGAAGCGCGCACACTCGCAAAACTTCTCAGCGGGACGGGCGGGCCATGGCCGCGCGTTCTCGATGCCCTGACGGTTCAGAAGGGCTTTGAAGTGGCGCTTGGCGCCGCGCTCGGTGACGACATCGACGCCTCGACCGATCCGCGGGCCCCGGCCCGCTGGGGCGAAGCGGGCGATGACAGCGCCGACCCCGCGCTTCCCGAGGGCACTGCCCCCCTGTTCCTGAGGGTGAAGGCGCCGGTCGCGCTCCACCGGCGGCTCAGACAGATCGGCGTTGTCGAGAGAGCGGATGGTCCGCGTCTTGCCTCACAGCTTCTCCCGGGGCAACGCCTGGTGAGCCGCGAGGGCGATCTCTGGCGCTGGGACGGCTTTTCCGCCGCAGCCGAGGCCCCGTCCGCCGCTGCGCGCCGCCTTGCCGAACAGAACCGGCTTGGCGAGGTCGAAGCGGCCGCACAAGAAGCCGCAACCCGACGCGATGCCGCCCGGACGACCCTTGAGGCTGCATCGCTGAAGGCCCGCGCGAGCGCTGTGAAGGATGCCGAAGCGCGCGATGGCGCTCGCATGGCCCGCCGCGCCTTCGACGCCGCGCGCGATGCCGCCGCCAGTGCCGAACGGGCGCATTCTGAACTTCAGGCGCGCGAACAGGCGCTCCAAACGGCCAAGGACCGGCTGATTGCGGATCAAACCGAAGCCAACGCCGCCCTGGCCGATGCCGAGGCCGCGCTTGCCGCCAGCGGGGATGCCGGCACGCTGCCTCAGCAAGCGGCGGAGGCGCGTGCCAAAGCCGCCGAAGCCCGCTCGCTCGCTGCCGAAGCCCGTGCCATCCTGCAAGGGCTGATCCGCGAGGAAGAGGCGCGCGCGCGTCGGCTTGCGGCCATTGCCGAGGATCGCGTCGCCTGGGACAGCCGCAAGGCCGCAGCCACCGCACAGGGCGCCGAAGTTGCCAACCGCACGGTGGAGGTTCGGGCGGAACGGGCCCGGCTCGAAGGCGTGCCGGGAGACCTGATGGCCCGTCGCAGGACGCTGGGAACCGAGATCGAGGCGGCGGAAGTAGCGCGGAAGTTTGCCGCAGACGCCCGTGCGGAGGGCGAAACCGCGCTTGCCACCTTTGACCGGGCCGCGCGGGACGCCATGGCCGCGCTCTCTGCAACCCGCGAGGCACGGGCCCGCAGCGAAGCGCAACTGGACGCGGCCAATGCCCGGCGCGAAGCCCTCGCAGCCGATATTCGCGATGCGTTTGAGGTCGAGCCCGATGATCTGCGCGCAGCGGCCGGGCTGGGGGCAGACGCAAGCCTGCCAAGTGCAACCAGCAATGATGTCCGTATTGCTGAATTGCGCCGAGAACGCGAGCGAATCGGTGCCGTGAACCTGCGCGCCGAGGACGAACTTCGCGAGGTCGAGACAAGCAAGTCGGACCTGACTCGCGAACATCAGGAGCTTTCCGAAGCCATCCGCCGTTTGCGGCGCGGCATCGAGAGCCTCAACGCCGAGGGCCGCAACCGGCTGGTCGCCGCTTTCGAGATGGTCAACGGCCATTTCGGACGGCTGTTCTCGCGGCTGTTCGGCGGTGGCACCGCAGAGCTGCAATTGATCGAATCGGAAGACCCGCTCGAAGCCGGCCTCGAAATTCTCGCCCATCCTCCGGGCAAGAAGCCGCAGGTTCTCACCCTGCTCTCCGGCGGCGAGCAGGCGCTGACCGCCACCGCCCTGATTTTTGCAGTGTTTCTGACCAATCCCTCGCCGGTTTGCGTCCTCGATGAAGTGGATGCGCCACTCGACGATGCGAATGTCGACCGGCTCTGCGACCTCCTCACCGACATGGCGCGTGAAACAGCGACCCGCTTTGTCGTAATCACGCATAATCCCATCTCAATGGCGCGGATGGACAGGCTGTTCGGCGTCACGATGGCGGAGCGCGGGGTCAGCCAACTCGTTTCGGTCGATCTCAGCGCCGCCGAGCGGCTCGCGGAAGCCGGCTGACGCCCCAATTTCCCGTGCCCCGGCTGCGTCCCGGTGGCAACATTGGTCTAAGACAATACTTTTTTGTTTTTTTTCAATGACTTATAGTTTCCCAACCGCGCTTGACACCTGCTGAGGGCGAAAATATGGTGCGCCCGATTTCAAGGGGTTGGACGATCAGTCCGGTCGCTTGCCGCAAAGAGTGTTTCCGTGGGACCGAACGGGCCTTCCGGAGACGTTTGAAGAGGTCAGAGCGATGGGATCGACCGAAGAAAACCGACCGGGCGACGACGAGGCGTTGAAAAGACGGCTCGAAGCGCTCACGAAAGCGCTTGACGTGAAGCGTCAGGACACCGAAGAAGCCGCACGAAGCGCCCGCGAGGGAGCGGACAGTGGCACGGGCAAGGCAATGGGGGTTGGCTTTCGGGTCGCTTCCGAACTTGCGTCGGCGATTGCCGTCGGTGGTCTTCTGGGCTGGCAGATCGACAAGTGGGCCGGAACCGACCCCTGGTTTCTGCTGGTGTTCCTGCTGCTCGGCATCGCTGCCGGGTTCTGGAACGTCTACAAACTGGCGGTGCGTCCTTCCGGGGGCAATCCACCATCGAAAGATTGAGATTTTGCGCCGACCCGAGGCGGTTGGTGGCATGGCTGAGGGCTGAGACGTGGCAGGAAATGCGCCGGTAATCGATCCGATCCACCAGTTCGAGGTCAATCCGATCGCGAAACTGAGCCTTGCGGGCTATGACATTTCCTTCACCAATGCCTCGCTCTACATGATCATCGTCGTCGCGGTGATTACGGCGATCATGGTTCTGGGGTCGGCCGGGCGGTCGATCATTCCGGGGCGGCTTCAGGCAATGGCCGAAATGCTCTACGAGTTCATCGAGAACACGGTGGATTCGACAATGGGCAAGTCGGGCCGCAAGTTCTTCCCGCTCGTCTTCTCGCTGTTCATGTTCGTGCTGGTCTCGAACTTTGTTGGCATGATCCCGGGCTCCTTCACGGTGACGAGCCACATTATCGTCACCTTCGCGCTGGCCTCGATCGTCATCCTGACGGTTATCATCTATGGCGTTGTCAAGCATGGCACCCACTTCTTCGGCCTGTTCGTGCCCTCGGGCGTGCCAAAGCCGCTGCTGATCGCGCTGGTCCCGATTGAGGTCATTTCGTTCGTTTCGCGCCCGATCTCGCTGTCGATGCGTCTTTTCGCCAACATGCTGGCGGGTCACATCGCGCTGAAGGTCTTTGCGGGCTTCATCGTCATGCTCTCGGCTGCCGGGATGATCTATGTCGGTGTGCTGCCGATGTTCATGATCGTGGCGATGACCGCACTGGAGTTCCTTGTGGCTGGCTTGCAGGCCTTCGTCTTCACGATCCTGACCTGCATCTACCTCAACGACGCGCTTCACCCGGGACACTGATCCGTCCCACCTTTTCCCAACGACCACTCTCTCTTCCTAAGGAGTTCATCATGGATCCCGTCGCAGCCAAGTACATCGGCGCTGGTCTCACTGCTCTCGGCATGGGCTTTGCCGCCATGGGCGTGGGCACCATTTTCGGCAACTTCCTCTCGGGCGCCCTGCGCAACCCGTCGGCGGCTGACGGCCAGTTCGCCCGCGCGTTCATCGGCGCGGCGCTCGCCGAAGGTCTTGGCATTTTCGCCTTCGTCGTCGCGCTCATCCTGCTCTTCGTGAAGTAATCCGGGCCTTCCCGGATTACCCTCTCACAACAGGACGTTCCCATGTCGTTTTCGATCATCAGCGCTGCCCATGCGGCGGGTGCGCCGGCAGCCGGCGGGTCCTTCCCGCCGTTTGACGCGACCACCTTCCCCGGCCAGTTGTTCTGGTTCGCGGTCACCTTCGGGCTGACCTATATCCTGATGTCCCGCGTCGCGCTGCCGCGTGTCGGCGGGATCATCGCGGATCGCCGCGCCAAGGTCGAAAGCGATCTGCAACAGGCTGCGGCCGCGCAGAAGTCCGCCGAGGATGCCCATGCGGCGTTCGAGGCGGGCCTCGCCAAGGCCAAGGCTGATGCCCAGGGCATCGCCCACGTCGCGCGTGACACCGTGAGCCGCGAAGGCGACGCCCGGCGCCACGCAGTCGAAGCGGA
>JAIUNP010000160.1 GCA_020161975.1 Pseudomonadota bacterium
GGGTTTGCGGATGAAATCATCCGCCCCCATTTTGAGGCCGAAGAGTTCGTCGATTTCCTCGTCTTTCGAGGTCAGGAAGATCACCGGCATGTCGGATTTCTGGCGCAGGCGGCGCAAAAGCTCCATCCCGTCCATGCGTGGCATCTTGATGTCGAAGATCGCCATATCCGGCGGATTTTGCTTCAGCCCATCGAGCGCACTGGCGCCGTCCGTATAGGTCTGGATGCGATACCCCTCAGCCTCCAGCGCGATCGAAACGGACGTGAGGATGTTGCGGTCGTCATCAACGAGAGCAATGGTCGGCATGAAAACCTCGTACGGCTGGGCCCGGCCGCAACGGTCCGGCCTGTCAGGGGCCGGGATCGGTATGCGCGCCAACTCTGCGAACAAACACAGGCCGAATTGTGGCAAAGGTCAAGGGACAATTCGTCGCCTTGTCCTTGGCACAATGTTGGGTGATGAGGGGAGCCTCTTTTGGAGCGTACGATGGCAGTTGATCCCGAATTGGCAGCAAAAATGGCCCCCGGCTTCATGCCGGTTCCCCTGGCCCGCCGCCTGTTGCGTCTCACCCGTTCCGGTACGCTGGCAACCCTGATGGGAGAGGGGACTCCGTTCGCCTCGTTGGTTTCGGTCGCGACCGACATCGACGGTGCACCGATTATCCTGATTTCAGGATTGTCGCACCATACGCGGCACATCCTGGCCGATGCCCGGTGTTCCCTGCTGCTGGCCGAAACCGGCAAGGGCGATCCGCTCGCCCATCCACGCCTGACGCTGAATGCCCGTGCCCGCCGCGTCGATCGCGAAGGCCCGGAGGGTGAGCGCATCCGCCGTCGCTTTCTCTCGCGCCATCCGAAGGCCGAGCTTTATGCCGACTTCCCCGACTTCGGTTTCTGGCGGCTTGAGCCGTCCCATCTCTATCTCAACGGGGGCTTTGCCCGCGCCTGGGATGGTGAAGCTGCGGAGGTGTTGCTGCCTGCCGACATCGCCACCGCCTTCGATGGGCTGGATGCCGGTGCAACCGCCCATATGAACGCCGATCATGCGGCGGCTGTGAAGCTCTATGCGACCGTGCTGGACGGGCAGGAAAAAGGCCCCTGGCGGGTGAGCGGCGTCGACCCGGAAGGAATCGATCTCATCGCTGGCGAACGCACGGCCCGTATCGCCTTTCCGGCCGTCATCACCGAAGCGGGCATATTGCGTCGATATCTTGCTGAGCTCGCAGAAAAGGCGCGTAGGGATGCCTGATGTCATACAAGATGAGATGTTGAAATCATTCAATTTTTGGCAATCGGAGTGACTCATCCGAAGGAACAACTGCAGAAGGCGATGGAAATCTCTGCGGTACCGTTGGCAAACGGCGAATTTCTGCTACGGGGAGTTCCATCCAATAACCGGCTGTTCAGGGTTGGCGGGGAAAGTGCCAACCCGGTCGAGTTGGACTTACGGTAACCGATGGCGACCCGCGGTCGGTTGATCAAAGGAAAAGGGACAGGCTTCATGGTCACAAGCGGCGAATTCAATGCTTCGCTCGGCGCGAACACTTTCGGGTTCGTTTCCCCTCGCGCCATTATCTGCAACCTTGAAGCGCCGGCTCTTTATGAAGAGTCCATTCGCCGCGGCGAGGCCGAGATTCTGGCAGGCGGCGCCATCTGCGCCGAGACCGGCACGCATACCGGGCGCAGCCCGAAGGACAAGTTTACCGTCAAGGATGCCACGACCGAAAACACCGTGTGGTGGGACCAGAACCAGGCGATCAGCCCGGCCCACTTCGATGTGCTTCTGAAGGATTTCCAGGCCCATGCCCAGGGCAAGGATCTTTTCCTGCAGGATCTGGTCGGCGGCGCCGATCCGGTGCATCAGGTCAAGACCCGCGTTTATACCGAGCTGGCCTGGCATTCGCTGTTCATCCGTAACCTGCTGATCCGCCCGGCGCGCACGGCGCTGCCGGATTTCACGGTTGGCATGACGATCGTCGATTTCCCGTCTTTCCGGGCTGATCCCGCTCGTCACGGCACCAAGTCCGAGACGGTCATCGCCATCGATTTCACCCGCAAGATCGTGCTGATCGGCGGCTCGGCCTATGCCGGCGAAATGAAGAAGAGCGTCTTCACCTACCTCAACTTCGTGTTGCCGACCAAGAACGTGATGCCGATGCACTGCTCGGCCAATGTCGGGCATGATGGCGATGTCGCGCTGTTCTTCGGCCTGTCCGGCACCGGCAAGACCACGCTGTCGCAGGATCCGAACCGCATCCTCATCGGTGACGACGAGCATGGCTGGGGCCCTGACGGTGTGTTCAACTTCGAGGGCGGCTGTTATGCGAAATGCATCCGCCTGTCGGCCGAAGCCGAGCCGGAGATCTATTCGACCACCCAGCGCTTCGGCACGGTGCTTGAGAACGTCGTCTTCGATCCGGTGACGCGCATCGCGAATTTCGACGATGAGAGCAAGACCGAGAACACCCGCTGCGCCTATCCGATCGAGTTCATCCGCAACTCTTCGCCGACCGGTCGCGCCGGCCAGCCGCGCAACATCATCATGCTCACCTGCGATGCCTTCGGCGTGATGCCGCCGATTGCCAAGCTGACCGATGCGGAAGCGATGTATCACTTCCTCTCGGGCTATACGGCGGCGGTTGCCGGCACCGAGCGTGGCGTCACCGAGCCGACCGCGACCTTCTCGACCTGCTTCGGCCACCCCTTCATGCCGCGCCATCCGAGTGTTTATGGCAACCTGCTGCGCGATCTCATCGCCAAGCATCATGTCGACTGCTGGCTGGTCAACACCGGCTGGACGGGCGGCAAGGCCGGCGTCGGTCGCCGGATGCCGATCCGCGTTACCCGCCGCCTGCTGACAGCAGCGCTCGATGGTTCGCTCAACAAGGCGACGTTCCGCCGCGATCCGTATTTCGGGTTCTCCGTGCCTGAATCGGTGCCGGGCATCGAGCCGCACCTGCTTCAGCCGGTTCGCACCTGGGCCGACAAGGCGGCCTTCAACGAGACGGCGAAGAAACTGGTCGAGATGTTCGACAAGAACTTCAAGACCTTCGAAGCGCATGTCTCGAAGGACGTGATTGCCGCCGCGCCCCATCGCCAGATCGCGGCCTGAGGCAACGAACCATTCATAGTGCCCCCCCCCGCTTCGGCGGGGGTTTTTGCTTGGAGCGGTGGTTCAGCCAGGCAATGTCACGCGGCGCAAGGTCAGGTTGACCCGCCCATCCTCCGGCACAAGCGTCGAGGTGCCCGGAAAAAGTCGGTCGATGCCGTGAAAGGCGAGCCGCGAAGCCCCGCCGATCACCACCACATCGCCGCTGGAAAGCCGGATCGAGCGCGTGGGATCGGTGCGCGAAACTCCGCCATAGCGGAAGAGTGCCGTCGCTCCCAGCGAGATGGAAACGACCGGAGCGGAAAGGTCCGCCTCGTCGCGGTCCTGATGCAGCCCCATCCGTGCATTGGCCGCATAGTAATTGACCAGGCAGGCTTCCGGCGGCGGCGCCGCAGCCGCCACGCGCTGCCAGAGATCGAGCAGCGACGCGGGAATGGCCGGCCAGGGCGTTCCGGTCACCGGATGTTGCGGCTGGTAGCGATAGCCCGCCTGGTCGGACACCCAGCCAAGCGGGCCGCAATTGGTCATGCGCACCGTAAAGGGCTTGCCGGTTTTCGGCATCACCGGCGTGAACAGCGGTGACGCGCGTACGATGTTGCGGATGGCGTCAAGCAGCGCTGCCTGCGCGGCGCGGTCCAGCAGGCCGGGATGATGGATCAATCCCGGTTGCAGCGTGATCACAGCGCCTTCCACATCACAGTGGTGCTGTCATAACCGCCAGACGGATTGAGTGCGTAGTTCGGGATCGACCCGACGACCTGCCAGCCAATCCGGCGATAGAGCCGTTCTGCGGCACTGCCTGTCACGGTGTCGAGCACCAGCACGCTGCGTCCAATGCGCCTCGCCTCGACTTCCGCCGCCGCAAGCAGCGCTTCTCCAACACCCTTGCGGCGGGCATCGGGATGCACCAGCATCTTGCCGATATCGGCCCGATGCGGCTGGTTCTGCGGGCTCGCCGGCAGCAGCGACACGGTGCCGACAAGCCGCCCGTGTTCGATGGCGCCAAACAGGATCCGCGCGCCGTTGGCGACATCCGGCAGTTGCGCCGCCCACCAGGCGCGTGCGTCCATTGCAGTGAATGGCAGGATGAAGCCGACCCCTGCGCCCCCCTGCACCGCCAAGGCCAGCGTTTCGGCGAGCCCGTCGAGATGCGCCTCCGCTTCTTGCCGGTTGAGCCGGCAGACAGTGACGGTCACGACTTCACTCCGTGATGCCAAGGACATCAGCCATGGAATAGAGCCCCGGTCCGTGCTCGCGCGCCCAGAGCGCGGCTTTTACCGCGCCGTTGGCAAAGATCGACCGGTCCTCGGCCAGATGCCCAAGCGTGATCCGTTCGCCCGGCCCTGCCATGATGACCGAATGATCGCCGACAACCGAACCGCCGCGCAGCGTCGCAAAGCCGATAGTGCCTTCCTGCCTCGGCCCAGTATGGCCATCGCGCACGCGGACGGACGCCTCGGCGAGATTGACGGTGCGGCCTTCCGCAGCCGCCTGCCCGAGCAGAAGCGCCGTGCCGGAGGGGGCATCGACCTTGTGGCGGTGGTGCATCTCGACAATCTCGATGTCGTAATCCGTGCCAAGCGCCGCCGCCGCCCGCCGCACCAGCGCCGCCAGCAGGTTAACCCCGAGGCTCATGTTGCCGGATTGCACGATGGTCGCCGTCTGGCTGGCCGCGCGGATCGCTGCCATGTCCTTGTCCGAAAGCCCGGTGGTGCCGATCACATGGATCAGGCCGCGCCGGGCAGCAAGGGCAGCAAATTCCAGTGTTGCTGCCGGCATCGTAAAATCGAGAATGCCGTCTGCCTTGGCGAAGGCCGCGTCGAGATCGGAGAGGACAGGCACCCCCGCCGCCGGCAGGCCGGCAAGAACCCCTGCATCCTTGCCGAGCGCGGGCGAGCCGGGACGCTCCAGCGCTCCGGCCAGCACCACGCCGTCCGCAGCATCAATCGCGCGGATCAACATGCGGCCCATCTTGCCGGCGGCGCCGACGACGGCGAGGCGAAGATCTGTCATGATAAGGTCACTGGGGTTGCGGGCCGTCATAGCCCTCGATGATGACGAGATCGCCGTTCGAGACAACGCCGCCCCGGAAGCTGAGGGCAAGCTTGTATTCTGGCGAATGATAGCAATCGAGCGCGGCCTGATAGGTCGGAAACTCGATCAGAACGTTGCGGGCGCGCGCCATGCCTTCCTTCAGCGCAAATTGACCGCCGCGCACCAGGAATTTCGCGCCGTATTTCTTGAAGGCGGCGGCATTGTGCTCGACATATTTCTTGTAGGCGTCGGCATCATAGACATCGACGCGCGCGACCCAGTATCCCTTGGCCATGACGGCTTCCTCCAGATGATTTCAGTTTTGACCTTGGACTTGATCGGCCCCGGCGGTCAACGCTGATCCGATCACGCCGCAGCCGCGATTTCGGCGGCGATGGCGTCCGCCGCTGCCTTGGGGTCTGTGGCGCCGGTAATCGGCCGGCCGATAACGAGGCGGCTCGCGCCAGCCTTGATGGCTTCCCCCGGTGTCATGACGCGTTTCTGGTCGCCATGGTCCGAGCCGGCGGGTCGTACGCCTGGGGTGATGAATTCAAGACCTTCGCCCACAGCTTCACGCACCAGCGAAAGTTCGAGCGGCGAACAGATCAGCCCGGCGGCGCCCGCCTCATAAGTCTGCTTTGCCCGCCGGCGCACCAGGTCGCTGACGCCGAGCCCGTAGCCGGCTTGCGCAAGATCCGCATCGTTCATCGAGGTCAGTACACTGACGCCCAGAATGTTCAGTCCGCTGGCGCCCTTGCCCCTGGCAGCGGCAGCCAGCGTCGGTGGATAGGCATGAACCGTAAGATAGGTCGCGCCAAGTCCCGAAAGGGCCGCCGTCGCCCGCTCCACAGTCACCGGAATGTCGTGCAGCTTGAGATCGAGAAACACCTTCTTCCCGGCGCTTGCGAGTTCCCGCGCAAGGTCGAGGCCACCGGCATAGACGAGTTCCATGCCGACCTTGTAGAAGGTCGCGCTGTCGCCAAGACGTGCCACCATGGCCCGTGCCGCTTCGATGCCCGGCAGATCGAGGGCAACGATCATGCGGTCGCGCGCATCAAGGGTCATGGTCGGCTCCAGGTGGCTGTTCGATGGGTTGCCAGCCGTAGAACACATTTTTGGGCGAAAGCGCAAACCCGAAGTGCTGACCGCCCCCGCCCGGCCCCTGATCTTCGGCACGGGTGATGGCAATGCCCTTCAGCGCGCATTTGAGCAGCGTGCCGACCCCGCCATGGCCGACAAACAGCGTCGGGACCTCCGGCTTTTCGGCGATTATGGCCGTCACGGCGCCGAGAATGCGCGCCTGGGCGTCGATGGCCCGTTCCCAGCCCCGTATCGAACGCTCCGGATGGGCAAAGAACTGATCCGCCGTTGCCTCGAACTCCCGCGGGGGGAGAAAACCGGTCGCGCTGCGGTCGTTCTCATGCAGACCCTTGTGCACCTCGACGGCAACGCCGGCCACCTCTGCCAGTATGGTCGCACCCTCGATTGCCTTGGTCTCGTCGCTGGCGACGATGCGGGCAAAGCGGTGCGGCCAGTCCTGTGCCGCCAGCGCTGTCATGCGGGCCTGCCCGATGGGCGACAGCCCCCAGCGCGGCACGGGAATCAGGGGATCAATCGCAACCTGCGGATGGGTGATGTAGCAATGTCGGATCATGATGCCTCAGTCGTGGCGGGGAGCGATTCCGGCACTATGAATTTCCGGGTCGAAATTGTCATCCAACTCGGATAGAACGCGCCCATTCGAGGCCACCCGAAAGAGCATGTCCGTGCCGCTGACCGTTCCCAACCGCCAGGCCGAGCTGATGGCCCTGTTCCAGCGCCACGGCTTTGCGCCATCCGATGTGCCGATTCTCCAGCCCGCCGAACCGTTCATCGAACTCTCCGGCGAGGAAATCCGCCGTCGTCTGTTCCTCGTCAGCGAGGGGACGGATGAGGAAACCTGCCTGAGGCCCGAGTTCACCATTCCGGCTGCACGGGCGGTGATCGCGCATGGTGGCGCGCCGCGGGCGGATCTGGCTTTCGTCGGCCCGGTGTTCCGCCAGCGCGCCGATGCAGCCGGCGAATTCGTCCAGGCTGGCCTTGAATCCTTCGGCCGGACGGATGTTGCCGCAGCCGATGCCGATATGCTCGCGCTGGCACTGGAAACCGAAGCGCTGCTGGGCGGGCGTTTGCTCGCCATCCGCATCGGCGATGTTGGGCTGCTCTCCGCGGTTATTGCCGCGCTTGAACTGCCTGCGGCGCTTGCCCGTCGTCTACGTCAGACAGGGCTCAACAGCATCGGCAGACCGGTAACCGCTCCCGAAAGCAACGGCCTCGCCGGCTATCGCGGGGTTCTGAGCGCGCTGAAGGGCGCTGACCCCGCCGAAGCGCGCGCTTTCGTGAAAGATCTTCTCTCCATCGCCGGGCTGAAGGCCGTCGGCGGGCGGACCCCTGCCGAAATCGCCGACCGCTTTCTGGAAAAGGCTGAGGATGGTGGCGCCGGCCTTTCTCCCCGGCAGGAAGAGGTTCTCCGCCAGTTTGCTGCCATCGCGGGTTCGCCCGCCGAGGTGGCCGCGGGCATCCGTGCGCTGGCAAAGAGCCACGGTGTCGATCTTCACGCTGCCATCGATCGCTTTGAGGCACGGAATGCGGCCTTCGTTGCGCGGGGCCTGAACCTCGACCGCTTTGAGGTTTCCACCGCCTTTGCCCGCAATCTCGATTATTATACCGGCTTTGTTTTCGAGTTCATCGCGCCGGGACGGGATCGTCCGGCCATTGCAGGTGGTCGCTATGACGGTCTCTTGCGCCGCCTCGGCGCGGCAGATGACTGCCCTGCCGTCGGCTGCGCCATCTGGCTCGAACGCTTTGAGGACTGACATGAGCACGCCCGCCCTCGTCATTGGCGTTCCTTCCAAGGGCCGCCTTCAGGAAAACACCTTCGCCTTTTTCGCCCGCGCGGGAATGCCGCTGAGCCAGGCGCGCGGTGCGCGCGACTATCGCGGCCAGATCGAAGGGATGCCCGGCATTGAGGTGGCCTTCCTCTCCGCTTCCGACATTGTGGGCGAGATCGCGCGCGGCACGGTCCACATCGGCGTCACCGGCGAGGATCTGATCGCAGAATCGATCCCCGACCGTGACGAGAAGGTGGTGATGTTGACCCCGCTCGGTTTCGGCCACGCCAATGTCGTCGTTGCGGTGCCCGAAGCTTGGATCGACGTGCGCACCATGGCCGACGTCGAAGATGTGGCAGCCGCCTTCCATGCCCGTCACCATCGCCGGATGCGGGTTGCGACCAAGTATCTCAATCTGACCCGCCGGCACTTTGCCGCCCATGGTGTTGCCGATTACCGCATCGTCGAAAGCCTTGGCGCGACCGAAGGCGCGCCAGCCGCCGGTTCCGCCGAGATGATCGTGGACATCACCACAACGGGTGCGACGCTGGTGGCGAACGGGCTGAAGGTGCTAGAGGATGGCACCATCCTGAAATCCGAGGCCAATCTCGTCGCCTCAACGGTGGCATCATGGACGG
>JAIUNP010000161.1 GCA_020161975.1 Pseudomonadota bacterium
CCGCGCGCGCAACCGGTGACAGCACGCCACCCGGCTTGCGCTGCGCATCGCTGGCGAGGATGCCACGCCGCATCATCACATACTTGCGCACGGCGAGGCCGACATTGGGCTGCTGCTCATAGCGGAGCAAGGGCAGATGTGCATCGAAGAGGTCATGCGCCGCGTCACGGTCGCCGGCCTTGGCGGAAGTCACCACGTCGATCAGCATTTCGGGGAAGGCATAGCCGGTGTTGGAGCCATCGGCCCCACGCTCCATCTCGAAATCGAGGAAGAGGCCGCCGTTCGCCGTCATGATGGCGAGGGAGCGGAGCGAGCCCTCGGCCTGCCACTTGCGCAGGGTGGAAATCTTCTCAAGGCCCGGCCAGTCCTCGGCCTTCAGCATGACGCAGGAGGCATGGTCGGAAACGATCTTGCGGATCACCCCCGGTGTCATCTGCACGGTTGTGATCAGCGGATAATCCTGAATGACGAAGGGAATATCCTCACCGATCGCCTCGACTGCCTGGGCATAATAGCCGGTGATCGAATCATCCGTGCGCAGGGTGTTGGGCGGGGCGATCATCGCACCGGCCGCGCCCGCGTCCATTGCCTCGCGCGCCAGCGATCGCATGGCCGCAAACCCCGGCGCCGAGACGCCGACAATGACCGGACGTTCCGCCATCGCCTTGATCGAGAGCTTCAGCAGCTTCAACGATTCCTCAGGCTCCAGCTTCGGCGCCTCGCCCATGATGCCGAGCACCGTCAAGCCATTGGCGCCGATATCATGATAAAAGCCGAACAGCCGTTCTGCGCTTTGCCAGTCGATCCGGCCATCGGGGTGGAATGGGGTTGGCGCAATGGGGAATACGCCGGTGAACCTGCTCATGGGTGGGCCTCTCACAGCCAGCGCCGCACCAGGCGGCAATATCGGTCGAATTCTGCGCCATATTTGGCCCGGAGGATGCGTTCCTCGGGTTCGATCTGAAAGCGATTGATATAAACGATGAAGAAGACCACCGGCAGCATTCCGACCGGATTGGCCAGCAGCGCCACCTCGGCCCCCAACAGCATCGCAAGCGCAAGATACATCGGGTTCCGCGAAAAGCTGTAGATGCCATCGCGAACCAGCGTCGAGGTCTTGGCAGGGTGCTGCGGGTGAATGGTGGTGCGGGCGGTCATGAACTGCCGCACGGCGGAAATGCCGAGAATGCCCGCGCTCGCAAGGCACATGCCCGCCGCCGCCCAGTGGATGGTCGTCACCGGCTGCGCATACTGCGGAAAAAGCCGCGCGAACACGAACACAAGCACGGCGCTGGCCAGCATGGCCAGAAGCGGCGGCACCCTCAGTTCGAGACCTGAAGACTCCTCGCTCATGCCTTCCACTTCTCGTAGCGCGCCTTGGTCTCGGCGTTCATTGGGTATAGTCCGGGCAGGGCGGCACCCTTGCCAACCTCCTGCATGATCCAGCCTTCCATGCGCTCCTGCTCGACGCCATGCTCGACGACATAATCGAGCAAAGCGGCGGGGATCAGCACGGCGCCATCCTTGTCGACGACGATCACGTCATCGGGGAACACGGCAACGCCGCCACAGGCAATCGGCTGCTGCCAGGCGACGAAGGTCAGCCCAGCCACGGACGGCGGCGCGGCAACGCCGTTGCACCACACCGGCAGGCCGGTGCCGATCACGCCCTCGACATCGCGCACAACGCCGTCGGTGATGAGTGCCGTCACCTTGCGCTGCGCCATGCGCGCGCAAAGAATATCGCCGAAAATGCCGGCGTCCGACACGCCCATCGCATCCACCACCGCGATGCAGCCTTCCGGCATCGCCTCGATGGCGGCGCGGGTGGAAATGGGCGAACCCCAGCTTTCCGGTGTGGCAAGATCCTCGCGGGCCGGCACGAAACGCAGCGTAAACGCCCGCCCCACCAGCCGCGGCTGGTTCGGCACAAGGGGTTTCGTGCCGCGAATCCAGACGTTTCGCAGGCCTTTCTTCAGCAGGATCGTAGTGATCGTCGCGGTGGAAACGCCTTTGAGGGCGGCAATCGTCTCGGCAGGAAGGGACATGATCGATCCGGTGTCAGTGCAGGATGTCCGACAACCTTATGGCAGATTGTCGCGGACGGAAACTGCCTTCACGCGACTACTGTGGCGCACGACTGGCGCGGCCTGCCGTGTCCCGGTCGGATTGCGACGAGCCACATGCGGCCGTGCGCCCTCAGGGCTGGGCTTTCGGGCAGGCGAAGGGCAGGAAGGTGCTCGCCATGCCCTCATCCATGGCCATCAGCACCAGCATGTTGGCGAAATCGAATTCTTCCTTGCTGCGCGGACAGACCGTCGCCGGGCCAGTGCAGCCGCCGGCGATGAACGCGCCATGCTGTGTCACGAAATCGGTGGAGAGCGATTTGAACACCGGCATCTGGCGCGCGCGGTCCCAGGCACGGGTATAGAGACGGCATTTTTCGGCCCGCCATTCGGGCGAGGCGTGATCCTCGGGGATGGCGGTGGGGTCGGATTTATTCGGCGCCTGCGCTGCGCCGGGCATGGCGAAGGCAAGCGCAAGGATCAGGGAAATGGCGCGGATGGTCATGGCACAACCTCGAACCAGCTGTAAAAGCCGCTGTCATAATGCTCGGCCACTGTCGAGCGGATCGCCCATTTGCCAACATTCACCGCATCGAAGGCGATGCGCGAAGTCGTACCCTCGGGCAGGTGGATCGTGTCGAGAAAATAGGGCTCCCAACCATCGTCGAGCGGATGGAGCAGGCGAAAGACGTGGCCCTGCACGGTCACGATCTGCGACCACTGTGTGCGGTTGACGAGCGCGATGACCACCGGCGAGCCCTTCTTCACCGTGGCAATCGGCTTGCCGGAAAACCCGTTTGAAACGCCGGTGTTGAGGGTCCAGAACCGGCCATCCTTACCGAATTTTCGGTCGAGTTCCGCCGCGCTTGGCCAGGGGGCGCCCTGCTGGGCGGGGCGGTCGATGCCGCCCGTGATGAGCAGTTCCGTCCGGACCGAGTTTTGCAGGCGAATCGCCGGCGGCACGTCATTGAACGGCAGGGACACGACCGGTGCGCGGGCGGGCAGGGGCTCGCCCTCCGTGCGGATCTTCAGAACGGCGAGGCCAGTGCCGAGCGCCACCAGCACACGCCCGTCCTGGCCTGCCTCGGCGGGGGCATCCAGCATCACATCGTAGCGCGAACCCGGCAGCAGCACGACCGTGCGCTTCAGAGGATCGAACGGATCGCAGGGCTGGCCGTCGAGCGCGACCACGGTCGCCTTCACGTTCTCGAACTTCATCGGCATGATGCGCGCATTGGCAAGGCTCGCAAGGCGAAGCCGGATGCGCGCACCGGGGCGGACAGTCATCATTTCGGGCGCAAAAACGCCGTTTGCCAGCAACTGGTTGCCGAGCCGGCCCGAGCGCCCGGCGTCGAGCCGGTTGCCGAAGTCCGCCACAAGGACGCCCTTGTCATCGAGCCGCACATCGTCCAGCGCCAGCACATGATCGTGATCGACCGCCGGCGGCGCAGCTTCCTCCACCACGAAAACGCCGCCGAGGCCGCGCTCCAACTGTTCGGAAACCTTGCCCGGCAACACCGGAACATAGGTAAAGGTGCCGGCATCCGGCGTCTCAACACGGATTGTCCGCGTTTCTCCGGGCGCGATGGGCGCACCCGTCAGCCCCGGCACGTCTTCAGCGCTGTTGGCGCCGCGCAGACCATGGATGTGCAGGGCCGTTGGCTGGGTAAGACTATTCTCGATTCTGAGATCGATCGGTTCGCCCTTCTTCACCCGGATCACGGGCCCCGGAAAGCTGCCGTTGACCAGAAAGAGTTCGCTCGACGGCGCACCGGGGCCAATGGGGCGCTTCACCGCCTGAAGCGTCAGCTTCACCTCGCGCACCGGCACAGGCGCAGCGGGTTGCTGCGTCTGGGCGAACCCCGGCCCGGCGGCAAGACTGAGGCTGCCGAGGATCAGGCCGCGGCGGCTGGGCTGAAAGGCGAGGCGGTCGGGCATCGGCAGGGCGTTCCTTCTGTCTGCTTCACATAGCGACGGCATCGCCGGGAGAAAAGGGGCGCATCGCAGTGGCTTTGCAGCCGATATCGATGCCCGTGATATATTTTTGATGCAGGATGCGTTTGCGCTTGATATAGGGGCCGCTCGCGTGCTGGCAGGCGCCCCGCGCGAACCTCCCTCTCCGGAAGCGGGCGTGGCGGAACTGGTAGACGCACCGGATTTAGGTTCCGGCGGCGCAAGCTGTGGGGGTTCGAGTCCCTCCGCCCGCACCAGTCACTCCAGGAAGTGAGGACGCAAGGGGCCAGCCTGCCGCGCATCACGTCAGTTTTCAACGGTAGCAACCGGATTTTCGACCATGCAGCTTACCCAAACCAACGCCGATGGCCTGAAGCGCCAGTTCAAGGTCACTGTTCCTGCCGCTGATCTCGCGTCGCGGCTGAACGAGGAGCTTCAGCAGCTCCAGACCAAGGTGCGCATCAACGGCTTCCGCCCCGGCAAGGTGCCGACCGCGCATCTGCGCCGTCTCTATGGCAAGTCGGTGATGGCCGAGGTGGTGCAGAACACCGTCACGGAAGCCAACCGCCGCATCGTCGAAGAGAACAAGATCAAGCTGGCCATGGAGCCGCAGATCGACTTCCCGGAAGACAAGGACGAGATCGAGAAGGTGATGGAGGCGAAGGCCGACCTCAGCTTCGGCGTCAATGTCGAGGTTCTGCCGAAGATCGAGGTGCAGGACCATTCGGACATTTCGGTCACCCGTGAGGTGGTCCAGATCGAGGACAAGGAAGTTGACGCCGCGCTGGAGCGCATGGCCTCGCAGAACCGGACCTTCGAGGACAAGGGCAAGAAGAAGGCCGAGACCGGCGACCGCGTGACCATCGACTTCTCGGGCTCGATCGACGGCGAGAAGTTTGAAGGCGGCACCTCCGAGGATGTGGATCTGGTGCTCGGTTCCGGCAGCTTCATTCCTGGCTTCGAGGAGCAGCTTGTCGGCCTCAAGACCGGTGATGAGAAGACCATCACCGTCACCTTCCCGGAGGCGTACCAGGCCGCGCACCTTGCTGGCAAGCCGGCGGAATTCGCCATCAAGGTCAAGGCCGTCGCTGCGCCGGGCGAACTCGTCATCGACGATGAACTCGCGAAAAAGTTCGGCATGGAAGATCTTGGCAAACTGAAGGATGCCATCCGCTCGTCCATGGGCGAGGAACTGGCCGAATTTGCGCGCACCAAGACCAAGCGCCAGCTGCTCGACGCGCTCGACGGCAAATATGCCTTTGAACTGCCGCCCTCACTGGTCGAGCAGGAGTTCAACACGGTGTGGTCGCAGGTGCAGCAGGATATGGAGGCCCGCAAGGCCACCTTCGAATCCGAGGGGACCACGGAAGAGGCCTCCCGCGCCGAATACCGCAAGATCGCCGAGCGCCGCGTGCGCCTCGGTCTCGTGCTGGCCGAACTTGGCGAAAAGGCCGAGGTGAAGGTTTCGGACGAGGAAGTGACACAGGCGCTGATTGCGCGTGCCCGCCAGTTCCCCGGCCAGGAAAAGCAGGTGTGGGACTTCTATCGCCAGAACCCGCAGGCGCTTGCTGAAATCCGCGCGCCGATCTTCGAGGACAAGGTCATCGACTCGATCCTCGCCTCCGTCACGGTCACCGACAAGCCGGTGACGCGCGAGGAGCTGATGAAGGGCGACGATGAGGACGAGGCCAAGGCCGATGCGCCGAAGAAGGCCCCCGCCAAGAAGGCCAAGAAGAAGGCCGACGACGCCGGGGCCTGAGCTTCCGCTCACTCAATCGAATAACGAAACCCCGCCCTCACGGCGGGGTTTTTCATTTGCTGTGGCCGGCGCCCGCTGTATCCGGCACGCCCCTTGCAAACTCCCGCTCAACGGTGTGAACTGGCCGCCGGAGATGCGCATTTTTTGCGCAGAGGGAGACGAAGCAACATGACAATGATGAAGAAAGCGGCGGGCGGCGTCGCGTTTGCGCTCGGCCTTCTGGCCGGGATCGGTGGCGCCAACGCCCAGACCGCGATCAAATTCACGCTCGACTGGGTGTTCCAGGGGCCGACCTCGCCATTCCTCGTCGCGCTCGACAAGGGCTATTATAAAGCCGAGGGCCTCGATGTGACGATGGATCCGGGGCAGGGCTCGGCCGGCGCGGTGCAGCGTGTCGCCACCGGCGCCTACCAAATCGGCTTTGCCGATGTGAACTCGCTGATCGAGTACAACGCCAAGAACCCCGGCAAGGAAATTCTCGCCGTGTTCATGGCCTATGATTTTCCGCCGTTCGGCGTCTACGCGCTGAAGAAGAGCGGCATCAAGGGACCGAAGGACCTTGAGGGCAAGAAACTGGGTGCGCCGGTGTTCGACGCCTCGTTCCGGCTGTTCCCGGCCTATGCGAAGAAGGTGGGGATCGACCGGACGAAGATCGAGAGTGTGAACCTCACCCCGCAGTTGCGCGAGCAGAGCCTCGTGCAGGGTTCGGTCGATTTTATCTCCGGGCACTACTTCTCCTCGTTCCTTGATCTCAAGGCGCGCGGCGCCAGGCCCGAGGACATCGTGGTGATGACCTATTCGGAAGCCGGCATGAACGTTTATGGCAACGGCATCATTGTCTCGCCCGACATGGCGGCGAACGAAAAGGCGGTGACCGGCTTCATCCGGGCCACCGTCAAGGCCTGGAAGGACGTCATTGCCGATCCCAAGGTGGGCATCGCGGCAGCCAAGAAGCGGGATCCACTGATCGACGAGGCCCTGGAAGCCGAACGGCTCGCCATCTCGCTCAAGCAGAATGTGCTGACACCATATGTGAAGGCGAACGGCATGGGCGATGTCGATCCGGCCCGGTTCGCAAATTCCATCACAGAGGTGTCCGAGGCGTTCGGGCTGCCGGCGGCACCGGCGTCGGAGAAGGTGTTCAGCGGCAAGTATCTGCCGCCAAAGGCCGAGCGGATGGTCGCGCCGTAACGCGCGCCGGCGGTCTACGCATCATTCTGGGGCGGCAACATAGGCCCCGGAATGCATCGTTGCTGCCGTATCCGTAGGGCGGTGCCGTCAGGGCGTGTGCCCTGTGGCGGATTGGAAATATCCCGGATCAACAGTCCGCAATCCAAGTGAGAAGAATGACTGAAGTCACTGAGCCTCTTGTCGAATTGCGTCAGGTCAGCCTGGCTTACGGTCGTGGACCGGAGGCGATGTTGGCCCTTGCCGATGCCACGCTGTCGATCGCCAAGGGGGAGTTCATCGCCGTTGTCGGCCCCTCGGGCTGCGGAAAATCCACCCTGATGAAACTCGTCACCGGCCTCCTGCCGCCGACCTCCGGCGAGGTGCGGGTCCATGGCCAGAAGGTGACGAAGCCGATCCGAGGCGTCGGCATGGCCTTCCAGAACCCGACGCTGATGCCCTGGCGCACGACCATGGACAATATCCTGCTGCCGCTGGAGGTGGTGGAACCCTACAAGCGCGACTTCAAGGCGCGGCGGGCTGAATATGTCGCGCGGGTCGAGGCGCTTCTGAAGTCCGTCGGTCTTGGCGGCTTTGGCGACAAGTTTCCCTGGCAGCTATCGGGCGGAATGCAGCAGCGCTCCAACCTCTGCCGCGCGCTGGTGCACGAGCCGGAAATCCTGATGCTGGACGAGCCGTTCGGTGCGCTCGATGCCTTCACGCGCGAAGATCTCTGGGGCGTGATGCAGAAGCTGTGGCTGGACCGGAAGTTCACCGCCGTTCTGGTGACACATGACCTGCGCGAGGCCGTCTATCTCGCCGACACGATCTATGTGATGTCGAAGCGGCCGGGTAGGGTGCTGGTGCGCCGCGAGATCGACCTGCCGCGTCCACGCACGCTGGAAAGCACCTTCGATCCGAAATTCGTCGATATTGTCCATGAACTGCGCGATGTGATCCGGCGGGAGTACGCGATATGACCGACAACCAGCGCCATTACCTGAAAATCGCGATGCCCTGGCTGGTCATGGCGGTGTTGCTGCTCATCTGGGAAGTGGCCTGCATCGTCTTCGACGTGCCGGAGATCATCCTGCCGCGCCCTACGCGCATTTTCGAGGTGTTCATTGCGCGCTTCGACATCTTGCTCCGCTTCTGTCTCGAAACATTCTGGACCACGGCGGCGGGCTTTGCGCTTGCCATCGTTTTCGGCCTGTTGCTGGGGCTTGCCATCGGCGCTTCACCGTTTGTCTATTCCGGGCTGTACCCGCTGATGATCGGCTTCAACGCCATCCCGAAGGTCGCCATCGTGCCGATCCTGATGATCTGGCTCGGCGTCGGGGCAGCGCCGGCGATCATCACGGCCTTCGTGATTTCGTTCTTCCCCATCGTCGTGAATGTGGCGACCGGTCTTGCCACCATCGAACCGGAAATGCGCGATGTGATGCGCTCGCTGGGGGCGACGCAGTATGAAATCCTCACCAAGGTCGGCATTCCGCGCGCGATGCCCTATCTCTTTGCCTCGCTGAAGGTG
>JAIUNP010000162.1 GCA_020161975.1 Pseudomonadota bacterium
GGGAGAAACCGGCGAACATGATGCCGGCCAACGACACCATCGCAAGCCACCGCCCGGCCCGGTGAAACCGCGTCGCCGTCAGCATCACGCCGCCAAGGCAGAGAAAGACCAAAACGTTAGATGGCTCAAGCAGCAGCCAGACGAGCTTGGAGAGTGTGAACACCGCGCCGCTTACGCCTGATCCCACTGCGGCGCGAAGTCCGGCTTCACCACCCGTCCATCGGGCGAGCGAAGCGCCGAGATTGCCGCCATCTCCGCCTCGCTGAGCGCAAAATTCCAGATATCGAAGTTTTGCCGGATGCGCCCCGGATTGGTGGACCGCGGAATGGCGACGTTGCCCTGCTGCACATGCCAGCGCAGGATCACCTGCCCGCTCGTCACACCATGCGCGGCGGCAACCCCGGCGATCACCGGATCGTCCATCAGACTGCCGCGCCCCAGCGGCGTATAGGCCACGAAGGCCATGCCATGCGCCTTGCACGCGGCGATAACTGCCGACTGGTCAAGCCGCGGATGATATTCACACTGGTTGGCGATCAGCGGCGCCTCGCTGAGCCGCACCGCCTCGGCCAGCAGCGGCACCGTGAAATTGGAAACGCCGATGTTGCGCGCCAGCCCCCGGCGCTTTGCATCGTTCAGCGCCTTGATGGACCGGGCCAGCGGAATCGCCGGGTTCGGCCAGTGGATCAGCAGAAGATCGACATGATCGAGCCCGAGCCGCTCAAGGCTCGCCTCGGCAGAAGCCTGAAGGTCACCCTCGTCGATCTTGTCCCACCAGACCTTGGTGGTCACCCACACATCGTCGCGTTTCAGCCCGGACGCCTTCAGCCCCTGCCCGACCTCGACCTCGTTGCCATAGGCCGCCGCCGTGTCGAGATGGCGGAATCCGGCATCAAGCGCGGCAACAACCGCCGCAACACCGGCCTCGTCCTTGAGCTGCCAGGTGCCGAGGCCAAGCGCCGGAATCCGCGCGCCGTGGGTGGTGACATAAGACTGTTGCACGATATGATCCCTTCATGCTGGACAGGATGCAGACTTTCAGGCCTACGCCGAAGCTATGAGCCATGTCTTCTATATTCGCGTTGATGCTATTGGCTGACACGATCCGGCGGCGCTCGGTTTCCCAGGCAGGCGTTGCGAATGTCGCCTATAGTCAAGTCGAGTGCGCGTCGCATCTCCGCAGCAAAACGTGCGACATCTGCATCACCGCAACGCCACTTGCCGCGCGATACTGATGCCGCAACGAGGCTACGAAACTTTGTCGCAACGGTATCCAGCGACTCTTTTGCGATACAGCCATTGGCAGCCCGCCGCACGCGCATCTCAAACCCAGTCGGAGAACCACAGGTCGATACCAGGGCTTCGGCAAGGGCGTAGTTCTCAATGTACCTGTCGAGTTTTACCCGCTGCGCCGAAGTCAGGAATGAAAGCCGATATTCGATGACCTGCTGGGCGGATGCTGCCGAAGCAAGGAGGAATGTCGCAACAGCAGCAAGCATGGAGCGCTTCAGCATCTCTATTTGACCTCGGTCATCTCACCGGCGCGTCCCCACCCTCCGCCGCCATGGCTGATGCGGAAAGGCATCCCGTTTGGACAGCCGCGATCAAGAATAAAGGCATAGTTGCCAGCATTTTCCGCATTCTCGACCACTGTCCCGGCGCAA
Organism: Pseudomonadota bacterium; assembly: GCA_020161975.1. Classification (GTDB taxonomy): domain Bacteria; phylum Pseudomonadota; class Alphaproteobacteria; order Rhizobiales; family Beijerinckiaceae; genus JAIUNP01. Next base: position 1,665 of record JAIUNP010000162.1, read on the forward strand.
CCTTGCATGATCATCCGGCGAACGACATTCAAGGTCTCCCGCGTGCCATCCGGATAAACCTCCACCCATCGATCCGGCGTCACCCGGCTCCAGTAACGGGGCACAGGTGGAGGCCCACCAATGATCACATGCGTGACAAATTGCGTTACGCGATATTCCGCAGTTTCCGGACCGGCCTCGGGAAATCTCAATGCTGGTGGCAGACGCCGGCTGAAATACAACGCAGTTGCAACCGCGACAGCAACACCGACTCCAACGGCCCACGCTGTTCGCCGCCTCCGGCGGGTGAACCAGTGATTGAGATCCCAGGGCGTCGAAGAATGAATCAGACCGGGCCCAGGCGGTTGCGGAGCCTGCATTGTTTCAGACAGGGAGGCGGCCTGTAATGCCTCCACAATCTTGCTGATGGCAATTTCCCAGTCCTTGTAGACATCAATCCATTGCCGGGTCGCCAGTTCATATTGGAAGGGTCCCTTCGGCAGCACATCCTCGATGCGAACCGGAACGACCAGCAAACGGTTCTGGCTGGCGAGCGTTAGCTCACGAAGTATTTCGTCGGAGTCGTTGCAATGCTCGCTGAAGACGAGAACCATTGCAGATCCGTTTGAAATCGCTTTGACAATCTCGCGCTGGAAATTGCCTCCGGGCCCGACGTCGCGGGAGGCAATCCAGCATTTGATGCCGCGAGCCTCTATTGCGGCACAGATCGTTGTCGCTGCCTTGGCATCGCTTGAAGAATGGCTGATGAAGACTGCTTTCATGCCCAGAGTTCACACTCGGGCATCGCGGTCGTCAAGCGCTCTTCGCAAACAGCTCCCGCCCGATCAGCATCCGGCGTATCTCGGATGTGCCGGCGCCGATTTCGTAAAGCTTGGCATCGCGCAAGAGGCGCCCGGTCGGATAGTCGTTGATGTAGCCGTTACCGCCAAGGAGTTGGATGGCGTCGAGTGCGCATTGCGTTGCCTTTTCGGCCGCGATCAGGATGGCGCCAGCGGCATCCTCGCGCGTCGTCTCGCCCCGGTCGCAGGCGCGCGCCACCGCGTAAACATAGGCCCGCACCGAATTCATGTTCACATACATGTCGGCGACCTTGCCTTGCACAAGCTGGAACTCGCCGATCGACTGGCCGAACTGCTTGCGCTCGTGGACATAGGGCATCACCACATCCATGCAGGCCTGCATGATGCCGACAGGACCAGCAGCGAGCACGGCGCGCTCGTAATCAAGGCCGCTCATCAGCACGTTGACACCCTTGCCAACCGAGCCGAGCACATTCTCCTCCGGCACTTCGCAATCCTCAAACACGAGTTCGCCGGTGTCGGAGCCGCGCATCCCGAGCTTGTCCAGCTTCTGCGCAGTGGAAAAGCCCTTCATCCCCTTCTCGATCAGGAAGGCCGTGATTCCTTTCGGCCCTGCGGCGGGATCGGTCTTGGCATAGACCACAAGCGTTTCGGCAATGGGACCGTTGGTGATCCACATCTTGTTACCGTTGAGGACGTAGCGGTCGCCCTTTTTATCTGCGCGCGTTTTCATCGAAACGACATCGGATCCGGCGCCCGGTTCGGACATCGCCAGCGCCCCGACATGCTCGCCGGAGATGAGCTTTGGCAGATACTTCCGCTTCTGTACCTCGCTGCCGTTGCGGCGGATCTGGTTGACGCAGAGGTTGGAGTGCGCCCCGTAGGAAAGGCCGACCGAGGCGGACGCCCGGCTGACTTCCTCCACGGCAATGACGTGTTCGAGATAGCCGAGGCCTGTGCCGCCGTATTCCTCCTCAACCGTGATGCCGTGCAGCCCGAGGGCCCCCATCTTTGGCCAGAGATCGCGCGGAAACTGGTTGGTGCTGTCGATTTCAGCCGCGCGTGGCGCAATTTCCGCCTGCGAGAAATCCCGCACCGTCTCGCGGATGGCATCGGCGGTGTCGCCAAGGTCGAAGTTGAAATCGCGCACGGCATTCGGCAGCATGGTCGTTCCCCGGAATTGATCGTTCGGACAACGAAGCTAGTGGCTGAACAGGCGCGTTGGCAACCCGACCTTTGCCTGATGATCAGCCGGCGCGCGGAACCAGCCCGGCGGGCCGCCGGTCGGACACAGGATAAAGCAGGCAGATCATCATGATGCGATAGGCAGCCAAGGCCGCCAGAATGTGCCAGAGCACATGCAGATAAAGACCGAAACGCGCGCAAAACGGCAGATCGATCGCGCGCGCGACCAACGCAAGCGCCAGCAGAATGCCCGCCTGTAGCAGGCCATACCCGGCCTTCAGCCTCGGGAAATGCTCGGCATCGGACTTCTGCGCCGCCACGCCCGTCAACGACCGATCCTGATGCATCCCGATCCGCGCGTTCAGGATCAGGTAGATCGCCGAGACATAGAGACCGATGAGCGGCGCAAGATAAAGCGCCCCGCCGCCCAGAAACCGGGACGGCACCAGCATCATCAGGAATGCCGACGCCAGAACAATGCCGATAATGTTGAGGACGATCCCGATCCGATCCACGTTGAACGCCCGTTGCAACAGCGCAACAAAGCAGAAGAGCATGAAAACGGGCGCAGGCACGACCTCCAGCGGCAGCAGGTCATCCGAGGGATGTCCGTGATAGATCGCGCCGCCGATGCCAACCGCCATGGCGCTGAGGCAGAGAATCAAACCCAGCCCATCGCCCCGCCCTTCCCGACGCCAGACAAAAGTGGCATGAGTTGCCAGAGCCGTCACGAACAGCGCGGAGACCTGATTCCATGGCTCCGCCATGCTGCCATTCAGCATCCCCTCGCAGGAAGGGCCGGTTGAAAGTGCGAGCAGGTTATCCAAGACGCTATCCCGAATCAGCAAACAGGTCTGAGGGTGAAGACAACGGTATTTGGGGATAAATCTCAAGATGAATACTGAAACAACGAAGGCAAAACCGTGCTGAAGATTGCCACGTGGAACGTGAACTCAGTGCGCCAGCGCATTGGAAACCTGACGGGATGGCTGAAGAGCGCCGCACCGGACATTGTTTGTTTACAGGAAATCAAATGTCTCGATGAAGCTTTCCCGCGCGGCGAGATTGAAGGGCTTGGCTATAATGTGGTGACGTTAGGGCAGAAAACCTTCAACGGCGTCGCATTACTTTCACGTTTGCCTTTCGATGAAGTGCGGCTTGGCCTGCCCGGCGACGATGCAGATGTGCAAGCCCGTTACATTGAGGCTGTGGTTTCGGTGGCCGGCGGCGCGCTGCGCATCGCCTCGATCTACCTGCCCAATGGCAATCCGCTCGGCACCGAGAAGTATCCCTACAAGCTTGCCTGGATGGAGCGACTGCGCCGCCATGCGGCGGAATTGCTGAGCTATGAGGAGCCGCTGGTTCTGGCGGGCGACTATAATGTCATTCCCGAGCCGCGCGATGCCCGCCACCCCGAGCAGTGGGAAAACGACGCACTTTTCCTGCCCGAAACGCGGAGCGCCTTCCGCGCGCTGCTCAACCTGGGCCTGACCGAGGCGGTGCGCGCCACCACGGATGCGGACGGGCTTTACAGCTTCTGGGATTATCAGGCCGGCGCGTGGCAGCGGAACAACGGCATCCGCATCGATCACCTCCTGTTATCCCCGCAAGCCGCCGACAGGCTGGTCGAGGCCGGCATCGATCGCGACGAGCGCGCGAAAGACAAGCCCTCCGACCATGTACCTGTCTGGGTAAACCTTTCGCTCGATCCGCCGGGGCGGTAACGGTTCGGCATGAAGGGGATCGGCGCCAAACTCGGCAAGGCGGCGGCGGCGCTGGTGGCGCTGCCAATGGGCCTGTTGCTGGCCATGCTGGCGCTGGCCGAGCCGCAGCCGGTCCGTTCGATGCGGGATATCATCTTCGACAGTTTCCAACGCTGGTCCCCGCGCGCCTTTGATCCGCAGATGCCGGCCCGCATTGTCGATATCGACGATGAATCTCTTGAAAAAATCGGGCAATGGCCGTGGCCTCGTACCGTGATGGCGCAGTTGGTGGACAGGATCGGCGCGTCCGAGCCGCTGGTCATCGCGCTCGATATCGTCTTTTCCGAACCGGACCGAACCTCGCCGGAACGGATCCTGAAACTGCTTCCCCCATCGCCAGAGCGCGAGGCGCTGGAGGGGAAGCTCGCGACCGAGAACTACACCAACGATAGGGTTCTCAGCGAGAGCTTTGCCCGCTGGCCCGTCGTTTCCGGCATCGTGATGGCGGACAAGGCCCAGGCTCCGCCTGTGCTTGCCGGTTTTGCCAGCGCGGGCGATGCGCCAGAACCGTTCCTGCCCAAGTTCCGGGGCGCGGTCGCTCCCATTCCAATCCTGCTGCCGGGCCTGAAAGGTTTCGGCGCGCTCAACTGGGTGCCGGAATATGATCAGGTTGTGCGCCGGGTGCCGACCGTTCTGGTCGGTGAGGGCCGAATGGCGCCGTCGCTCGCCATCGAGGCATTGCGCGTGGCGCAAGGGGCATCCACCATCATCCTGAAAGCCTCGAACGCCAGCGGAGAGACCGCCTTTGGCCAGCAGACCGGTATCGTCTCGCTCAAGGTCGGCGAACTTGTTGTTCCCACCGATGCCGATGGCGCGGTACGCCTGCGCTATGCCGGCACGCGACCGGAGCGGCGCATTCCCGCCTGGAAAGTGCTGACCGGTGCCGTGCCGAAAGAGGAGATCGAAGGCCGCATCGTTTTTGTCGGTTCCAGCGCCGCCGCGCTCAGCGACCTTCGGGCCAGCCCGCTCGATCCGGTGATCCCCGGCGTCGAGGTTCATGCCGAAATGGTCGAGCATATCCTCGCCGGCCAGAAACTCTCCCGGCCGGACTGGGCACCCGGCGCCGAAGCCATCGGCACCGTGCTCGCCACCCTGCTGGCCACGCTGCTGACTTATCGCTTCGTGCCGCAGCTTGCGGCGTTCTGCACCATCCTCATGATCGGCGGCATCGCATACGGCAGCTGGTCGCTGTTCCGCAACGCGGACATGCTGCTCGATCCGATCATGCCTGCGTTTGCGGGTGGCGTTGCCTTCGCCACCACTTCGGTCATGCGCTGGAAGGCCTCGGACAGCGAGCGGCGGGCTGTGCGCACTGCCTTCACGCGCTACCTTTCGCCCGCCATGGTCGAGCGGCTTGCGGACGCGCCGGACCAGTTGAAGCTCGGCGGCGAGCGGCGCAACCTCACGCTGATGTTCTCGGATGTCAGAGGCTTCACCTCATTGTCCGAAAGTTTCCGGCATGATCCACAGGGGTTGACGACCCTGATGAACCGCCTGCTGACGCCCCTCTCCAATGCCATCATCGAACGGTCCGGCACCATCGACAAATACATGGGCGACGCGATCATGGCTTTCTGGAACGCGCCGCTGGATGTGGAGGATCATGCGGGCGAAGCCTGCCGCACCGCGCTGGAAATGCGCCAGCGGCTCGATGCGCTCAACGCGGCGCTGGCTGGCGAGGCGGAAATGGCGGGGCGCAAGCATACGCCGATCGATATCGGAATTGGCCTCAATTCCGGCGATTGCATCGTCGGCAACATGGGCTCCGACATCCGCTTCGACTATTCTGTGCTGGGCGACCCCGTGAACCTCGCCTCACGCCTCGAAGGCCAGACGAAGGCCTACGGCGTCAACATCATCGCGGGCGAGGCAACCGAGGCACTGGCGCGCGGTCGCTTTGCGCTGGTCGAGATTGACCGCATCCGCGTGAAGGGCAAGCGCGAACCCCAGCGCATCTTCGCGCTGCTGGGCGATCATGTCACGCTGGCTCAGCCGCATATGGACGCGCTGGCTGCCGGCACGACCCTGCTGCTCGACAACATCCGCCGGCAGGATTGGGACGAGGCCGAGCACGACATCCGGGCCTTGCACCGCGTTGCATGGGCGTTCAACTTCACGCCCTACCTCGACATCATGGCCGCGCGCATTGCCGAATATCGCACCCATCCGCCCGGCACAGATTGGGATGGTGTCTATGTCGCCACATCGAAATAGCGCTGCCTTATAAATGCCCTTCCTCCCGCCTTGATAAGCCCATGCTCAATCGTCGCCACATCCTCACCGCCCTGCCCGCACTCATCGCCGCCCCCGCGCTGGCGCAAAAAAAGGCGCCGGCCAAACCTGCCACGGAATCGGATCACGGCTGGTTCCGCTTGCGGTCAGACGAGGGCAAGCCCTTCCCCAATCTGCGGCTGCCTGTGGAAATCACGCGCCAGCTCGACAATCACCCCGGCATGATCCGCACCGGCAGCACGACGCCGGATGTGACGCTGATCGAGTTTTCAGATTTCAACTGTCCATGGTGCCGCAAATCGGCAAAGGACATGCAGGCGATGATTGCGGCGGATAGCGACTTGCGCATCGGCCTCATTGCCAATCCCATTCTCTCCGCTGGTTCGAAGGAGGCAGCGCTGGTCGAACTTGCCGTGCTCAAGAACCATGGACGCGTCAGCGCGCATACTCTTCACACTGCGATGTTCAGCCTCACCGGCTTTGTCGATGGCAAGCGCGCCCTTGGCGTTGCGCGCGATCTCGGCCTCGATGACGCGGCTCTTGCGAACGCGGCGGCCGGCGACCCCGAACTCAAAGCGGTGCTCGACCGGCAGATGAAGCTGGCAGAATCACTCGCGCTGGCCGTCACGCCCTCCTATGTCATCGGCGATGCGGGCATTGTCGGCTATCCGGGACCGAATGCACTGCGCGGCACGATCACCGCCATGCGAAAATGCGAGAAGATCGCCTGCGGCTGAGCCGCCCCCTCACGCATGATCACCTTAAATACGGGACAATTTCGTACA
>JAIUNP010000163.1 GCA_020161975.1 Pseudomonadota bacterium
CGGTGGTCGCCGAACTGTAAGATAGCGATGGAGTGGAAGGTCGCCTTCCCGCTGCACCCCGAATACCGCACGCTGCCCATGGTCTGGTATGTGCCGCCCCTTTCCCCGATCACGGCAGCAGCCGCCGCCGGCAAGATGGGCATCGACGGCGACATGCCGGATGTGCGCTCCCTGCGCATTCCGCTGAAATATCTCGCCAACATGCTGACAGCCGGGGATGAGGAGCCGGTCGCAGCCGGTCTTGAGCGGATGCTGGCAATGCGCGCCTACATGCGCGCCAAGACGGTTGATGGCGTCATCGACGAAGCCGCCGCCGCCAGGGTTGGCCTCAGCGGGCAGCAGATCGAGGACATGTATCGCTATATGGCGATCGCCAACTACGAGGACCGCTTCGTCATTCCGACCGCGCATCGCGAGTGGAGCGAAGACGCCTACCAGCTTCGCGGTGGCTGCGGCTTCACCTTCGGCAACGGCTGTACCTCCACCGACAAGACACCGAACCTGTTTGCCGGTGCTGCCGGCAGCAAGACACCGATGGAGGTGGCCTGATGCGTATCCTCCGCGCCCTTTCGGCACTTCTGACCTATCCAACTGATGAATTGAAGGCTGCTGCGCCCGAACTCAAAGCGGCAATTCTCTCGGAAAAGCTGCTCAAGCCGCAGCAGTCCGGCGGGCTGATTGCCCTGGTCGAGGACCTGGAAGGCGGCGATCTGTTCGATCAGCAGGAGCGCTATCTCCTGCTGTTCGACCGGATACGCTCCCTGTCCCTGCATCTCTTCGAGCATGTGCACGGCGAGAGCCGCGACCGCGGCCAGGCGATGGTCGATCTGATCAACGTCTATCAGGAGGGCGGCTATATGCGGACCAGCCGGGAACTGCCGGACTTTCTGCCGCTGTTCCTCGAGTTCGTCTCGACACGCGAACCCCAGGCGGCACTCGAATTCATCAGCCAGCCGGCGCATGTCTTCTACGCCTTGCGCGAGCGGCTGCAAAAGCGCAACTCACCCTATGCGGCGGTGTTCGATGCTCTGATTGCGCTGTCGAATGCCGTGCCCGATGCCGAAGCGCTGGCCCGGCTTCGGGCCGAACCCGATCCCGAGCCAGACGATCTTGCCGCGCTCGATGCCGATTGGGAGGAGGAAGAAGTCCGGTTCGGGAGCCAGGCGGATGCCTGTGGTGGCGAAACCCTGCGCGCCAAGGTGCGGCAGGGCCGGCGCCCGGCGCCGGGCCTCGAAGCCCCCGAGCGCCCCAAGACCATCATCCAGCACAACACCAGCCGGTGAGGCCCCGTCATGTCCCTGCACGATTTCCTGAATTACCTGCTGTTCGGCTGGTATCCGTATATCGCCGTGACGATCATGATCGGCGGCAGCATCTATCGTTTCAACACTGATCAGTATTCCTGGCGCAGCAAGTCAAGCCAGCTCCTGCGGCGCAGGCAGCTGATGTGGGGTTCAGTCCTGTTCCACATCGGCGTTCTGGTTCTTTTTCTCGGGCACGCCGTTGGAATGCTCACGCCAATCGTCATTTTCGATGCGATCGGCATTCCGCATGACTTCAAGCAGAAGGGCGCCGTCATCGTCGGCGGCATCGCCGGTGTTCTGGGCTTTGTCGGCTGCACGTTGCTGTTGCACCGCAGGCTGTCGGATGCGCGGATCCGCGCCACCTCGAGTTTCGCCGATATCGCCGTGCTGTCCCTCATCTGGTTGCAGCTGCTGCTGGGGCTGTCCACCATCTTCTGGACACTCGATCACCTCGACGGGCAGGAGATGGTCACTTTCATGAACTGGGCCAACGGCCTTCTCACCGTCAATCCGCGGGCCGCGCTTCTGCTGACCAATACGGCGCTGATCTACAAGGTGCATATCGTGCTGGGGCTGACGCTGTTCGCGCTGACGCCGTTCACCCGCCTCGTGCATATCTGGTCCGTGCCGGTCTGGTTCCTCGGTCGCCCGGGATATCAGGTGGTGCGCACGCGCCGCACGCTCGGCCCGGCGGAGTGATCGCCATGTCACAAGCTGCTGCTTCGGGCTGTTCGGTGCGGTCGGCCATTACGGCCCGGCCACGCAAGGTCAGTGTCAACGATGTCGTCATTCCGCGCGAGGCCATCGCGCGGGAGACGCAGAACCACCCCGCGCCAACGCCGATCGAGGCCTGGCAGGCGGCGGCGCAGGCGCTCGCCATCCGTGAACTGTTGTTGCAGGAGGCGCGGCGCCACAATGTGGAGGCCCGGCCACTGACAGACGCGGACGGGCGGCGCGAAACGGACGAGGAGGCATTGATCCGGCAGATCATCGAGATCGAGGTGTCAACGCCCGAAGCCGACGAGGCAGCCTGCCGCCGCTACTTTGAAAAGAACCGCGCCCGGTTCCGTACCCCTCCGCTCTACGAGGTGAGCCACATCCTGCTCCCCGCTGCGGATGCCGAAACGCTCGCGGCGGCGAAGACGCTGGCGCAAAGCCTGATTGATGAACTGATACGGCGACCTGATCGCTTCGCCGCTCTTGCGCGGGACTGTTCGGCCTGTCCATCCGCTGCCAACGGCGGCAACCTCGGCCAGATCGGGCCGGGACAGACCGTGGACGCGTTCGAGCGGGCCCTTGCCGGTGCACCGGTCGGCGTCGTCTGCCCTGTTGCGGTGGAAAGCCGTTTCGGCGTTCACATCATCAGGGTTGACCACTGCATCGCCGGTCGCGACCTGCCATTCGAACTGGTGCGCGACCGGATCGCAAACTGGCTGGAGGAATCCGTTCGGCGTTCGGCTGTGCACCAATACATCACGATCCTGGCCTCGCGCGCGCGCATCGAAGGCATCGAACTGCGGTCCGCCGGACAATAGGCCCGGAAACGGAGGAGGTTCCCAATGCATCTTGGATCACTGCTCGCCCGGCTTGAAGACGACGGGGACGCTCCGGCCTTTCTGGCAGGTCTTGGCGATGTGCTGCTGCTGGCTGACATCACGGCCACAGCCGCAAAATTTGGTGAAACCGCCCAGGAATATGTCACCGGGGCGGTGCGCCGCTATGCCGGCCAGGCATCCTCGGACGACTGGCTGCAACTGATGACCATGATGGAGAAGGCGGTCGATCCCGCACAGGCAGCGGTCAGTTCCATGGTGGGCTGGGCGCTGCGTGTCGACCGCGGTGAATGTGGCAACTGCGGCGGGCACTGAGACAGGAATGCGGCCATGAGCACGACAAGGATCGGCATCATCGTCAGTTCGGACCGGGCCCATGCGGGCCTCTATCAGGATCTCGGCGGCCCGGCGATCATCGCCTATCTTGACGAGGTGATGGCTTCGCCATTCGAGACACGCAGCCAAATCGTTCCGGATGAACAGTCAGCCATCAGCGAGGCCATCGTCACGCTGAGCGATCATGATGGCTGCGCGCTTGTGCTGACCACCGGAGGCACCGGCCCCGCCCCGCGCGATGTCACGCCGGAGGCGACGCGCGCCGTCATTGATCGCGAACTGCCCGGCTTCGGTGAAGCGATGCGTGTCGCCAGCCTCAGGGAGGTCCCGACTGCCATTCTCTCGCGGCAGATCGCCGGAACACGCGGGCAAACCCTCATCATCAATCTTCCCGGCAAGCCATCCTCGATCCGCACCTGCATGATGGCGGTGTTTCCGGCGGTGCCGTACTGCATCGATCTTCTGGGTGGACCCCAGCTCGAGACCAGGCCCGAGATCTGCCTGGCATTCAGGCCCGGAAAGTGATGGCCCCGATGGCGCGCGCTCCACACTCAAGAGCCGGACAAAGACAGGCTGCGCTCCAGTCACACGAACTGGAGGCATTGAAATCGGCGCCCATCTTTGAACGGCTGTCACCGGGCGATCTGAACAAGATCATCGCGACCAGCTCGGCGGAAACCAGGCCGAGCGGATGCATGTTGTTCAGCCAGGGCGAGCAGGCGACAGCCTTCTTCGTCGTCATCGCCGGCTGGGTCAAACTTGTGCGCGATCTGCCGAGCGGCGTTTCGACAGTCATCGACGTTGCAGGCGCCCGTGCGGCCATCGGAGTTGCGGTGGCAGCCGCACGCAGCGCCCATGTCTCATCCGCCTATGCAGTCACCCCGGTCCGATTGCTGAGATTTGAATCCGCAGCGATCTGTTCGGTGATCCGGAACAATCCGAGTGTTGCGCTGGCATTTATCCATTCGGCGGCGCACCTGCACCGATCGCTGATCGAGGACATCGAGAAACTGAAGTCCTTCAAGGCCGTCGAGCGGGTGGCCGCATTTCTGGCTTCGCTCACGCAGCAACGCGAGGGGCGGGCAACTGTCCGATTGCCCTTCGGAAAGACCCTGCTTGCCGCGCGGCTGGGCATCCAACCCGAATCCCTCTCCCGGGCCTTCCGGCAACTTCGCGACAAGGGTGTCCTGGTCGTTCGCGACGGCGTCGTCATCGCCGACATCGGAAGACTGAAGCAGGCCGTCGACACTGAATCGGGGGCATACCTTGAACCATGAAGCCCAGACGACAGGGAGCGCCTCAGATGCCGCACGCTAAATCGATCCGGCAGGAACGCGCACGCTTTCCGGGCGCTGATGCCCTGTCACGGGTGAGCTGTGTGCTCGTCCAGCCTGTTTTGACGAGAATCGTTCGCAATGTCGCCGACAAACATCCTTCGCTGTTTGCGCGCCTGGGCGAGCATCAGGCAACCACCTACCTGATCGATCCGGTCGAACTGCCCTTCTCGCTTCTGTTGCGCCCGGACCCGGAAGCACTCAGCCTGCAAGCGGTGCCGCGCGACAGGCTTCCCCAGGCCGGCGCCTCCATCCGGGGCAAGTTCCTGCTGCTGCTCAGGCTGATCGATGCAGGTGAGGACGGCGATGCAGCCTTTTTCTCGCGCGGGCTTGATATCGCCGGCAACACCGAGGCGGTCGTGCGGCTGCGCAACGCCCTCGACGATATCGATGGCTCCATCGTTGAGGATTGCGCTTCGATGTTCGGAGCCCCCGGGCGGTTGATCCTCCAACAGCTGCGGAAAACCTATGGACAGGCCAATGCAAGATCGTGACGATGTCCTGGCGGAACTGATCTGCCCTGCCGGAACACCGGCTGCCCTGCGCACGGCGGTCGATGCCGGAGCCGATGCGGTCTATTGCGGATTGCAGAATGCGACCAATGCGCGAAACTTTCCGGGGCTGAACTTTACACCGGACGAGTTGGCTGAAGCCGTGCGCTATGCCCATGCGCGCGGGGTCAAGGTGCTTTTGGCGCTCAACACCTATCCGCCGGCGGGAAAGGTGGCCCTCTGGCGGGAGGCCGCCGATCTCGGGGCCCGGCTTGGTGTCGATGCCTTTATCGTGGCCGACATGGGTGTTGCAGACTATATCGCCCGCACCCATCCGTCGGTGCGTCTGCACCTGTCGGTACAGGCCGCGGCTTCAAGCCCAGAGGCGATCCGCTACTACTGCGAGCATTTCCGCGTGAAGCGGGTGGTGCTGCCCCGCATTCTGACAATCCCGGAAATACGCGCCATCCGCCGCGAGATCCCTTGCGAGATCGAGACGTTCATCTTCGGCAATCACGGCCTGATGGTGGAGGGGCGATGCAGCCTGACCAATTACCTGACCGGTCAATCCACCAATATGGATGGCGTGTGTTCGCCGGCGTCTGCGGTCGAATATATCCGCCATCCTGACGGGACCATGTCTGCGATGCTGGCGGGCTTCACGATCGACCGCTTCGGTGCCGATGACAAGGCCGGCTACCCGACAATCTGCAAGGGGCGCTACCAGGCGCCGCACCGGCCAGAGGGCTATTATGCCTTCGAGGAGCCGATCAGCCTCAATCTGTCGCGTCTGTTGCCCGATCTGATTTCGGCAGGTGTCCATGCTTTCAAGATCGAGGGCCGGCAACGCTCGAAATCCTACGTCCGGAACGTCGTTGCCTCCTTCCGCAAGGCGGTGGACGACATCCGGGCCGGTCGACCGGCCAACATCGTAGATCTCATCGCGCTGACAGAAGGCCAGAAAGAGACACAAGGCGCCTTTGAAACAAAGAAGTGGCGGTAGAACGATGGCGGCGAACATCACAATCGGACCGATTCCATACCACTGGCCTGCGGCGATCAAGCTGGAATTCTACCGACGCATGGCGGAGGAGCCGGCCATTGACGAGATTTACCTCGGCGAGGTCATCTGCTCGAAGCGGGCGCCCTATTTCGACAATCACCTGCCCGATGTGACGGCCAATCTCATGGCAGCCGGCAAGACCGTCATCCTGTCGAGCCTTGCCGAGGTGATGCTGCCGCGCGAACGCAAGGCGACGTCCGACCTTGCCGCACTCGATGATATCGAACTCGAATGCAACAATGCCGCCGCCCTTTACGCGCGCGGCAGGCGACCGCATCGCATCGGTCCGTTCATGAATGCCTATAACGAGGCGACCATCGCCTTCATGGCCGATCAGGGCGCAACCCACATCTGCCTGCCTTCCGAACTGCCCGCACCTTCCATTGCGATAGCGGCGGCGGCTGCCCGCGCGCTTGGGCTCGGCGTGGAGGTGCAGGTCTTTGGACGCGCATCGCTGGCGGTTTCGGCGCGCTGCTATCATGCAAGGGCCCATCGCCGGACCAAGGACAATTGCCAGTTTGTTTGCGAGGATGATCCAGATGGAATGCCGCTGACATCCCAGAACGGAACGCCCTTTCTCCGGGTGAACGGCATCCAGACGCAATCAGAAAGCTATATCGATCTGCTGGCGGAACTCGATGATCTCGATAAACTCGGGATCACCCATTTTCGCCTCAGCCCGCAAATGGTTGACATGGCGGGCGTGGCCCGGGTGTACAGGGCGCGGGCGACGCGCTCGATCAGCATCGAGGATGCCGGGCAGCAGCTACGCGCACTCTGCGGCGCGACGCCTTTCAGCAACGGCTTCTACCATGGCGTCGCTGGATACCAATCCGTGCCGGATCTTGCGGCAGGCTAGGCGCACTTTCCAGCCTTCCCATCAAGGCAAAGCCGCACGGGCGTCGAGGTCGTCAGCCCGCCGAACTCCTGCCGCCAACGGTAATACGCGACTTAGGTCACGCCGATTTCGTGCACGGCATCGGCGACGGACTCGCCCTGTGGGACCAGAACATCAGCCTGGCGCAAGCTTGCGACGATCCCTTCAGGCTTGTGACGCTTTTCCGACATGGAACGGATCCTCCTCGTGGTCACAAGACACACTTCAAGCTTGAACAGTTCATTGGCGGTGGATCAGGGACGATGGGCAGAACAGAAGAGCGTCAAACACCTTAAAAGTCCGGGATACCGGTATTTCTGTTGTTGACGAGGCCAATACTTCCGTCAAGATCCTGCAATGCCAAGACCGTCCAATTCGCGTGTTGCCCCGTTTCGAGCGCCGATCCCGATTGACCGGACCTTGCCGACCTCGGGCCAGATCTACCGCGCCTTGCGCAAGTCCATTGTTTCGCTGGCCTACGAACCGGGAGAACCAATTTCCGAAGTTGAAATCGCTGCGGCGGCAGAGGTCAGCCGCACGCCTGTGCGCGAGGCTCTGGGACGGCTGCAAGAGGACAGGCTGGTTGTCATTCTCCCCAGCCGTGGCACGGTGGTATCGCTGATCAGCGTGCCGATTGTGCGACAGGCCCTGCGTCTGCGCCGCCTGCTCGAAGGCGATGTGGCCGCGGAGTGCGCGCTCGCATTATCCGATGCGCTTGCCGTCGAGATCGACGCCGCCCTCGCTGACCACCGGGGGGCGCTGGCGCGCGGCGACATCGAGGCTGGCTATATCGCCGATGAGCGCTTCCATCAGGCCTTGTTCGATGCTTTCAACCTTGATCTCCTCTGGTCGAACGTCTCGCAGGCGCGGCTCCAGATGGAGCGGGTGCACAACCTGATGGTTCGCGAACTCAGGAGCCGGGACAGTGCCGTCGTGTTCCACGCCCGCATCCGCGACGCGATCTTTGCTCGGGACCCTGCGCGCGCACGGCAGGCGATGATCGAACATATCGACGCCAGCAGCGACTTCGTTGACGCCCTGCAACGCTCGTCCCATCGCTATGTGGCGCAGCCCTGATCCACTCCGGCTCTTGCAGCGTCACGTTTCGAGCGATCGGACCAATGTTCCAATCCGGGCGAGTTTGTCGTCATCGAGATAACCGTAGCGGTTCATATGAACCCGGCCCCCGGAACCAACGAATGCGGCTTCCAACCGGCGCATCATGTCATCGGTCGGGCCATAGCCATGGGCCAGCGCCCAGAAAGCGGAACGGCGGAGCGGCGCGCGGGCGGCCTCCAGCTTGGCGATGATGGCGGCGGTATCGGCGGGGTGGGCCTCGTTCGGTTCGGGGTAATGCACGGCACCCGGATCAATGACCGGCTCGGCGGTGAACGCAAAGCCGCGACGCACCAGATTGAGGGCCTCCGTCAGGTCAAGGCCGGTCA
>JAIUNP010000164.1 GCA_020161975.1 Pseudomonadota bacterium
GGAACGGGGACGTGCTGAAGGCGGCGCTCGATGCGGATACGCCGGCGGGGCAGCCGGGCATCAACGGCCTTTCCATCGACACGCGCACACTCATGACGGGTGATCTGTTCGTTGCGCTGAAGGACGTGCGTGACGGGCATGATTTTGTCGGCAACGCATTTGCTGCCGGGGCCGCCGCCGCGCTGGTGGACCGGGCGCACGCACCGGCACTCGCCGGCACGGGGCCGCTCTACATCGTCGATGCGGTGCTGCCGGCGCTGGAGCGGCTCGGCATCGCCGCCCGTGCCCGCACAAGAGCGCGCGTGATGGCGGTCACGGGGTCTGTCGGCAAGACGACGACCAAGGAGATGCTGCGGGTGGTCTTTGCCCGGCAGGGCGCCACGCACGCCTCGGTCGCCTCCTACAACAACCACTGGGGTGTGCCGCTGACGCTGGCGCGGATGCCGCAGGAGACGCGTTTCGGCATCTTTGAAATCGGGATGAACCATTCGTTCGAGATTCTGCCGCTGACCGGGTTCGTGCGCCCGGAGATCGCCATCGTGACCACGGTGGAGCCGGTGCATCTGGCGCAGTTTCCGGGCATCGAAGCCATCGCGGACGCCAAGGGCGAGATCTTTTCCGGGCTCGTGCCGGGCGGGGTTGCGATCATCAACCGCGACAACCCGCATTTCAACCGGCTGAAGGCCCATGCGGGCGCCTCGCGTGCCGGGCGGATCATCAGCTTCGGCGAAGAGGCGGGGGCGGATGTGCGCCTCGTCTCTGCCCATTGCGAGGCCGATGGCTCGACCGTGGAAGCCGACGTGCTGGGCACGCGGCTCGTGTTCCGCCTTGGCGCGCCGGGGCGGCACAATGTGCAGAACGCGCTGGCGGTGCTGGGCGCGGTCCATGCAGCGGGCGCCGATCTTGCGCTGGCGGGGCTGGCGCTCAAGGATTTCGTGCCGGCGGACGGTCGCGGCAAGCGGTTGTCGCTCGATGCCGGCAGCGGGGCCGTGACGCTGCTCGACGAAAGCTATAACGCCAATCCCTCATCCATGCGTGCGGCGTTGCAGATTCTCGGCACCATTCCGGTTGCAAAACACGGACGCCGCATCGCGGTTCTCGGCGACATGCTGGAACTGGGGGCATCCGGCGCGGATCTTCATCGCGGGCTGTCGGATGCGGTGGCGGCAAACCAGGTCGATCTCGTCTTTGCGGCCGGTCCGCTGATGAAAAATCTCTACGACGCCTTGCCGAAGGTGCGGCAGGGCGGCTACGCAGCCGACTCAGCCGCGCTCGAACCCTTTGTTCTGGGCGCTGTGCGCGGGGGCGATGCCGTCACCGTCAAGGGCTCCAATGGCAGCCGCATGGCCCGCATCGTGGCAGCGCTGAAGGCACGGTATCCGGAGGCGGCGACGGTCGCTTCCGAGGATTTATGAGGCAATAGAATGCTGTTCTGGCTCTCCAGTTTTTCGGAAGCGTTCGGCCCGCTGAACCTGTTCCGCTACATCACCTTCCGCGCGGGCGGCGCGACGGTGACGGCGCTGTTCTTCGTGCTGATGTTCGGGCCGGCCATCATCAACCTGTTGCGCGTGAAGCAGGGCAAGGGCCAGCCGATCCGGCTCGACGGGCCGGAATCGCATCTTGCCAAGCGCGGAACGCCGACCATGGGCGGGCTGATGATCCTCTCCGGCCTGCTGGTTGCGAGCCTGCTCTGGTGCAACCTCGGCAATCCGTTCGTCTGGGCCGTGGTGGGCGTGACGGTCGGCTTCGGCGCCATCGGTTTTTACGACGACTATCTGAAAGTGACCAAGCAGAGCCACAAGGGCTTTTCCTCGAAAGCACGGCTGGCGCTGGAGGCGATCATCGCCGGCATCGCGGTTTATGTGATCACTGCGAATTTTCCGCCGTCACTGGCGCATGTGGTCAGCTTTCCGATCTTCAAGGAAGCGGCCATCAACCTCGGCGTTTTCTTCCTTGTCTTCGGCATCTTCATCATCGTGGCGGCCGGCAATGCCGTGAACCTCACCGACGGGCTCGATGGTCTGGCCATCGTGCCGGTGATGATTGCGGCGGGGACCTTCGGCTTCATCGCCTATCTCGCCGGCAACGCGATTTTCTCGAATTACCTTCAGATCAATTTCGTGCCCGGTGTCGGCGAACTTGCCGTCATCTGCGGTGCGGTGATCGGAGCGGGGCTCGGCTTTCTATGGTTCAACGCGCCGCCCGCGCAGATCTTCATGGGCGATACGGGGTCGTTGGCGCTCGGTGGTCTCCTCGGTTCGGTGGCGGTTGCCACCAAGCATGAGATCGTCTTTGCCATTGTCGGCGGGCTGTTCGTGCTGGAGGCGATGAGCGTCATCATCCAGGTGGCCTCGTTCAAGCTGACCGGCAAGCGCGTGTTCCGCATGGCGCCGATCCACCATCATTTCGAGAAGAAGGGCTGGCAGGAGCCGCAGGTCGTCATCCGCTTCTGGATCATCGCCGTCATTCTGGCGCTGGTCGGCCTTGCGACCCTGAAGCTGAGGTAATTTGCATGACGCCGGTCACGGTTTTCAACGGCAAGACGGTCGCCCTATTCGGGCTTGGCGGTTCGGGGCTTGTCACCGCCGAGGCGCTGAAGGCGGGCGGTGCCGATGTGCGTGCCTGGGACGACAACGCCTCGGCTCGCGAGGCGGCGGAAGCGCGCGGCATCACGCTCGAGAACCTCAAAGATGCCAGTTGGGACGGGGTTTCTGCGCTGGTGCTGGCGCCAGGCGTACCGCTCACCCATCCTGTGCCGCACTGGTCGGTGGACAAGGCGAAGGCCGCCGGCGTCGAAATCATCGGCGACATCGAGCTGTTCTGCCGTGAGCGCAAGGCGCTCGCCCCGGATGCGCCGTTCGTGGCGATCACCGGCACCAACGGCAAATCAACGACGACAGCGCTGATTGCGCATCTGCTCACGGCTGCGGGGCGCGATGTGCAACTGGGTGGCAACATCGGTACGGCCATCCTGGCGCTTCAGCCGCCCGCTGCCGGGCGCATCCATGTCATCGAGGTCTCTTCCTTCCAGATCGATCTTGCCCCCTCGCTGGCCCCCAGCATCGGTGTGATGATGAACCTGACGGTTGACCATATTGACCGGCATGGCACCGTGGAGAATTACGCCGCCATCAAGGAGCGAATGGTTGCGGCTGCCGATCTGGCCGTGATCGGCATCGACGATGATTTTTCTGCCGCCATGGCGCGCCATCGCGATGAAAAGAGCAAGGCCAGCATACGGGTATCGGTGCAGACGCCGGTGCCGAACGGGCTCTATGCAGAAGGCTCGCGCGTCATGTTCGCGCACAAGGGCAAGCGGATCGAGGCGGCGGATCTTGCCGGCATCGGCGCGCTGCGCGGGCGCCACAACGCCCAGAATGCAGCAATGGCCATTGCCGTCGTCACCTCGCTCGGCGTCAATGCCGTGACGATCCGCGAAGGTTTGCAGAGCTTTGGTGGACTTGCGCACCGTATGGAAGAGATCGGCAAGGTGGGCCGGGTGCTCTTTCTCAATGATTCCAAGGCGACGAATGCAGATTCGACCGACAAGGCGCTCGGTGCGTTCGAGAAGGGCATCTACTGGATTGCCGGCGGCAAGGCCAAGGAGGGCGGCATCGAGCCGCTTCGCGGGCATTTCGAGCGAATCGCCAAGGCCTATCTCATCGGCGATGCTGCCGCCGAGTTCGCCGAAACGCTGGGTGATGGTGTCCGCCATGTCCACTCCGGCACGCTGGATGTGGCGGTGATGAGCGCGCTGGAGGATGCCCAGCGCGAGGGTGGCGGTGTGGTTCTGCTGTCGCCGGCCTGCGCTTCCTACGATCAATACAAGAACTATGAGCAGCGCGGTGATCATTTCCGCGTCCTTGTCGAGGCTCTGCCGGGCTTTGTGCCGAAAACGAAGGGAGCGTGACCATGGTCAGCCGCGCCGATCGATCTGCGTTCAATGAATGGTGGTGGACCATCGACCGCTGGCTGCTGTTCAGCTTCATGGCGCTGATGCTGCTCGGCATCCTGTTCGGCCTTGCGGCGAGCCCGCCTGTTGCGGCGCGCCTTGGTCTGCCAACCTTCTATTTCGTCAACCGGCAGGCGTTCTTCCTGGTGCTGGCGTTAATTACGATGGTCGGGGTCTCGTTTCTTTCGCCGCGACATGTGCGGCGCATGGCACTGGTGCTGTTCTTTGTGGCGCTGGCGCTGGTGGTCGCCACGCTGCTTTTTGGCGCGGAAGTGAAGGGCGCGCGGCGCTGGATCTCGCTGGCGGGCATCTCCATCCAGCCGTCCGAATTCCTGAAACCGGCCTTCATCATCATGGCGGCCTGGGCCTTTTCGGAAAAGGCGAGCCGGGCCGACATGCCGGGGACGCCCATGGCCATGTTGCTGTTGCCCATCGTCATCGTGCCGCTGATTCTCCAGCCGGATTTCGGGCAGACGATGCTGGTCACGGCGGTCTGGTGCGGGCTCTTCTTCCTCGCGGGCCTGCATCTTCTCTGGGTTGCCGGGCTCGGCATTCTCGGTGTCGGCGGACTGTTTCTCGCCTATAAATTCCTGCCGCACGTCACCTCGCGTATCGACAAGTTCCTGAACAAGGGCAATGGCGGGGCGGGCGAGTTCCAGGCGGAAACCGCGCGTGAAAGCCTGCTTTCTGGCGGCTGGCTCGGCAAGGGGCCGGGCGAGGGCACGGTGAAACGCATCCTGCCCGACAGCCACACGGATTATATCTTCGCTGTGGTCGGGGAGGAGTTCGGGCTTATCGTCTGCATGGTCATCGTGGCGCTGTTCGCCTTCATCGTGCTGCGGGCGCTGTCGAATGCCTTCCGCAACGAGGACCCGTTCGCGCGCTTTGCGGCGGCGGGACTAGCCATGCTGTTCGGGCTTCAGGCGAGCATCAACATGGCCGTCAATCTCGACCTCATCCCGCCCAAGGGCATGACGCTGCCCTTCATCTCCTACGGTGGGTCCTCGCTGATCTCACTGGCAATCACGACCGGCTTCCTGCTGGCCGTCACCCGGCGTCGGCCGAGTGCGGCTCTCGTCTCGCGCGTGTCGACCGGCCTCAGGGCGGTGCCGGCATGAGTGCGCCCATCAAGGTTCTGCTGGCGGCTGGCGGTACGGGCGGGCATCTGTTTCCGGCTGAAAGTCTCGCCAATGTCCTGGTGGCGCGCGGCGCTGTGGTGGAACTCGTCTCGGACGACCGGGCCGCGATCTATGCCGACAAGTTCCCGGCAACGCTGCATCAGGTGACAAGTGGCACTGTGACCGGCAAGGGCTTTCTGGGAAGGTTGAAGGGAGCGATTGCGCTCGCCGTCGGGACACGGCAGGCGTTGAAGCTGATGGACAGGCTGAAACCCGATGTCGTGGTGGGTTTTGGCGGTTATCCCACGGTACCGCCTGTTTATGCCGCGACGATGCGGAAAATTCCGACCATCATTCACGAGCAGAATGGCGTGATGGGCCGGGCAAACCGCTTTCTTGCACCGAAAGTCACGCGCATCGCCACGGGCTTTCCGCTGAAGGCGACCCAGTTTCCGGACAAGACCAGCGTTGTGGGCAATCCGGTGCGTCCGCCGGTTCTGGCGGCTGCGGAGGTGCCATTTCCGGCGCTGCCGGGGGACGGGGTGCTGCAATTGCTCGTCTTCGGCGGCAGCCAGGGCGCGCGGGTGATGAGCGAGATCGTGCCGCCGGCCATCGCGCTTTTGCCTGCCGCGATGCGGGCGCGGCTCCATCTCGTCCAGCAGGCGCGCGAGGAAGATCGCGAGCGGGTGGAGAAGGCTTACGGCCTGATGGGCGTTTCTGCGGAAATCTCGCCGTTCTTCAAGGATATGCCGGCGAAAATCGCCGCCGCGCATCTGGTCATCTGCCGATCTGGTGCCTCGACGGTGGCCGAGCTTGCAGTGATCGGTCGGCCCTCGATCCTCGTGCCGTTGCCCGGCAGTCTCGATCAGGATCAGGCGGCGAATGCCGCTGTGCTCGCAGACGCGGGCGGGGCAACGCTTTGCCGGCAGGACAATTTCACGCCTGACTGGCTGGCCGGCGAAATCGCCAGGCTGATGGATCAGCCGCAAATTCTGGCCACGCAGGCGGAGAAAGCGCGATCCGTGGCGGTGCCGGATGCCGCCGGGCGGCTTGCTGACCTTGTTTTTGCGACGGTCCGGCGTTAATCCCGCCCGCAATACTCTTTCGGGGAACCGACATGAAAATTCCGCGCTCTACGGGAGCCATCCATTTCATCGGCATCGGCGGCATCGGCATGTCCGGTATCGCAGAGGTGCTCAAAACCCTCGGCTATACCGTGCAAGGTTCGGACGCGGCGGATGGCGCCAATGTCAAGCGCCTGCGTGATGCTGGCATCACCTGCTTTGTCGGACACAAGGCCGAGAATGTCGGCGATGCGGAGGTGGTGGTGGTCTCCACCGCGATCAAGCGGGACAACCCCGAACTCGTCGCCGCGCGCGAAAAGCGCATTCCCGTGGTGCGCCGGGCCGAGATGCTGGCCGAACTGATGCGCTTCAAGAGCGCCATCGCCATTGCCGGCACCCATGGCAAGACGACGACGACCTCGCTGGTGGCGACCCTCCTTGATGCCGGGAACTTCGACCCGACCGTCATCAACGGCGGCATCATCAATGCCTATGGCACAAACGCCCGCATCGGCGCCGGCGAATGGATGGTGGTGGAGGCCGACGAGAGCGACGGCACCTTCCTGAAGCTGCCGGCGGATGTCGCCATTGTCACCAACATCGACCCAGAGCATCTCGATCATTTCAAGACGTTCGATGCGATCAAGGATGCCTTCCGCTCCTTTGTGAACAACCTGCCGTTCTACGGGTTCGCCGTGATGTGTCTCGACCATCCCACGGTGCAGCAGATGGTGGGCGAGATTCAGGATCGCCGGGTGCTGACCTATGGCGAGAATCCGCAGGCCGATTTCCGCATCATCGACATCGACCTGACCGGCGGCCAGTCAAAATTCACGCTGCTGATCCGCGACCGTAAGCGCGGCACCGACATGGTGGTGCGCGACCTCGTGATGCCGATGCCGGGCCATCACAACGCCCTCAATGCCACGGCAGCGATTGCGGTGGCCTATGATCTCGGCGTGCCGGTGGAGACGATCCGGAAGGCGCTTGCGGGCTTCGGCGGCGTCAAGCGGCGCTTCACGAAGACCGGAGAATGGAATGGCGCGCTGATCTTCGATGATTACGGGCATCATCCGGTGGAAATCGCCGCCGTGCTCAGGGCCGCGCGCAATTCCACCAAGGGGCAGGTGGTCGCCATCGTCCAGCCGCATCGCTACACGCGCCTGCAATCGCTGTTCAACGATTTTGCCTCCTGCTTCAACGATGCCGACTTGGTGATCGTGGCCGATACCTATGCGGCGGGCGAAGCGCCCATCGAAGGGGCGCAGAAGGACGATCTCGTCTCCGCCATCAAGGCGCGCGGCCATCGCAATGCGGTGGCGCTGCCGGGGCCGGAGGCGCTGGCCGGCATGGTGGCCGAGGTGGCAAAGCCCGGCGATTATGTCGTCTGCCTCGGCGCCGGCAATATCACGCAATGGGCCTATGCGCTGCCGGGGGAACTGGCGGCGATTAAGGGGTGAGGCGATGCCTTACGAAATACCTAAATTTGATCGCTTAAATATTGAGGCATATCAACAACGCAAAACCATCTATGAGATGGTTGGCTATATTATGACGCATGCATCTAATAACGAAAGCCTTGTTATATATTATTTAAAGTTTCTTATTGGGACCACGGATGCAAATGCTGAGATAATATTTTATTCATTTAACAATCTTGCTTCGCGTGTTGAGTTAGTTAAGAGGCTTATACATCAGAATTTGCGCGAAGATTTGAAGGAAAGAACTAAAAAAATATTCAAGAGGTTGGAGTCGTTAAACACAACTAGAAATGAATTAGCTCATTGTATTTATGATATTAATGAGACTGGGTATGTTATTGGAACATACCGAGCTCGGTTTTCTTCAAGTAAAAGCCAAAATAAATTCCGAGACTATAAAAAATTTGATCAAGCGCGTTATAATGAATTAAAAAATTGTGGAGATTCGTTTTCGGAGCTAAATAAATTGATGCATCAAAATTTACAAGAAATTGAAATTGCTATGCAGGTTACAAGGAAATAGTATTGTGATACGTCCCGACATCACCGCCGATCTCAAGGCCCGGATGCCCGATCTTCGCGGGCGGCTGCTTGCCAATGAGCCATTGGCGCCGATGACCTGGCTGCGCGTCGGTGGACCGGCCGAGATCCTGTTCACCCCCGCCGATACGCAGGATCTCGCCTATTTCCTGAAGCATCTGCCGGCCGACGTCCCCTTCACGGTGATCGGCCTCGCCTCCAACATGATCATCCGCGACGGCGGCATTCCGG
>JAIUNP010000165.1 GCA_020161975.1 Pseudomonadota bacterium
GCCCGGATGCGCAGGCGCCAGCCGTCTTCCAGCACCGCATCAAGACCATGGGTATGGGGTTCAATCGCGGTGATCGACTGGAAGATGCGCATTGCGGAACTCGTTCAGATTGGGGGATAAACGACGCCTGTCGCGGCGTTGAAGACATGACGAAGGGTGGGTGTGCCCAATACAAGACCGATGTCGTCTCCCCGGCGCACGCTGGTTTGGCCGGCGAGACGGACGCTGAATGTTTCACCGGAGGGCGTTGTACCGTGCAGGTAACTGTCGCCGCCGAGCTGTTCGGTGAGTGTGACGGCAAGGCGGATGTCCGGCGCTTCGCTTCTGGCCAGCGTTACATGCTCTGGTCGGATGCCGAGCTTGATGGCAGCACCAACTGCCTCTGCGCCACTGGCGGGTGCACAGGAGACCGTGACAGCCTCGCCGCCCTTGAGGCGCAGCGTCATGGCCGAGGGAGTGACCGCTTCAATCGTGCCTTCGAGGAAATTCATGCGCGGCGAGCCGATGAAGCCGGCTACGAACAGGCTGGCGGGGCGGTTGTAGAGATCGAGCGGTGCGCCGAACTGTTCGAGACGTCCGTCGCGCAACACCGCGATGCGGTCTGCCATCGTCATGGCTTCGACCTGATCATGGGTGACGTAGATCATCGTGTTGCCGAGACGCTGGTGCAGGCTGCCGATCTCGACGCGCATCTGCACGCGCAATTTGGCGTCGAGATTGGACAGGGGCTCGTCGAACAGGAAGATCCGCGGCTCGCGGACCACGGCCCGTCCAATCGCGACGCGCTGGCGCTGGCCGCCGGACAGTTGACCGGGGCGACGCTCCAGATAAGGCTCGATCCTGAGCATCCGGGCGGCTTCGGCGACGCGTCGGGCGATCTCGTCCTTCGGCATGTGGAGATTTTCAAGGCCGAAAGACAAGTTCTGGCGTACGCTCATGTGGGGGTAGAGCGCATATGACTGGAACACCATCGCCAGACCGCGCTCGGCGGCCGGAACATCGTTGACCGCCGTCCCGTCAATCGCGATCTCGCCACCGCTTACCACTTCCAGCCCGGCAATCATGCGCAGGAGCGTCGATTTTCCGCAGCCCGAAGGGCCGACAAAAACGATGAATTCGCCGTGGCGGATCGAAAGGTCGATCCCGTGGATGACGTTGGTGGCGCCGTAGGCCTTCTTGACGTTCCGAAGATCGAGACTTGCCATCACTTCAACCCTGTATTGGCGATGCCGGTGGTGATGTGCTTCTGGAGCACGACGAACACGAGCGTCACCGGCAACAAGGTCAGCACGGTCATCGCCAGCAGATGATGCATGTTGTCGTTCAGCTCGCCCTTGAAGGTCGAAAGCCCGAGCTGGAGCGTGAAGACTTCCGATTGCGTCAGCACGATCAACGGCCACATGAAGTCATTCCACCGCCACATGACCGACAGGATGGCGAGAACCGACAGGGCCGGCAGACTGAGGGGCAGGATGATGCGCCAGAAGATCTTCCACTCCGAGGCAGCATCCATGCGCGCGGCTTCGAGCAGTTCGTCCGGGATGGTCAGCATGTACTGGCGCAGCAGGAAAACGCCGGTGGGCGTGGCAACCGCCGGGATGATCACTCCCCAGAGCGAATTCAGGAGTCCGAGTTTGCTGACAGTGATGAAAAGCGGCACGAGAATCACCGTCGGCGGCACCAGCAATGTGGCGATGATGACAAGCGCCATGGCATCGCGGCCCGCAAACCGGTACTTCGACAGAGCGAAGCCCGCCATGGCATTGACGATGAGGGTCAGCAGGGTTGCGACAACGGTGACGAAGGACGAGTTCCAGAAATAGCGCAGGAAGTTGAATGTGCGCGATTGCGTCGAGCCGATGGTCGGTTCGGTGTAGTTATCCCAACGCGGGGCGACGGTCTCCTTGCGCTGGAGCGATGCGCGCGGCACTTCGAAAACAGTGTCCGGCCTGCCGGGCTCAAAAACGCGGGCATTGAGGCCGCGGACCCCGACAAGGGCGACATCGACCGCAACGCCGTCCGACCGGGTCCAGAGGAAAACCGTGTGCGACTTGCCATCAGCCGCAGGGATGGTGATCTGCTCGTAGGGCAGGGCGCGGGGATCGTTTTCGACCAGCGCAGCGGGTGACTTCAGTGATGAGAGGATCATCCAGAGGATGGGCAGCAGCACGATGAGGACGCCCATCAGAAGATAGCCATAGGTCAGCCAGTCCGACCAGTGCAGCCGGCCGATGCCGCGCCGGCGGGACAGGAAGGTGCCGATTTCTGCGCCTGTTATCATCCGCCCGCCCTCCTTCGCGTCACGAGAAGCTGCACCAGTGTCAGCACCATCAGGAGCCCGGCCACCAGCACCGATGAGGCCGCCGCGATGCCATACCGCTTGGCATCGCCAATGAAAGCGCTCTCGTAGATGTGCTGGATGATCATCTTGGTGGCCTGGCCTGGTCCGCCGCCGGTGAGCACATAGACCTCATCGAAGACCTGAAACGCGCGGATCAGCGAGAGGACCAGCACGACGACCATCGTCGGCATCAGCAGCGGCAGGGTGATGCGCCAGAAGGAACGGAAGCGCGAGGTCCCGTCCATCTCCGCCGCCTCGTAGAGATCGCGCGGGATCGCCTGCAAACCGGCAAGCAGGATCAGCATGTAGAAGCCGAGATGGCCCCAGGTATAGACGAAAATCACCCAGAACATCGGCCAGCCGGCCCGTTGGTCAATCAACCAGTTGACGGGGCGATAGTCAGGCAGGACAAGCCCGCCCGAGCGGGCGAGCCAAGTTGACAGCAGAATTGCCAGCCCGACAGCCAGTCCATGAGAAAGGCGAAGGCGGTGCGGGGATGCGATCCTCGCCAGCAACGCCCGCGTGACAGGCAGAAGGGGCAGCAGGAGGATGAGGCCGAGGCCGATCTCAAACCAGACGCCCGACCGGGCAAGATCGTTCCAGCCCGATACCATATCGTCAAGGAGCGCGTTGAGAATGCCGCGGCGTTTCAAGATCCAATCCCAGATCACCGCGACAACGACCGGTGAGAGCATGACCGGATAGAAATAGACCGCGCGCCAGAAACCCCTGCCCCGGATGTTGCGGTTGAGGATCAATGCTGTGACAAGCGCCACCACCACCATGATCGGGACCTGCACGAGGGCAAAGAACAACGTGTTCCACAACCCGGTCCAGAACGAATAGCCAGCAACCGGGCAGGTTCTCGGATCGAGATAACTCGGACAGGCCAGCAATTCGCGGAAATTCTCGACTCCGATGAGGGGGCGTTCAGCCAGAATCACCGACTGCCCGCCGGTAAAGGCGATGTAGAAGTTGAGCAGCATCGGCCAGAAGGAAAACAGACCGAAAATGATAAGGTTGGGCGCAAGGAACACATAGGCCATGCGGTGGGCGCCAATGTGCTTCTGAAGGCTTCGCAGCGGCCCATCGATGAGGTCACCGAGAGCCTTCCAAATCCAGGTCAGCGCAGCGGACATTGCAACAGCCTCCCCGGGGGCACGCGCATGGGCAGGGACCGGCGCTCCCGTGGGAAAGCGCCGGCGGGCGGCGGTGGTTATTTCTTCACCGCGTTGTCGATCTCTTCCTGGATCTTGGCATAAGCCTGCGGCAGGGTGAGCGTACCGGTAATCGCCTGGGCGACGTAGTTCACGGTCGCGTTGAAGATGGCGACATTGCGCTGATAGCCCTGAAGCTGGTGGGCGACCGGCGAGATCTTGGCGAAATCAGCCGTGAACTGCTTCAGGGCGGCCTGGGTCGGGGCGCCCACGCCGCTGCCGTAGTTCAGCCCCTTGGCAGCAAGGCCCTTGTGCGCCGGGATCTGCACGGTGCGCTCGTAATATTCCTTGAGCACCGGTTCGGAGGCCATGAATTCCATGACCTGGGCCACCTCCTTCGGGTGCTTGGTGGATTTGAACGCCACCATCGCCGCGCCGCCGGGCATGGCCGAGCAGGCAGCGGGCCCGCAGGGCTGCGGCGGGACGACCCATTCAAACTTGTCCTTGATGTCCGCTTCGTACTTCTGGATCATCCAAGACCCCGCGATGTGCATAACGACATCGCCGTTGATGAACATATCGCCGGCATTCTTCCATTTGGCCCCCGAGGCGCCGGGCCAGACATCCTGCGGCATCAGCCCGTCCTTGTGCCACTGGACCATGCGCTCCGACGTGGCCTTGAAGCCGTCATCGACCACAGCGCTCGGCAGGCCATTGGCGTCGAAATATTTTGCACCCATCGAAATGGACATGCCCGCCAGACGGTGGCCGGAGCGATCCATCACCATGCCCGCATAGACCTTGCCCTTCTTCTGCACCTCGGCGGTGGCCTTGGCCCAGTCATCCCAGGTTGCGCCGGCGCCCGGCATCTTCACTCCGGTCTGGTCGAACATCGTCTTGTTGACGAAGGGGCCAGTGACGGTAATCTGGGTCATGAAGCCGTAGATGCCCTTGTCGTCCTTGCCGACGCGCATCCAGGGCAGGGTGGTTGCGAAATTGGTCTCCCAGTCCGCCGCTTTGATGTAGGGAGACAGGTCGAGATAGTATTTGTTCAGACCGCCGAGGTTGGTGACGCGGGCCATGTCCGGCGCCTCGCCACCCTGCAAACGGGTTTCGAGTTGTTCGCGGATGACCGCAAAGCCTACCTTGTCCAGCGTGACCTTGATGGCGGGATTGGCCTTCTCGAACCGATCCAGCAACTCACGCGAGACCTCGCATTCGTTGGCATCGGCATAGCAGAGATAGCGCAAATTGACGGTTTGCGCGGATGCGGCCGCGCTCATCGCCAGCACTGACGTCGAAACTCCAAGCGCCAGTAACCCGGCCTTGCGGATATGGGATGTCATGGTCTTCCTCCCGTTGTCCGGAGACTCATCTCCGGTGATGGATGCCTCTTGTCGAGGTTCAGTTTTTGATCTTAAACTCAGTCTGGCAAACGTTTGCCAAGCGTGTCAAGCGCGCAGTGCGACAGGCAAATGAAAGACGGGAGCAGGCGTGTGGAACAGCGGTTGCGGCGGCCCGGGCGGCAGCGCGTTTCCCTTTCGATGATTGCTGCGGAGGCCGGTGTTTCGGCCTCGACGGTCTCTCGGATCGTGAACGGGCATCTCAATCGCGCCAATCCGCAGACCGTCGCAGCTGTCCGGGCGTTACTCGACCGGCATGGTTACCGGCCAGACAGGATCGCGCGGGCCCTTCGGCGTGGGGAGAGCCGAGTGGTAGCGATGCTGGCACCGAACCTCGACAATCCGGCGATGGGCGCCATTGCATCCTCGACCGAAGCTGCGCTCCGGGCAGCTGGTTATGTCATGATCCTGTGCGATTTCCGCGACCAACCCGCGCTCCAGGACGAATATCTCGAAGCGATGCAGGCGCAATCGGTGGAAGCGTTCATCATCGTTTCAGCGGTGGCGAGCCCGGTGTTGGCACGGTTTGCCGAACGGGGCGAGCCCATGGTCTTTGTGGGTCGGCGTCCGAAGCAAACGCGGAACCCCGTCGCTTTCGTGGGCATCGACAACCATGCAGCCGGACGGAGCGCAGCCGCATTCATGGTTGAAGCGGGGGTGCGATCTCCCGCCATCGTCCATACGGCGCGCAGTTCGTCTGCGGTTGCTGACCGGATGGATGGATTTCTCGCCGGGCTTCATGCGCTTGGCATCCCGCGCGATGTTGTTCGCATCGGATTTTCCCCGCAGCTCCGGCATCTTGAGGCGGGATACGAGACGGCGCGGGGGCTGGTTGCTGATGGTGGCTGGCCACAGGGCATTTTCTGCGTCAGTGATCTGATGGCTTATGGCGTTTATCGGTTTGCGGGGGAATGCGGCGTCAATGTGCCAGCGGATTGCCTGATCACCGGCGTTGATGACAGCCCGCTAAACGAATGGATTGCGAGCTGGCTGTCGTCAGTCCACGTTCCCTATACCGATTACGGAGCGGCGATCCTGAAACAACTTGAGGTCGTCTGGTCCGGCGCGCCGGGGACTGATCTGTTGTTGCCACATCGGCTGGTCAACCGGCTCGGTCCATCACGCCAGAGAGCGATGCCATGAGCGTGATGCGGCCATCTCTGCATCACCTGCTGGGCGGAATGCCCCGCTCTGCATTCGTCGTCCGGTCACGAGCGCCACTGGCCTTTACGGTCGGAGGGCTACAGGGCCAACGCCTCGACCTTGAACGCGGGGATGGCGTCGCCGTGCGCGGCTTCATCACTGGGCCGCCGGGGGCGTGGTCCGGCCTGCCCGCTGTTCTCTACTGTCACGCACATGGCGGTCGTTATGAGGTCGGCGCGGATGAACTTCTGGTCGGGCGTCCGGCGCTTCAGCCCGAACCCTATGCCCATGCGCTTGCCCGGCAGGGTGTGGTGGCGCTTGCCATCGATCTTTGCTGTTTCGGTGAGCGGGCGGGCGAGTCCGAAAATCTCGTTGCCAAGCGCCACCTCTGGCAAGGCACGACATTGTTCGGCGACATGCTGGCGGATCTTTCCGGGGCCTTCGATCTGCTCGCCGGCTGGCCGGGGGTGGATGAAGGGCGGATCGGGGCGTTCGGCATTTCGATGGGGGCAACGCTGGCGTTCTGGTTGGCGGCGCTCGAACCCCGGCTGCGCAGTCTTGCGCATCTGTGCTGTTTTGCTGACCTTGGTACGCTCGTCCGTCAGAACGGCCACGATCGGCACGGGCTCTATTTGACGGTACCAGGCCTCCTGGCACATTGGCGTACGGGCGAGATTGCCGGATGCGCCGCGCCGCGCGGGCAATTTGCGGCGATGGGAGCGTGCGATCCGCTCACGCCGCCCGCCGCCATTGCGCTGGCGCTGCAGGATGTCCGGGCCGCCTATGCCGCAGCGGGTGCTGGCGAGCGGTTCGAGGTGCTGATCGATCCGGCGACAGGCCATGTCGAGACGCTGGAGATGCGGCATCGCACGCTGCGGTTCTTCGAAGCGACGCTGTGATCAAGCGGTCGATTCGCCTCCGCGCGCCAGCCGCGCAAGGCTCCACAGCGCCCGGATTGTCACAGGTTCGGCCAGCCTCGCGCTCTTTCGGGTGTTGAGGACGGCGGCGGATACGAGATCCAGCGCCTGGTCCAGCCGGGTGCCACTCCAGCGCTGGGCCGCCTGGTCGAACGCAGGAGCGCGCGAAAAGTGGATGCGGTTCATCTTCTTGAACTGTGACAGGTCGGCATCCCCGGCCCGGGCGGCCAGCGCCCTGCGCAACAGAAAGACGTGGGTGAGCGTCTGGGACAGCAAGGCGGAAGGGTGGATGCCCGAGGCAAACAATCGATTCGCCTCCGGCTCGATTTCGCCGATGGCGCCGGCAAAAGCCCGGTCGATCAGGGGGCCGACATCATGGCGTCCGGCATCCGAAACGATTGTTGCAACCATTTCGATCGTGATTTCCTTGGCATCACCGGCATAAAGCGCGAGCTTTTCGATCTCCGAGCGTGACAGTCCACGATCCGCGCCGAGCGCGCCCGCCAGAAGTTCCCGCCCCTCGCGCGTTATGGTGTGGCCGCTTGCCGCCAGCGCGGTGTCGATCAGGGATCTCAGATCCCGCGCAGTGTCGGAATAACAGGCGACCGCGGCGATGGCCTTGTGCCGTTCGGCCAGGGCGCGCAACCCCGTGCCTGGCCTCAGTTCACCGGCCTCGATGATCAGCGGCGTGGGGCTCGCTGCCTCGGCGGCGGTCTCGATGTGGGCGGCGGCAAGGCGCCCCGGATCGCGCAGATGTACGACGCGCTGGCCACCGAACATCGACAGGGCATTCAGTTCATCGGCAAGGCGGGCGGGGTCTTGCGCAAGCGAATCACCGTCAAGTTCGACGAGATCGAGCGGATCAGGATTCGGGCCGGCGGCAGCGGCCAGAAGTCCCGCCACCGTCTCGCGAATATTGCCCTCGTCGCCGCCATAAACAAGAATCACGGGGTAGTTTTTCCAGCCCGCGGCCCTGAAGCGCGCAAGATCCGCCGGCCGGATGACCGCCACGGCGGCTTAATCCTGCAGGTTCACGACGGCCGGCATGATGCGATTGCGGATCTGCTCGGCCAGTTGTGTCGAAGCCCGGATTTCCACGTCGCGGATGGCGCGGACGGTGGCAAACCGCTGAAGGTTCCGGTCAAAGGAGGCCTGCACCTGCGCCGTGCCGGTGGTGATGACCTTGCCATCCTTGATTGAGGTCAGTGTGTAGTTTGCCGACAGGGCATACGACATGACCTGCGGGCGTGTGCTGATCGAATCGACAACGACGGCGCCCTGTGCTCCGCGCGGATTGGCCACAAGGCGGTAGAGCGGCTTTTCCGGCACCTTGCCGTTGTTTAGTTGAAAATCGAGCTCGGCTTTCAACT
>JAIUNP010000166.1 GCA_020161975.1 Pseudomonadota bacterium
CGAGTTGAGGACGGGCTCGAGCGAGAGGCTGGCAAGGTCTACCCGATCTGCATTGCCGGCGCGCGTGCCGGCCCGCCCGAAGATATTGGAGGCCCGAGAGGTTATGAGGTGCTCATCCATCGGCTCCGCTTCGGCGACGTCGAACGGCTATTTGGCGACGATGAAGAAGACATCGGCGAGGATGACGATGATCCACTGCGCGTCTTCGAACCTGAGCGCTTCAGCCGGCGCGAGGTGAATGCGGCTCTGAGACGCGAATTTTCCGAGACCAGCGGGGGCTGACCCTGATCGGGCGAAATGCTTCCCTCTTCAGCAGACAGGGAGGGATATGGATGCGATTTGCAATTCAACTCATGATCGACAGAGGCGATGCAGCCGGCGAGACCCAAGAGATTATCAGCTTCGAACGAACAAATGGTGCGTTGTTGATTGATGAGCTTGGCTTGTCGCTTGAAGAAGCGAAGTCGGCACTTGCTGCACTCCAGATCGCGATTACCGATGCTCAGGTGATGGATCATTCCCGACGCGGGCGGCCATGTCCGTGTTGCCATCAGCCGCGGCAACTCAAGGACAAACGCACAATCACCGTGCGCACGTGCTTCGGCAAGCTCGCCTTGCCAAGTCCGAGATATCGATGCTGCCGATGTCACGAGGGGCCCGGCGTTGTCGCCCCTGTCGTGGCCGCTTTGCGCGAACGCGTCACGCCTGATCTCCTTGCGCTTGAGGCGCGTTGGGCATCGCTAACGGCCTACGGTGTCACGGCCGCTTTGCTGGCAGACGTATTGCCGATCGACAAGGCCGTGAACGCGTCGACGATCAGAAACGACGCAATGCGTGTCGCCGAACGCCTCGAAGCCGAACTGGGAGCATAAAAAAGTTGGGGGTCGCTTCGGTCGTGCGGTAGCGTCGGGGGCATGTCTGAAGATGACGCATTCGTGGTGTACCGGCTCAAGGTGAGCTTGCGCGGTATTTCGCCGATGATCTGGCGACGGTTGCTCGTGCCGGCGCAAATGACGCTCTACGAACTGCATCGAGCGATCCAGCTCACGTTCGGCTGGGAAGACTATCACCTGCATGCGTTCAAGCTGCATGGGCGCGAGTACAGCTCGACCAGGACTGGTGAACGCCACCGCAGCCCGTCTGGCGATGAGGTCAGGCTTGCGGACCTTCAACTGCGCCTCCGGCAACGGATCGTCTACGAGTACGACTTCGGTGACATGTGGGTCCACGAGATACGGGTCGAGTCGAAGCTAGGGCGAGAGGACGGCACGACCTATCCGACCTGCATTGGCGGCGGCGGTGCAGGCCCACCCGAAGATGTGGGCGGTTCATTCGGCTACTACGCGCTGCTCGCTCGATTGGCCGACGAAGAATACGAAGACGATGGATTGTCGGCCTACGATGCCGAACGATTCAGCCGGCGTGAAGTGAATGGGGCTTGTCGCAAAGTCAGGTTCGGCCCGCAGTTTGCCCTTGAATCGGGTGCGCTTCACGCTTTGTTAACCTTTTGAAGTCCGAAGAGGCGCGCGAGCAGGTCGTTCTGATCATTGACAGTCCAATCGCCGGTGAAGCCGAAGCCCTTTCTCAGCCAGAGTGTCCGTCGTCAAATGAACTGAGACTTTTCGGGCTTTGGAAGAGCGGAGTTTCCGGCTCGGTTTGCGGGTTGATTTAAGCCGCTTTGGCGTGATGGTTCAAGCGGCGCTGTCTGATGGTTTCTCGTTTGATCCTTTCACGTTCGAGCAGGATGGACTGGCCGCGCCCGAAGTAGACGTCGGCCGGGGTGAGATTGTCGAGGCTCTCGTGGTATCGGCGATGATTGTAATGTTCGACGAAGGCCGCGATCTGGGCTTCGAGGTCTTCCTGAAAGAAGTAGTTTTCGAGCAGGATGCGGTTCTTGAGCGTCTGGTGCCAGCGTTCGATCTTGCCTTGCGTTTGCGGATGGCCAGGCGCGCCATGGACCTGATCGATCTTGTATTTTTCCAGCCACTCACCGAGATCGGAGGCAACGTAACACGGCCCGTTATCCGACAGCAGGCGCGGCCGGTGTTCGACCTTGACGCTGTTGCAACCTGAGGCAGCCAGTGCCAAGTCGAGCGTGTCTGTGACATCATCGACTTTCATAGTCGTGCACAGCTTCCAGGCGACGATGTAGCGCGAGAAGTCATCGAGAATGGTGGAGAGATAGAACCATCCCCAGCCGATGACCTTCAGATAGGTGAAGTCGGTCTGCCACATCTCGTTTGGGTGCGTGGTCTTGTCCTTGAACTCGTCATTGGCCTTGATGACGATATAGGCTGGCGAGGTGATCAGGTCGTGTGCTTTCAGCAGGCGATAGACCGAAGCCTCTGACACGAAATAGCTTTCCGTGTCGGTGAACCTCACCGCCAACTCGCGCGGCGACAGATCGGCATGATCGAGCGCGAGTGCGATGATGCGATCCCTGATATCATCGGGGATGCGGTTCCACACCCGTGACGGCGCGGAAGCCCGGTCTTCCAGCCCTTCGACGCCGTGGGTCAGGAACCTGTCATACCATCGATAAAAGGTCGGCCTGGGAATGCCGAGCTTGTCGAGGGTCTGCCTGACCGACAGATGCGACTGCTCTACAAGCCGGATGATCTCAAGCTTCTCGGTGGCGGGGTATCTCATTCGTCGTCGCCCCCATCCGCGATCATGCTTTTTTTGAGCATGCGGTTTTCCAGGGTGAGGTCGGCCAGAGCCTCCTTCAAGTCGCGGCTTTCACGACGAAGTGCCTTCACTTCGTCACTGGTCGCCGAACGGGCGGTATCGCCCGCAAGACGTTTCTTGCCCGCCTCGAGGAATTCCTTCGACCAGCTATAATACAAGCTCTCCGCGATCCCCTCACGGCGGCAGATCGCGGCGATGCTATCTTCACCACGCAAGCCGTCCAGCACAATGCGGATTTTGTCCTCGGCTGAGTGGTGCTTGCGCGTGGCGCGGCGGATGTCCTTGATCGTCTTCTCAGCCGCTGACGACTGCGGCCCGGATTTCTGTCTCATCTTCGCTTCCTTTGATAGAGCTACGATGAGCCGAAAATCCTCTCTTCTCAACTAAACCAGTTCTGTCTCAAGGGCGCTGATCCGGGACAATGGCGGATCTTCGCCAGATCTTGTCACAAGGTCGCAAACGCATTGGTGTTCTGATCGGCGCGGGTGGCCCCCTATCCGTAAGAGTAGATGCACACGGCAAACTTGACCCCACAGGTCAGCCGCTGATCCCGGGTGTAAATGTTCTGACAGACCAGGCGTTGGTGAACCTTACCGGAACGGAAGCAACCGCAGCGGCTGCAATCCGCAACTCGCTGCCGGATGGCGGCAACATCGAGACCATATTGTCCAAGGTTCGTCTCCTTCAGACAGCGCTGGGGGACACGCCAATGCACGGACTGGATGGTGCAGGCTATGCTGGGTTGGGGAAGTCGATTTGCGCAGCTATCGGAGAGATCGTCGGCGCCAAGCTACCTGAAGGTCGAACGCCATATCACGAACTGGTCTCTTGGGTGAGCGGTACGCAGCGAGCCCATCCCATAGAAATATTCACGACAAACTACGACCTATTGATTGAATCCGCCTTTGAGGGTCGTGTCTCGGAAGTGGTAGAAATTGTCTGGCGGCGTAATCTCCGGGTGAACCAACACCCACCCAACCGGCGGCGGCAACCGCCAGGGAGATCACGCCATGAAGCAGAATACCGATAGCTCGTCCTTTTCGCCGCTGCCCGACGCAGGCGGGTATGATCCGATCGAGGATCGCCTGCGGGCGAATGTCCGGGCCACCATTGAAGCCATGTTCGAAGAGGAACTTGCCGCCTTTCTTGGTCGGCTTCGTTACCTCGTGCTCGGATCGAGAACGAAGCCGGCAAGATCACCGAATGGCGCTCGAAGGCACTGCCCCGCTACAGGCGGCTGACAAAGAAGGCCGAGGCCCTGATCGCGGCGGTCTACCTGGCCGGCACCAACACGCGCCGGGTCAAGCGGGCGCTGTTCGGACTGTTCGAGGGGGCGGTGAGCAAGGACGTGGTCAGCCGGGCCTGGCGCAAGGTGAAGGTCGACTGGGACGCCTGGTCCACCCGCGACCTGGCCGAGGAGGATATCGTGCGGCTCATCCTCGACGGCACCGTCATCAAGACCCGGCTGGACCGCAAGGCCACCAACATCTCGGTGCTGGCGGCGTTCGGCATCCGCCGCGACGGACAAAAGGTGCTCCTCTCGATCAGGAACATGGGCGGCGAAAGCACGGCTGCCTGGAGCCAATTCCTCGCCGATCTGGACGCGCGGGGCCTGAGGCGGCCCGAGTTCGTGATCGTTGACGGCGCCCCCGGCCTTGAAGCCGCGCTTGTGGCACTCTGGGGCGGGGACCTGCCCATCCAGCGCTGCACGGTTCACAAGCACCGCAACCTGCTCGGCCACGCGCCCAAGCGCCTGCATGACGAGCTGAGCGAAGACTACCGCGACATGATCTACGCCGACAGCGCCGCCGAGATCGAGACGCGCCGCAAGGCCTTCCTCCGCAAGTGGAAGCTCAAGTGCCGGGCCGTGGTCGATAGCCTTGAGGAGGCCGGCGATCGCCTCTTCAGCTTCACCCGCCTCGATCCGTCGCAATGGAAATCCGCACGGACCACCAACGCCATTGAGCGTCTGAACGAGGAGTTCCGCCGCCGCATCAAGACCCAGACCGTGCTGCCCTGCGCTGAAACCGTGCCGATGCTGCTCTGGGCGCTCCTGGCGTCAGGGCAGATCCAGATGCGAAAAGTCGATGGCTGGGAAACCCTTTCTCAGCCTCTCGTGCCGATGTCTCTTGACCTCGCGGCCTGACCGGAGCCAACGTTACATGCTCGGAGCGCGCTGCTCGCCAATTTCCACCACATTCGCGACACGACCGCATCATGGCGATGAAAAATTGATTGTCTGGCATGGGCTTCACGGTCCTGTGCCAATTTTGATTCATATCCGGCCCTGCGGGTCGGGGAAGGCAACACCCGCTGCCCGGCGGGAAGCACCCTGTTGAACAAGGAAGTCAATGCCATGCCGATCAGTCTTGCCGCCGCTGCACAGACCTACCGCGAAGCCGCGCGCGATGCGGTGCGCCGCCATTCGACCTTCCACCTGGTACAGGCGGCGCTGCTGGTCGTCGCGGGGATCGTCGCCATCGTCTTCCCGGCCTTTTCTTCGGCTGCTGCCGTCGTGGTGTTCGGCTGGCTGCTGATCGCCAGCGGCATCATTCAGGCCATCGGCCTGATCAGCGCACGCCATGCGCCGAACTTCTGGCTGCAGATCATCTCGGCCATACTTGGTGTGTTGCTGGGCATTCTGCTCTTGCGCAACATCGCGCAGGGGATGCTGCTGCTGTCGCTTCTGCTGATCATCTTCTTCATGATCGAGGGGATGTCGAAGGTTGTCTTCGCATTGACGATCCGTCCCTTGCCCAACTGGCTTTGGGTTTTTGCCAGCGGGGTGCTCTCGGTCGTGCTGTCGCTTGTGCTTTTTGCCGCGATGCCGGTCACTGCGCTGTGGCTGATCGGGCTGATGCTGGGGCTCGACCTCATCGCCATTGGCGCGGCCCTTGGTGCGATGGCGTGGAGGCTTCGCGGGCAAGCGGTGCCCGCCGCCTGATCCCCTAGGGCGCCCGGCTTCGGGCGCCATTTTCTTGCAATGAATTGACTGAAAGGCGCCGAAATGGCCAGCAACCCGAAATCGCAGACGCGAAAAACCCTTCCCATCGACCTCGCCTTGCAGGGGGGCGGTTCGCATGGGGCGTTTACATGGGGCGTTCTGGACCGCATCCTCGAGGAAGACTGGTTCGAGATCGATGGCATTTCCGGCACCTCGGCCGGCGCCATGAACGCGGCAATCCTGGCGGCCGGCATGGCCACCGGCGGGCGGCAGACCGCGCGTGAGATGCTGACCGCCTTCTGGCGCCGGACGGCCGATGCCGCGCGCTTCAGCCCGTTCAAGCGCGGGCCGCTGGAGGTCCTGACGGGCAAATGGACGCTGGACAACTCGCCCGCCTTCATCGCCATGGATCTGATGGCGCGGCTGATCTCGCCCTATTCGCTGGGTGGGGCGGCAGGGAACCCGCTGCGCGACATCCTGACAGACCTGATCGATTTCGACGCGCTGGCGACCGGGCCGGTCAAGCTGTTCATCACGGCAACCAATGTGCACACCGGGCAAGGCAGGGTGTTCCGCAAGCATGAGGTGACGGCCGATGTGCTGCTCGCCTCGGCCTGCCTGCCATCGATGTTCCAGGCCATCGAGATCGACGGCGTGCCCTATTGGGACGGCGGCTATGCGGGCAACCCGACGATGACGCCGCTCGTGCGTGAATGTGAAAGCCTCGATACCGTTCTGGTGCAGATCAACCCGGTCGAGCGGCGCGAGACGCCGCGCACCGCGCGCGAGATCGCAAGCCGCCTGAACGAGATCTCTTTCAACGCCCAGCTACTGAAAGAGTTGCGGATGATGGCGCTGCTGCGCCGTGTCATCGACCCCGGCAATGGCGAGGCGCGGTACTGGAAAGAGATGCGCCTGCATCGCATCACCTCGGACATCATGGTGGACCTTGGACATTCCTCGAAGCTGAATGCCGAATGGGACTTCCTGAAGATGCTCTTCGACGAAGGGCGCCGCGCCGCCGAGGATTTCGGCCGCACCCATATTCAGGACATCGGGGTGCGTTCGACCTTCGATATCGACGCGCTGGCGGACGAGCTCTGACATGCTGGGTCTGCTGGGTATTCTGTTGGGCCTTGCCCTGATCATGGTGCTTGCGTTCCGCAGTTGGACAATCCTGCTGCTGGCGCCTTTGGCTGCTGCGGTGGCGGCGCTTTTTTCCGGTCAGCCGATGCTGGCGCACTGGACGCAGACCTTCATGCCTGCGGCGGCGGGGTTTGTGGCGCAGTTCTTTCCGCTTTTCCTGCTGGGCGCATTGTTCGGCAAGCTGATGGACGACAGCGGATCGGTTTCAGCGATCGCCGATTACATGACGCGCCGGCTCGGCCCCTCGCGGGCGATCCTTGCCGTGGTGGCTGCGGGCGCGATGGTCACCTATGGCGGTGTCAGCCTGTTTGTGGCGTTCTTCGTTCTGGCGCCAATGGGGCAGGCGCTGTTCAAGGCGGGAAGCGTGCCGCGCAGGCTGCTTCCGGCGGCACTCGCGCTTGGAACCTCGACCTTCACCATGTCGGCCATGCCGGGAACGCCTGCGATCCAGAACGCGATTCCGATGCCGTTCTTTGGTACCACCCCCTTTGCCGCACCTGGGCTTGGCATCATAGCCAGCATCATCATGGCGGCCATCGGCCTGGGCTGGCTTTCCTTCCGCGAACGTCAGGCCAAGGCGCGGGGCGAGGGTTATGGCGCGGCCGAAAAAGGCTCCGCCGTCTCGCGCGAGCTGGCCAGCACCGCACGCGAGTTTGACCCTGCCCAGATCAGCCGCGCCGGATCCTGGGGCGGGCGGCCACCGATCGGCCTGGCCATTCTGCCGCTGGTTCTGGTTGTCGTGGTCAACCTGATCCTGACGCAGTTCGTGCTGCCCAGCATGGATTTCGATTTCCTCTCGCAGCCCGCATGGGGCGAAACCACCCTGTCGGCTGTCGGCGGGGTCTGGTCGGTGGCGCTTGCGCTTCTGGTCGCCTGCATCGTGCTGGTTGCCATGAACCGGCGCCGCTTTCGCAATCTGCGCGAAAGCATCGACTCGGGCGCGACGGCCGCAGTACTTCCGATCATGAGCGTGGCAAGCCTTGTGGGGTTCGGCGCGGTCGTGGCGGCCCTGCCTGCGTTCGAGATGGTGCGGGACTGGGTTCTGGGCATCGGAGGCGGGCCGCTCGTGTCACTGGCGGTAGCGACGAACATCCTTGCCGCGTTGACCGGATCGGCTTCGGGCGGGATGACCATTGCGCTGCAGGCCCTTGGCCCCACCTTCATGCAGATCGCGTCAGACACAGGGCTGGACCCTGCGCTGATGCACCGGGTGGCCGTGATCGCCTCGGGTACGCTGGACAGCTTGCCGCATAATGGCGCGGTGGTCACGATGCTTGCGGTCTGTGGCTGCACGCATCGCGAAAGCTATCTGGACATCGTCATGGCCGCCATTGTCAGCGCGCTTGTTGCCCTTGTGGCCGTGATCGTGCTTGGCACAGCCTTCGGTTCCTTCTAACCCGGGGTCGGAACAAGATTTGCTAAAAATCGTACGCCCTCTTTATCAACCAAAGACAGCTACGGCGGATTTGATGGTAATGCCTCCCTCGCGGCTTCGGCGCATTTGGCGCCCGACGGCAGCGCGAAA
>JAIUNP010000167.1 GCA_020161975.1 Pseudomonadota bacterium
AGATGCGGTCACACACCTTGTCGGGATGACCTTCGGAAACCGATTCGGACGTAAAGAGATAGGACGAGCGTGCCAAGGTTCACTCCATGAGGATGCAGGACAGCCCTGCCCGAATGGCAAGACGAAACTGATGCGTCTGTTGCCGCCAACAGACGCATGAGTCAACCCGAAAGAACAAACGTGTTCTGAAAAAAGAACAGTCCGTTTGAAACGCCGGACTTTTATCGCCCGTTTTTCTGGCCTTCCGCCAGCGTCGAAACAAGATCAACCACCCGCCGTCGCACCTTGGGGTCGTCGATGCTCATGAAGGCCTTCGCCAGCTGCACCCCGTCGGGGGTTGAGAGCAGATCAAAGGAGTACTCGACCTGATCGGGCTCCGCAAAGCCGCCATTGGTCGCCGGGCGATCCTGGGGGGCGCCCTCAAACAGGAAGGTCACAGGCACGCCAAGAACCTGCGCGATCTGCTGCAGGCGGCTGGCGCCGATCCTGTTGGTTCCCTTTTCGTATTTTTGCACCTGCTGGAAGGTCAGACCGAGGGCTTCGCCCAGTCTTTCCTGGCTCATGCCAACGAGAATTCGCCGCATCCGCACGCGGCTGCCCACGTGTCTATCCACCGGGCCGGGTGATTTTTTCATTACTTTTCCCCTCAGCACACACACACGTATCGCCTGTCCGCGGAGCTACCGTGGCCAAGCGCTATCGTCGGCTTCCGCTCTTCCCCGTCAGCCGTATCCCGAACATTCCAAATGCCAGCGTAAGCAAAAACGCAAGCAGCAGTCCAATAAACCTGTTCTGCAATCCGTTCGACGAATATGGCGTTGCGGTCAAGGCCTTGGGAAGAAAAACATCAATAATACTTTCCACGCCGATGGGGACGGAAGCTGTCACCCGTCCGTAGGGATCGATCACGCCGGAAATGCCGGTATTGGCGGCGCGAACAAGCGGCAATCCGAACTCGATCGCGCGCAGACGGGCCTGATGGAAGTGTTGGTGCGGTCCGAAGGTTTCACCGAACCAGGCATCATTCGTGATGTTCAGGATGAGTCCCGGTCGCGGGCTATTGGCCAAAAGTTCATAAGGGAAGATCGCTTCATAGCAGATGATCGGCAAGGCGGGCGGCAAACCGGGCAGTTCCATGAGGCGTCGTTCCTCGCCGGCAACGAAAGCGCCCGGCGCATGGACAAAGCGCCTCAGGCCGACGGCCGAGAGCAGGCCTTCAAACGGCAGGTACTCTCCGAAGGGCACAAGATGCATCTTGTCATAGACCGCCGCGAGGGTTCCCTTACCCAAAAAACCGAGCATGGAGTTAAAATAGCGTCGCGGCTGACCGCCCCCGACGTCCTCCATGCGCACCGCGCCTGTCACCAGCGTGGTCTTTGCCGGCAAAACCCTTGCAATTTCGCCGATAGCGCGAGGGTCATTGAGCAGGAGGAATGGAAAGGGCGACTCCGGCCAGATAACGTGACTTGCATCAGCCATGCCGGTGGCATTCGGGCCGCTGGCCCGGTCACTCAGGGTCAGAAGCCGGGACAGAACGGCCATACCGTCGCGCTGGGCAATTTTCTCGCGCTGCGACATGTTGGGTTGCACGATCCGGAGCCGGACGCCCTCGACGGTTTCGATCGCGCCCGGCGCCGGGTTGATCCCGCCAGAGGCTTGCAGCCGAACAAGGCCGAAGATCGCGAGCCCGGCCAGAACCAGCGCGGCGATGGCCACCGGACGCCGCGAGGGCTGCGCCGCGCCGTTGGCAACCAGCGTGGCCGGTGTCGCAAAGATCGCCACGGTCAACAGCCCAAGGCCGTCTGTTCCGATCAGGGCCGCACCCTGCGCAAGGATGAGCGAAGTGCCAAGGCCCTGCCCGAAGCCGTTCCAGGGAAAGCCGGTGAAGAGAAAATGACGAAGATGCTCGCTGACGCCAAGGCCGAAGGTGAGGGCAAAGATGCGCGCAACGCCGGGAAACCAGAAGAGCCGCGCCAGCGCAAAGCCTGCCGCTGTAAAACAGGCGAGAACGGCCGGCAGACCGAGAATTCCGAGCGGCATCGCCCAGGCGAATTCATCGGTTTCCACCAGGAAGGCCGCGCCGATCCACCAGAGGCCGGCCAGAAAATAGCCGAAGCCGAACCACCAGCCATCCCGCGCTGCCATGACGAGCGCGCGCGGCGAGAACCGCCCCGGACCGGCCGTCGCTCCGTCCAGCAGCCAGACGGCGACCGGAAAGGCGAGCGCAAAAGCCGGAATGAAGCCGATGGGTGGCAGGGCCAACGCACCAAGCGCGCCGGCAAGGCAGGCAATGCCGCGGCGGCGCCAGCCTTCGGCCAGCATGATGGCATGGCTGAGGGTTGTGAGATGCCCGATCATGGCAGCGTCAGACCGTCGGGATCACCTGGAGGCGGTGGAGATGCGGGGCGGATCAGAAGGCGGCGCACCTTGCGCGCTTCCGCATCGAGAATCTGGAAGGTCGCGCCGTCCGGTCCGGCAATCACTTCGCCCGTTTGCGGGACATGTCCGGCGAGCGCTGTGACATAGCCGCCGATGCTGTCGACATCGCCCGCAATGCGGTCGCCGGCAAGGTCGAGACCGGCAACCGCCGCCACGTCGCTGAGCCGCGCCTCGGCCGAAACATCCACATTGCCATCCTCGCGCCGGATGATCTGGGCGGGCTCCGGCATGTCGTGTTCGTCGTCAATGTCGCCGACGATGACCTCGACAAGATCCTCCATCGTCACGAGCCCGTCCGTCTCGCCATACTCGTCGATGACCAGCGCCATATGCAGCCGCTTGGTCTGCATCCGCACCATGAGATCGAGAGCCGGTGTCGAGGGGGGCACGAACAGGACCGGACGAATGAGCGGCGTCCCGGTGATCGGCCGGGTCAACATCCGGGCGGATTCGGAGAACGGCGCGTCCACATCGTCCCCGGCAAGATGGCCGAGAAAATCGCGAATATGGATCATGCCCTGCGGATCGTCGAGCGTATCGCCATAGACCAGCATCCGCGCATGATCAGAACTGCGGAAGGCGGCCAGAAGCTCGGCCAGTGTGGCTTCGCGACTGATGCCGACGATGCGCGCCCGTGGTGTCATCACATCCGAAACACGGACATCGCGCATCCCAAGGACGTTGACCAGCAAGCCGCGCTCGGTCGGCGAAATGTCCGCCGAACCATCGGTCGGTTCCTGCAGGGCATCTTCAAGGCCCTCGCGCAGGGTCGCAGGCTCGCCAAGGCCCAGCGCGGACTTCAGGCGGTCGAGCCAGTGCTCCTGGGCTTTGTCTCCGGGGTCTGGCTTGTTCACGCGTTGGTCTCCCCCTGCTCGCGGGCCTCGTAGGGATCGGCAATGCCAAGCCCGGCAAGGATCTGCCGCTCCAGCGCCTCCATCGCTTCGGCCTCGGCATCCGTCTCATGGTCGAAACCGACGAGGTGCAGCGCGCCATGCACAACCAGATGGACTGCGTGGTCCTGCATGGTCTTGCCTTCGGCCATGGCCTCGCGATGGCAGGTTTCATAGGCCAGTGCGATATCGCCGATGACGGGGCTGGTGATCAGTCGCGCACCCTCCGCCGCAGGAAAGG
Source organism: Pseudomonadota bacterium (assembly GCA_020161975.1). GTDB lineage: Bacteria > Pseudomonadota > Alphaproteobacteria > Rhizobiales > Beijerinckiaceae > JAIUNP01. The sequence continues at coordinate 3,571 of JAIUNP010000167.1, forward strand.
ACAGAACGTTGGTGGGGGCATCCTTGCCGCGCCAGCGCGCATTGAGCTTGCGCACCTCGGCATCGCCGGTCAGCAGCACGGAGACCTCTCCCCCCGGCAGCAGGCGGATACCGGACGCGGCGAGCGCGGCTTCGGCGCCGCGCGCGAGCGCATCGGTAAGTCCGGCCTCCGCGTCCCACTCGGCGCGCTCTGTGATGATATCGACGACCGGCATCTCAGGTGCTCTTTGCCGCCGTCTCGTCCTCATACGCCTTCACGATGCGGCGGACGAGATCATGGCGCACAACATCGCCATGCCCGAATGTGACATGGCCGATGCCGTCAAGTTTGGACAGGATGCCGACGGCTTCGATCAGCCCGGATTTCTGCCCCGGCGGCAGGTCGATCTGCGTTGGATCGCCGGTGATGATCATGCGCGAATTCTCACCGAGACGGGTGAGGAACATCTTCATCTGCATGGAGGAGGTGTTCTGCGCTTCATCAAGCAGGATGGCGGCGTTGGACAGCGTACGCCCGCGCATGAACGCGAGCGGGGCCACCTCGATCATGCCGGTCTGCATGCCGCGCTCGACCAGCCGCCCCTCCATGAAATCATGCAGGGCGTCGTAGATGGGACGAAGATAGGGATCCACCTTGTCTTTCATGTCGCCGGGCAGGAAGCCGAGCCGCTCGCCCGCTTCTACCGCCGGACGCGAGAGGATCAGGCGCTCCACCTTGCCCTGTTCGAGCAGTTGCACGGCATGGCCGACCGCGAGCCAGGTTTTGCCCGTGCCGGCCGGCCCTTCCGCAAAGACGAGTTCGTGCCGCTGGAGCGCGCGCAGATAGGCATCCTGCGCTGCATTACGCGCCTTCACCGGCCCGCGTTTGCGGGTGACGATTTGCCCAAACCCCGATTTCGCACCGTCCGCGCCTGGAAAGAGCGATCCTTGCAGCACACTTTCCGCAATGGCTCCGTCGAGGTCGCCCTTGGTCAGGGTCTTGCCGGATTTGACCTGCTGATAGAGGCTTTTGAGCACGCGCGCCGCTTGCTCGGTCGCGTCCTTGGGGCCCTTGAGCACAATATGATTGCCGTTGACGGTGGCCTGCACCTGGAGACGTCGCTCAAGATGCGCAAGGTTCTGATCGTACTGGCCGAACACCAGTCCGGCGAGGCGATTGTCCTCAAGGGTCAGCGCAGTCTGCGCAACCCCGTCCCTGGTCTTGCCGTCCGTCGCATCGAAGCTCAAGCGTGCGTCTCCATCCCTAAATTCGCAGCAGGCTCGGGGGTATTGATGAGGTCGCCGAAGAGGCTGAAGGTCGCGATGCCCGTCAGGCGCACCGGCGCGATCGTGCCGACAAGCGCTGCCGGCCCATTCACCTGCACAGCCTGAAGATAGGGTGACTTGCCGGCAATCTGCCCCGGATGCCGACCCGCCTTTTCGAACAGGACGTCGACAGTCCGCCCCACGCTCGCGGCGTTGAACGCCTTCTGCTGTTCGGTGAGCAGGGCCTGCAGGGCGGAAAGCCGCGCCGACGCCTCGGCTTCGGGCACCTTATCGGCCATGTCCGCCGCAGGCGTTCCGGGCCGGGCGCTGTATTTGAACGAGAAGGCCGAGGCAAAGCCGATATCGGCGACCAGCCGCATCGTTTCGTTGAAATCAGCCTCCGTCTCGCCCGGAAAGCCGACGATGAAATCGGAACTGAGCGCGATGTCGGGCCGGGCCTGACGCACCCGATCAATAATCCGGCGATAGTCGTCGGCGGTATGTTTGCGGTTCATCGCCGCAAGAATCCGGTCGGCGCCCGACTGTACGGGCAGATGCAGATAGGGCATGAAGGCAGCAAGGTCGCGATGGAGCGCGATGAGATCATCGTCCATGTCGCGCGGATGCGAGGTGGAATAGCGGATGCGGGCAATCCCCGGCACCTCGGCGACCGCCCGGGCAAGGTGGGCAAGTGTCCAGTCCGTCCCGTCCGGACCGCGCCCGTGATAGGCGTTGACGTTCTGCCCGATCAGGGTCACCTCGCGCACGCCTGCTGCGGCGAGTTCCCGCGCTTCGGCAAGGATGCGCTCGACAGGTCGCGAAACCTCCGCGCCCCGCGTATAGGGCACGACGCAGAAGGTGCAGAACTTGTCGCAGCCTTCCTGCACCGTCAGGAAAGCGCTGGCCCCGCGACGGGCGATGACCTGCCGCGAGGGGCCGGGCAGGTGGTCAAACTTGTCCTCTTCGGGAAAGTCTGTGTCGATGGCCCGTCGTTTGGTCCGCGCCTGGTCAATGAGGGTCGGCAGGCGGTGGTAGCTTTGCGGGCCGACGACGACATCGACGACCGGCGCGCGACGCATGATCTCGGCGCCCTCGGCCTGCGCAACGCAGCCGGCGACGGTAAGCATCGTCGAAAGCCCCTGTTCAGCCCGCTCGTCCTTGATCACCCGGAGGCGCCCGAGTTCGGAATAGACCTTCTCGGCGGCCTTTTCGCGGATGTGGCAGGTGTTCAGGATGACAAGATCGGCTTCGGCGGCATTGTCCGTTTCGGCATAGCCTTCCGGCGCCAGCACATCGGCCATGCGCGTGGCATCATAGACGTTCATCTGGCAGCCGAACGACTTGATATGCACACGCTTTTCCGCGCGTGCGGGCGGCGCTGCCGAGCGGCTTTTTTCTTGCGTCAAATCAGACATGGATTCTTCTTAAATTGCTTTGCGCGATTTCCCAAGTTCTGCATCACCGAGCCGGCGTGTCAGGGCGCCGCGCATCCGCAAGCGCCTGCCGCGCGAACCGTTCTGCCTCTGTGGCAATGCGCTTCCGGTCAGCGCTGCCTTCCATGATCAGACAAGGGCCGACATGGATGGTCACATCGATCGGCGGAGCCGCAAGGAGCGCCGTGAGATGGGGCAGGAGGTCCATGCTGCCATACCAGGCAATGCCTGGCCGCTCGCGCCGGGTGAGCGGCAGGCCGGCCTGCCGTGCATACCGGAGCGCGACCGGCAGGACGCAGATGCTGCCCTCGCCCGCCGCGCCGATCAGGGCGGAACGATAGGGCAGGACACGGTTGCCGTCGCTGGTCGTTCCCTCAGCGAACAGCACGATGGCATCCCCCCCGGCAAGGCGTCCGGCGATTTCGCCGGCAACCGCGCCCGTCGCCTGCCGGCGCTGACGGTTCACGAATACGGTACGCTGGGCCCGCGCAAGAAGGTTGATGCCGGGCCAGGTATCGACCTCGCTCTTCGCAACGAACGACACCGGCATCAGTGCACCGAGAACGACGATGTCGAGCCAGGAGACATGGTTCGAGAGGACCAGCATCGGTCCCGGTTCCGGCGGCAGCCCAGCCACGGTCAGGCGGATGCCGATGACCCGGCAGACCAGCCGATGGAATGGCGCGGTCATCCGGTGTGCGCGGGCGGGATTGAAGCGCCGGAGCAGCAGCTGCCCGCCAAGGCCCAGCGCGATAAGCAGGATGAGGAGCGTGCTGCGCCCGAACAGCCGTATCACGGAGCCGCGGGCGCCGGTCTCAGGCATCGGCCAGCGGCGCTGTGATCATGCGCCCGGCCATGGCAAGGCGCATCATCACCGCATCATGCCGTGTGCCGTCGCTGTAGCGGTAATAGCCGGGGCGCGTCCCGATCATCGCAAAGCCTGCCGCGCGGTAGACCGCGAGCGCGGCCTGATTGTTGCTTTCGACCTCCAGAAAGACATGGGACACCCTCGCCCGCGCCAGCGCATCGAGATTGGCGGCGACCAGCCGTGCCCCGATGCCGGCACCGCGTGATTTCGGATGAACCGCGACCGACAGGATCTCAGCTTCGTCCGCTGCGATTCGCGAAAGGATGAAGCCGATGGGGCCCGTTGTTTCCGCAACATGGCCATGCACGGCCCGGTCGGCCAGCATCGCCTCGAAGGAAGGGATGGACCAGGGATGGGCGAAACTGCCCGCATGAATGTCGGCAAGGGCCGGGGCATCGGCCAGGGTTGCAGGCCTCAGGCACGCAGGCCGGGGGCTCCGCGTGAAGAACCGTCGCATCAAGCTGGCACCCTGGGGATTCGCCCGCCCGCCTGCGGCACCGCGCTTGCGGCGCGTAGATAAAGTGGACGCGGCGGGGCATAGGCGGGATCTGCCGCAGCACCAAGGCGGGCGACCCAGAAAACGTCCGGGGCCGCTGCCTGCTCCTCATCGCACAGCACTTCCGCGCCGATGGCCCGGGCCGCCTGGGCAACAGCCAGGGCACCCGTGCCGACAAGCTGGACACGACCTGCGGACAGGGTCGCGGCTGCGGCCTCGATCGTCATCAGCGCCGGGCCGACCGCCTTCTTTCCATCGAGCCAGAAGCTCTGGAAGAACACCGAGCCGTGCCGCGCATCGATTGCGACGGCAACGCTCGTCCGGGGGCCGGTGGCAAGGATCGGCGCGGCAAACGCTGTCAGGGTCGAAACGCCAACGACCGGCACCCTGAGCGCAAGCCCGAAGGAGCGGGCAGCCGAAAGGGCGACGCGCAGGCCGGTAAAACTGCCAGGCCCCACCGTTGCGATGATGCGCGCCAATCCGCCAAAACCGCCGCTTTCGCCAATGACATCGCGCACCATCGGCAGCAGCGCTTCGGCATGTCCGCGGTCCATGGCAACGGAGCGGCTCGCCACCACCTCGCCGGACGGAAAGGCGACAACCGCCGCCGAACAGGCACCAAGCGCCGTATCGAGGGCAAGGACGCGCAAGGACTACATC
>JAIUNP010000168.1 GCA_020161975.1 Pseudomonadota bacterium
CTGGCACGATTGATCCGGGGGCTGACGGTTTGATCCCGGTTCCAGCCAATACGCGGGTCTGGCTGGCGGCCGGGGTGACCGACATGCGCAAGGGCTTTGTGGCTTTGGCGGCGCAGGCTGAGAGCGTGCTGCAGCAGGACCCGTTCGCCGGGCATCTGTTCGTCTTCCGTGGTCGGCGTGGTGATCTAATCAAGATCATTTGGTGGGATGGCCAGGGTGCCTGCATGTTCCTGAAGCGGCTGGAGAAGGGGCGGTTTGTCTGGCCCTCCGCAAAGGAGGGGAAGGTCGCGCTGTCACCGGCCCAGTTGTCGATGCTGCTGGAGGGGATCGACTGGCGGGCCCCGGAACGGACATGGCGGCCCCTGGCGGCGGGATAATCTGCCGCCCTGCAAGAGAAGGATTCCCACAAGGAATACAGTGGGATAAACTTCTTGCATGCTCGATCAAACGCTGACCTTGCCGGAAGACCCCGAGGAGCTGCGCAGCTTCACCGCGCGGCTCTTGGCCGAGGTCAAGGCGCAGGCGATCCTGATCGAGAAGCTGCGCCATCAGCTGGCCGGGCACCGCGCTCACCGGTTCGGGGCCTCGTCCGAGACGACCGAGCAGCTTCAACTCGCCTTGGAGACCAGCGAGATCGCGGCGGCGGCAATGACCGCGCGGATGAAGCTCCCCGACATCGAGGAGAAGGACAAACCGAAGCGCCGTCCGATCCCGGACCACATTCCGCGGATGGAGGTGGAACTGACGCCCGGCGCCGATGCCTGTGCCGATTGTGGTGGCCGCCTGCGCCGGATCGGCGAGGATGTGACGGAAGAGCTGGAATACGTGCCCGGGCGCTTCATCGTGAACCGGATTGTCCGCCCGCGTCTGACCTGTGCCTGCTGCGAGAAGTTTGTTCAGTCGCCGCTGCCGTCGCGGCCCATCGAACGTGGCCGTCCAGGACCGGGTCTGCTGGCCCATGTGCTGGTCACCAAGTATGCCGATCATCTGCCACTTTATAGGCAAAGCCAGATCTTCGACCGCGAAGGGCTCGATCTGGACCGTTCGACGCTCGCAGATTGGGTTGGCAAATCCACTGCCTTGCTGGAACCCTTGGCCGATGCAATCGGACGACATGTCCTGTCGGCTGAGGCGATTTTTGCCGATGACACGCCCATCAGCATGCTGGCCCCCGGCACCGGCAAGACCCAGACCGCGAGGCTCTGGACATACGCCCGCGACGAACGCCCTTGGGGCGGCGATGCCCGGCCCGCTGCCTGGTATAGGTTCTCCGGCGACCGCAAAGGCCAGCACCCCAAGGACCATCTCGCCCGCTACCGCGGCTGGATGCATGCCGATGGCTATGCGGGATTCGAGGATCTCTACCGCTCGGGCGCCATCCGCGAAGTCGCCTGCATGGCCCATGTGCGGCGCAAGTTCGTCGACATCCACCGGTCGCAAAGCTCCCCGATCGCCGAAGAGGCCATCGCCCGGATCGCCCAACTCTACGCCGTCGAGAAAGAGGCCAGAGGGTCGCCACCGGATGTCCGGGTCGAGCTTCGCCGTGCCCATGCCGCCCCGGTCTTCGACGATCTTGAGCGATGGCTGGCCATGCAACTCACGACGATCTCTGGAAAATCCCCGCTCGCGGCCGCCATCCGCTATGCCCTGACCCGAATGGAACGCCTCCGGCCCTACCTCGACCACGGCATCCTTGAGTTGGATAACAACGCCGCCGAACGCGGCATGCGCGCCATCGCCCTCGGGCGGAAGAATTATCTCTTCGTCGGCTCGGAAGCAGGTGGAAAGGCCGCGGCCATCGCATACACCCTGATCGAAACAGCCAAGCTGAACGCCATCGATCCCCACGCCTGGCTCGCTGACACTCTCGCCCGCATCCCGGACTACAAGATCACCAAGGTCGATAACCTGCTGCCCTGGCGTTGGAACGGGTAGCGGTCAGACCGGACGGTTACGTTTAATGCGGGCGAGACGCTCGGCAAAGGCAACCTGCTTGGATGACGGCAGGCTGTCGAGCGCGGAGAGGGGTTTCATCTGCGCCTGCGCGTCGATCCAGGCGCCTAAGGAGCGCCGATCCTGCTGGATCTCCCAAGGCAGCAGGGTCTGGTTTCGCAGGGCCAATGACCGCGCATAGGCGATCTGACGCGGGGTGGCGGGCAGGGCAAAGGTCGTGGCTTCCATGGGACATCTCCCTTGTGGCGTTCAGTTTGCATATAGAACATTACGGGAACAAAATCAAGCCGTGCATCCGTAGTTCCGGGGTTTGAGAGGCAGAGGGGAGCGGGAAAGGGCTAAGCCGAAGGGGGACAGAGAGAGTGCCCCGCCGGTTTGTCCTTGTCCCAATCCGGAGAACCCTGATGACGTTTCAGACTTCTGTTGCAACCGCGCTGCCGCTGGTTGCCCCGCTGCAATGCCCCGACACCGCCGCCGCTATTGTGATCGTGGCGCAATCCCTGCAGCCGGATCTGGCGCAGGGTTTTCAGATCGACGCCCTGCGCCTGCGTCTCGAGATGGAGCGCGCCTTCGGCGGCTCCGATGCGACAGGCGCCTGGGATTGGAAGCTGGCTTATGAGGCGGGCGAGGTTGCGCTTTTCCTCTTCTTGCGGAAATTCGGCCGCGCGCTGCTGGCACGGGCTGGCTCGCCTGCAGCGTTGCTGCCGATCCTCGTCAAGGTGGCGGGCCTCTTGCCCACGCACACCCGGCGCTCGGAGGAGATGGAGCGCTTTCAGCAATTCTCAACGCCGCTGCCTATGGGCCTTGCAGCCCTGGCCGCCGCAAATACCACGCCGCGCGACCTGGTCCTCGAGCCTTCGGCCGGGACCGGGCTTCTGGCGATCCTCGCCGAGATTGCGGGCGGCAGCCTCGCGCTGAACGAGTTGGCAGACACCCGCGCCGACCTTCTGCGCTTGCTGTTCCCGGGCTGCCCGGTCACTCGCTTTGACGCCGCGCAGATTGACGATCATCTCGACGCGGGCGTTCACCCGAGCGTCATCCTGATGAACCCGCCATTCTCGGCCATGGCCAACGTCGATGGTCGGACGACCGAGGCGACGGCCCGGCATCTGCGCTCGGCGCTTGCCCGGCTGGCCCCTGGTGGGCGGCTGGTCGCCATCACGGGTGCCGGTTTCGCGCCCGACGCTCCGGCCTGGGCCGAGACTTTCGACCGCCTGACCGAGTCCGCGCATCTGGTTTTCACCGGCGCTGTGTCGGGAGCGGCTTTCGCAAAGCATGGCACCACTTTCGAGACCCGGATTTCGGTCTTCGACAAATGCCGGGGTGGCGAGCAGGGCGGCGTCACAGCTGACCTGCGCCAGCCAATGTCTCCGGATGCAGCGCACCTCCTGTCGCGGATCACCGCCGAAGTTCCGCCGCGCTTTGAGTCGGATCAGGCCGCAACGGCAAGTCAGAGCCGTTTTCCCCTCTTCCCGGGAAACTCTGCCTCATCTACGCGCAAGGCCATCGGCATATCTCGCGCGACTTCTGCGGCCCAACCCGCGCAAGCCATCGCTAAGATCGAGGCCGAAGACCTTGCCTACACCCTGCGCGAGGTGCGCGAGAACGATGATACCGCGCGCCTCTCGGATGCGATCTACGAGACCTTCCGCCTGCAGGCGATCGATATCCCCGACGCGGTCCCACACCCGACCAAGCTCGTGCAATCGGCGGCGATGGCCTCGGTCATGCCCCCAAAACCGTCCTACCGTCCGAAACTCCCTGCTGCCGTCCTGCGCAACGGCCTGCTCTCCGACGCGCAGCTCGAGACCGTGATCTACGCTGGCGAGGCACATGGCGCCTATCTCGCCGGATCTTGGTGCATCGATGAGACCGGTGACATGGTTTCTGCCGCGCCCGACGATGCCGCGGACGCCGTCCGCTTCCGGCGCGGCTTTTTCCTCGGCGATGGCACAGGTGCTGGCAAGGGCCGCCAGTCGGCCGGGATCGTGCTCGACAACTGGTGCCAAGGCCGCCGCAAGGCGCTCTGGATTTCGAAGAGCGACAAGCTGCTGGAGGATGCGCAGCGCGACTGGTCGGCCCTTGGCCAGGAGCGTTTGCTCGTCACGCCGCTTTCACGCTTTGCGCAAGGCCGCGACATCCCGCTCGCCGAAGGCATCCTCTTCACCACTTACGCCACACTTCGCTCGGAAGAACGCGGGGCCAAGAAATCCCGCGTCGACCAGATCGTCGATTGGCTCGGGGCGGATTTCGACGGGGTGATCCTCTTTGACGAAAGCCACGCGATGGCCAATGCCGCCGGCTCGAAAGGCGAGCGTGGCGACGCTGAGGCCTCGCAGCAGGGCAGGGCAGGCCTGCGCCTGCAGCACAAGCTGCCCAATGCCCGCGTGGTCTATGTCTCGGCCACCGGGGCGACCTCAGTTCACAACCTCGCCTATGCGCAGCGGCTCGGCCTCTGGGGTGGGGAGGATTTCCCATTCGCGACCCGCGCCGAGTTCGTCGAGGCCATCGAGGCGGGCGGAGTCGCGGCCATGGAAGTGCTGGCCCGAGATCTGCGGGCCCTCGGCCTCTACACCGCGCGGTCGCTGTCCTACGACGGCGTCGAATATGAACTGGTCGAACATCCCCTCACTCCGGAGCAGCGTGCCATCTATGATGCCTATGCTGGGGCTTTTGCCATCATCCACAACAACCTCGCGGCAGCGATGGAGGCTGCCAATATCACAGGCGACAGCGGCGGCACCCTCAACCGGCAGGCCAAGTCCGCCGCGCGTTCGGCCTTCGAGTCCGCCAAGCAGCGCTTCTTCGGTCACCTTCTGACCTCGATGAAAACCCCCACCCTGATCGCCTCGATCGACGCCGATCTGGTTGCAGGGCATTCTGCCGTCATCCAGATCGTCTCGACCGGCGAGGCGCTGATGGAACGCCGCCTGTCGGACATCCCTACGGATGAATGGAACGATGTGCGGGTGGACATCACGCCAAGAGAGAGCTGCCTGGATTATTTGCAGCACTCCTTCCCGGTGCAACTCTACGAGCCCTTCACCGATAGCGAAGGCAACCTCTCCTCGCGGCCTGTCACGCGCGATGGCCAGCTAGTGGAATGTCGCGAGGCCGCGCGCCGCCGCGATGCGCTGATCGAGCATCTGGCTTCGCTTCCGCCAGTGCCCGGCGCGCTGGACCAAATCGTCCAGCGCTTCGGCACCGACCTCGTCGCCGAGGTCACGGGCCGGTCGCGCCGCATTGTGCGCAAGGGCGAGGGTCCTGCGGCGCGCCTCGTTGTGGAAAGTCGGGCAGGGTCTGCCAACCTTGCGGAAACCGCCGCCTTCATGGACGACCAGAAGCGCATCCTGATCTTCTCTGATGCCGGTGGCACGGGGCGCAGTTATCACGCCGACCTCGGCGCCAGGAACCAGCGCCTGCGGGTCCACTACCTGCTGGAACCCGGTTGGAAAGCCGATGCGGCCATCCAGGGTCTCGGGCGCACCAACCGCACCAATCAGGCGCAGCCGCCGCTGTTCCGGCCGGTGGCGACCGATGTAAAGGCGGAAAAGCGGTTCCTCTCGACCATCGCGCGCCGCCTCGACACACTGGGGGCCATCACGCGGGGTCAGCGGCAGACCGGCGGGCAGGGGTTGTTCCGACCCGAGGACAATCTCGAGTCGCCCTTTGCGCGCGATGCCTTGCGCCAGCTATACCGCCGCCTCTATCGCGGCGATGTGGCGGGCTGCTCGCTGATGGCGTTTGAGGACGCGACGGGCCTCAGCCTGACCGATGACAATGGGCTGAAAGACGACCTGCCCCCGATCACGACCTTCCTCAATCGCCTGCTGGCGCTGACGATACATATGCAGGGCATTCTGTTCACCGCTTTCGAGGAGCTTCTGGCGCAGCGCATCGAGGGCGCCATCGCAGCCGGGGTCTACGACCTCGGGCTCGAGACCCTGCGCGCCGAGAGCTTTCAGGTGACGGACGCACGGGTGATCTATACGCACCCCGGCTCTGGCGCGGAAACGCAACTGCTGAGCATCGCGCAAAAGCAGCGCAACATGCCGCTGTCACTGGCGGATGCACTCGACTGGCTCGAGGACCCCAAGGCGCGCCTGCTGATCAACAGCCGCTCAAACCGCGCGGCGGTGCAGGTGCCCGCCACCAGCCTGATGCTGGACGATGGTACGATCGAGCCCCGCCTGCGGCTGATCCGCCCGACCGAGGCCAGCACTGTGCCTGCCAAGATCATGGAAGACACCCATTGGCTTGAGGCAGAACGGGCGGCCTTCACCGCAGCCTGGACCACGGAACTGGCCGAGGTGCCGGAGTTCACGGAAACCACGCTGCACATCGTGGCGGGCCTGCTGCTGCCGATCTGGAAGCAACTGCCGCAGGACGAAACCCGCGTCTACCGGCTCCAAACCGATGACGGCCAGCGCATCATCGGCCGCCGTGTCTCGCCCGCTTGGGTCGCGACCACGCTGGCAGAGGACGCGCCGAAGCTCACGGCGGCGCAGGTCCATGCCCTCGTTCTGGACGGCAAGACCGTGGTGCGGCTGGCAGAAGGAATGGAGTTGCACCGGTCCCGCGTCATGGGGGTGAACCGGATCGAGCTCTCCGGTTTCACGGAAGCGCAGAAGGACCGGCTCAAGGCCGATGGCTTTTTCTCGGAAATCATTGCCTGGAAGCTGCGCCTCTTCTGTCCGACCGATTCCGGCGGTGTGAAAGTGCTCGATCAGCTGCTTGCACGCTTCCCCATCCAGGGTCTACATGCACGCAAAGGTTGTTAATCGTGTGTGCCATGTCATTGGAAACAGAAGATCTGCTGCGGGATCTCTCGCAAAATGCCGAGAGCGTTTGCCGCCATTATCTTCCCGCCGGCAGGCGGGAAGGCTCCTACTGGATGGTCGGTGATCTGCAGAACAATCCAGGGAGATCGCTGTTCGTCAGGCTGACCGGTCCCACCTCGGGGCCGGGAGCTCGGGGCAAATGGACCGATTCAGCCACGTCGGAATTCGGCGATCTCCTCGACATCATCCGCGAACGCACGGGGATCACCCGCTTTCCCGATCTTCTGGCCGAGGCACGGATGCATCTTGGCCGTCCGCAGTCGGTTCTCCCGGATGCCAACTCCCCGCGCAGCCGAAAATCCCCCTCGGGTACGCCAGCAGCGGCATCGCGTTTGTTTGCGGCCTCGCTGCCTTTGGCGGGTTCACTGGCAGAAACCTACCTGCGTTCCCGGGGCATCACCCAAGCGTTACCGAGCGCGGCCCTGCGCTTCCACCCAAAGTGCTGGCATCGCGATGAGGGCCAGATCAAGCCTGTCCCCCGACCAGCACTGATCGCGGTGGTCACTGATGGGGCAGGGGCCTTGCAGGGCGTGCATCGTACCTGGCTTGCGTATGACGGACAGGACAAGGCGGCCGTCGACACACCGCGGCGGGCTATGGGTCACCTCCTCGGCAATGCCGTCAGGATCGCCCTGGCAGATCAAACCCTCGTGCTGGGGGAAGGCATCGAGACCATGCTCTCCGTTCGCGAGGCGGCACCTTCTTTGCCCGTCTGGGCGGCGCTCTCGTCGGGTCACCTCGGAGCCGTCCAGTTGCCTGCAGGGTTGCAGCGCCTCTACATCGCCATCGACCGCGATCCGGCGGGGCAGCGTGCGGCGGAAAGGTTGACCGCCAGAGCAACCGAGGTTGGGATTGCCGTGCGGGTGCTTGAGCCGCGGCTCGGGGATTTCAACGATGATCTCCGTGCCCACGGCGTTGAGGCGCTGCGCCAGCATCTGGCAAAGCAGATCGACCTCAAGGATCAGCATCGGCTGACGATCTGAACTCTCGAAGCGCAAAGGCAGTCAGGGCGCGGGGCAGAGGTCAAGCATCGCTTGAGGAACAGGGGCGCGTCTTTCTCCTCTTCCCGGCTGTCGAACCCGCCCGACACCCGCACGTCCTTCAAGAGATGGGCAGGCGGCCGTCAAAGGGGCCGCCCCTTCAAGGACGGCGGGCAACTGATTTCCGCCGCGGGGGACGAGCCCCCGCTTTGCATCGCCAGGCAAATCAGCCGCCCCCCGTCCTCCTCCACATGCGTTCCGGCCCCAAAGAGGGGGTGAAGGGGCGTCCCCTCCCACGGCTTTCGCAGCCCATGAAGGCCGCGCGGGATGTCGCGCGGGCCTGAGCAGCCGGAGGCAAAAGACCATGACGACCCAATTCCAGAGCGAAGAGTTCGACCGCAGCCCCGCCCTTTCCCAGACCGCCTGGGCGCTTCAGGAGCTTCAGCTCTACGGCACACGTGCCTTCCAGGACGAGGTCGATCTGCGCCC
>JAIUNP010000169.1 GCA_020161975.1 Pseudomonadota bacterium
GCGCCGCGCCCGGCAAGGCGCTGTCGCCCGCCGCGCGCCGCGCGCTGGAAGAGGCGCAGGCCCGACGCGAGAAGGCGGAAGCTCTTCTGCTGCCCAAGGAGAAGGGCGGGCGCGACGGCCCGGAGGCCATTCGCTACGGCGACTGGGAGCGAAAGGGGATCGCGGTGGATTTCTGAGCGCGGCTCAGACCGGATGATATTGATAGGCCCAGGTTTCGGTCAGCGTCTGGTCGCCCGCCTTGAGATAGCAGCGCATCTCGACAGGCTCCGCGCCCGTGACGGTGAGATCGAACTGCGCGCGCCAGTGCCCGGGGACATCGTTGGGCACGGCCTCCGTCATGACATAGGAAAATTCCCCGCGTGAGGCGGTCAGCACCGGCTGCGGCCTGACGCCGAAGGGCAGGCTCGCCAGCGGCCCGCCGCGAAACTCGACCATGAACTTGCGCACGCCTTTGGGGCGCGGACGCCCCGGCTGGCCGCCATTGCCGAGGCGCGTGGCGACGCAGCGGCCGAGCGGCGTCGGATAGGGCTCGTCGGCCAGCCAGTGCATCTTGTAGCTGAGATCGACCACCTGTCCCGCCACCGCCGGACGGGCGGGCACCCACATGGCGACGATATTGTCGTGGATTTCATCGTCGGTGGGGATTTCGACAAGTTGCACCGCCCCCTCGCCCCAGTCGCCCAGCGGCTCGATCCAGAGGCTCGGACGGCGTTCGTAATAAACGCCATCCTGATAATGATCGAACAGCCGGTCGCGCTGGAGCAGACCAAAGCCCTTGGGGTTGGTGTCACCGAAGGCTGAGGCGATCGTATGGGCTGGATTGTTCAGCGGGCGCCAGATCCGCTCGCCGGCCCCGGTCCAGATAGCAAGACCATCGCTGTCATGCACTTCGGGTCGCCAGTCGGCCGCGGTCGGTTTGGCGGTCTCGGAGAACCAGTACATCGAGGTCAGGGGCGCTATGCCGAAACGCTTGACGGGCTTGCGCACAAAAAGCCGACTATCGACCTCCATCGTCACCGCCTTGTCGCGCTGCATGTCGAATCGGTAGGCGCCAGCAACCGAAGGGCTGTCGAGGAGGGCATAGACCCTGACGGAATGGGCATTCTTGCCCTGTTCCAGCCAGACATGGGTAAAGTCGGGAAATTCTTCCGGCGTACCGACAGCCGCGTCGATCATCAACCCGCGTGCGGAAAGGCCGTATTGATAAAGTTCGCCGATGGCGCGGAAATAGGACGCGCCGAGAAAGGCCACCCAGTCATTTTTCTTCCAGTCGAGCTTGCCATCCACCGGCTCCTGAAAGCGGAAACCGGCAAAGCCTGCCCCTTTGGGCAGCTGCTTGGCCGGGCTGTCCGCCGGCATGTCGAAGTAGTCCTCGCGATAAACGATCTCGCGCGCCTTGCCACTCTCCAGAACGTGCATCCGTACAGGCTTCTGGAAATAGCGACCAAGGTGGAAGAAGGTGACGGGGAAGCGCCGCTCATCCTGCTGCGGGCGCCCCCAGAGCGCCATGTCGGTGCGGTAGCGCAGCTTGCCGTGGGCGTCATAGTCGATCCGCTCCAGAACGTCCGGTGCAGGACGCGGCGGCGCAACATAGGCGGCTGCGGCACTGCGGCGGGCGCGCTCGATCAGGCTGTCGAAGGTGAAGGGCGTTTCCGGCCCGAGTTCAAGCCCGCTGGCCTGCGCCCAAGAGACAGCCGAGGGAAGTCCCGTTGCGGCGAGACCGGCAAGAAGCGTGCGACGATCCATGGCTGTTCCCTGCTGGATAACGCGATCGATGACTTTGGTTGGGAGCGTGCCCACAGCGACGATCGGGACCCCGCTTCATCGCATCTTGCTCCGGAGGTTTTGGCGAGGCGCCTTACTCGTAGATCGGTTCGACCTTGAGCGCGCTCTTGACGAACTGCCAAGACGCCCAGGCGCCGAGGACGAGGCAAAGCGCTATAATGGCCCAGGACACTTCCCGACCCAACTGGAACAAGCCGCCGACGGCCCAGCCGGCAGCTAGCGCCGCAGCAAGGATCTCTGTGCCAACGAGGACGGCCACTGCCGTGATGGTCCACAGGTTCGTTTTGTTCAGGCGTTTGGACATTCGGATGTTCCAGATCAAGGGAGGGGACTGGCTACAGGAAAAGCAGCCTTTCGGCAATCCATCAGCCGGTCGAGGCAAAACCGGCAAGCAGGGCAAAACCAAGGACGCTCACCAGACAGGCTGCGACAAATTCCAGTACGAGACCGACCCGGCCCATGCGCTCGCCGCCATCGGCCAGCCGCGTGACCACCGAGCGCGCAAAGACCGCACCGGCAGCAAATCCGGCGGTGGTCAGGGCCGTGCCGACCGCCATCGCAAAGACAGCCAGAATGCCCGCCGCGGCCGATCCCGAAGACAGCGCAAAGGCCAGCAGAATGATGGCGCCCGAACAGGGGCGCGCGCCGGCTGCAAGAACGGCCGCAGCCATGTCTTGCCAGCTTCTCCTCCCCGCGAGCGCGGCGGCATCGGGAATATGGACGTGACTGCATTCGGGACCATGGACATGGCCGGGCGCATGGAGGCCATGGCGGCAGGCAGGACCATGGACATGCGGCGCGGTCTTCGATGCGGCAAAGAGCACTCGCCCCTTGCGCCAGACCAGCGAAAGACCGAGCAAAGCGATACCGGAATAGGCAAGGAGTTCAACCCAGCGTACGGAGGCATCGATCTGCCGGGCGGTCGCACCAATCAGAACAACTGCGGGAACGACCAGCATGATCGCCACCAGCGCCTGCACGAAGGCAGCGGCCACAGCGATGCCGACGCCGCGCCGCAGGGTCTGCTCGTTCGCAAAGACATAGGACGAGACAACCGCCTTGCCATGACCAGGGCCGGCGGCATGCAGCACACCATAGGTAAACGCCAGCGTGCAAAGGGCCGCAAGCCCGGCGCCACTGTTGGCTGCACGCAGCGCGGCGGTCATCGCCCGCGTCAGTTCAGCCTGCTTTGCGAGCAGCCAGGCGACGACACCGGTGGCAGCCGGCCCGTCGCGCGCGGCGTCACCGATACCGAACGGGCTTTTCTGGGCTTGCGCGATCACGTCCGGTGCAGCCAGCACGAGTGCCGCCGACGCCATAAAGGCGAGGACCGTTACGGGGCGCCGGATCATGGGCAGGTGATCTCGGCCGAACTGGCGTATTGCTCGGAAAAGCCAGCCTTCAGATTGTTGAAGAAATCCTCGCTGATCGGCGCTGCGCTGCCCGCCAGAGACTGGGCGGGACGGCGGATGCCGATCTTGCAGGCCCCGGCGGGCCCCTCAAAGGTCACCGGATCATCAGGCGCCAGCGAGAACGCAACGAAAATGGTCTCATCATCGATCCTGAGGCTTTGGCCAGTGGCGAGTGCTGCGGGCTTTTCAAGCGGCAGGACAAAATGGAGCGTCAGGGCCTTGCCATCGTGTTCAAGATAATACCCCTCCTTCGGGCTTGCGAAGGCCAGCGCGGACTTTCCTCGCTTGAGCTGGGTAAAGTATTTGAATTCACTCAAAGATTCGACATTGAGTTTGGCAAGATCCTCAAGCTCCTGCTTCGTTACCTTGCCATCGCTGCCGGTTTTCATGCCGGTGGTCGCGTAGGCCGAATAGGCTTCGTCGAAGGTCCAGGCATGGCGGATGCCGGTGATTTGACCCTTGGCATCGAGCATGATGGCGGCCTTTGCCACCACAGTCACATGTGGATGCGCAATCGCCGCCTCTCTGGATGCGATGAGGCCAAGCCCCGTCAACACCAGCAACAACCGCATTCCAAACCGCTTCATCTCGGGCTCCGGTTATCGCGCATCGACCCGGCAAATCACTGTGCATCCGATGATGCCTCTGCAAGGCTCCTGCTGCAACCGCTCTGTCTCGCCAGCTTGCGGCTAAAACAAGGCGGTGGCTCGCACCTGTTCGGAACCCCACTTGGCAGATCGCGCTATTCTGGACTATGCCGGTTCCTGCAGTTGGGGGAAATCACGGCAATGATCCTTGTGTGCGGCGAGGCGCTCGTCGACCTGTTCCTGAGCCCGGCGAAGGGCGGCGACGTCCCGGCGCGGGCAGTGGCTGGCGGTTCGCCCTTCAATGTTGCCATTGGCATCCGCCGCCTCGGCGGCCGCTCGGCCTTTTTCGGCGGCTTGTCGAAGGATCAGTTCGGCACAGTTTTGGCTGACATGCTGGCCAAAGAAGGTGTTGCACTTGATTTTGCCCGCGTTACCGACCGTCTTTCGACGATTTCGGTCGTCGCGATGGATGCCAGCGGTGTGCCGAGCTACGCCTTCCATGGCGAGGGCAAAGCCGACCGGATGCTGACCGAAGCCGATCTGCCCGAGAGCCTGCCATCGAACATCAACGCGCTGACCTTCGGCTCCTACACACTCGCGGTCGAGCCTGTTGGATCCACTTATCTTACGCTCGCCCGCCGGGAGGCGCCGGCCCGCGTCATCAGCATCGATCCCAATGTCCGCCCCACCGTGACACCGGATATCGCGGCCTGGCGCACGCGCTTTGAAACATTCCTGCCGCTCGCGGATATCGTGAAAGCCAGCGACGAGGATATCGCCACCGGCTATGGCCATGGTGCCGATATCGAGGCGGTCGCGCGGGACTGGCTGACCCAGGGTGCGAAACTCGTGGTGGTCACGCGTGGCGGCGAGGGCGCGGTCGCATTCTCGAACACGGTCACGCTGCGCCTGCCCGGACGGCGCGTTGCCGTGGTCGATACGGTAGGCGCCGGCGACACCTTTCATGCAACGCTGCTCAGCCGACTGGATGCGCTCGGGAAACTGACGAAATCCGCGCTGGCGAACCTCGATGAGACGACGATCGCCGACATCATGCACCATGCCATTGTCGCCGCATCGATCACCTGTTCCCGACGCGGCGCGGACCTGCCGACCACCGCAGACGTCGCCACCGCACTGAAGGAGAATTGCTGATGGCCGCCCGGATTATTGCCGTCGCGCCGTTTGACCTCGTCGTTTTCGGTGCCACGGGCGATCTTGCCCAGCGTAAACTGATTCCCGCCCTCTTCAACCGCGACCGTCATGGTCAGGTCCCCCCGGAGGCGCGAATCATCGGCGCGTCGCGCCGTGCCATGACCGAGAAGCAATTCCGCGATTTCGCCCGCACCGCACTGGCGCAGCATGCAAAGCTGACCGATGCAGACAAGGCGTTGGTCGAGAGCTTTCTTGAGCGCCTCACCTATGTGACGCTCGATGCAGAGGATGAAAGCGGCTGGGATGCGCTGGCGGCACTGATGGCGACCGGCAAGGGCAACATCCCGGTCTATTATCTCGCCACCGGACCGGATCTCTTCGGCCCCATCTGCGCGCGCCTGAAATCGCACGGCCTCGCCGAGAATGACGCCCGTGTCGTCATCGAAAAACCTATCGGCAAGGATGGTGACAGCGCCCGCGCGCTCAACGATGCCGTGGCCATGGCCTTCCCTGAAAGCCGCGTTTACCGCATCGACCATTACCTCGGCAAGGAGACGGTGCAGAACCTCATGGCGCTGCGCTTTGCCAATTCGATGTTCGAGCCGCTCTGGAACGCTGCGCATATCGACAACGTGCAGATCACCGTGGCCGAAACCCTCGGATTGCAGGGCCGCGCCGGCTATTACGACACCGCTGGCGCCATGCGCGACATGGTACAGAACCACCTTTTGCAACTGCTCTGCCTTATCGCCATGGAGCCGCCGCCGACGCTCCATGCCGACAGCGTGCGCGACGAAAAGCTGAAGATCCTGAAGTCGCTGGACCCGATCACGGTCGCTAACGTCAACCAGTTGACCGTTCGCGGCCAGTATCGGGCGGGCGTCTCCGGCGGGGCTTCCGCACCCTCCTATCTCGAAGATCTCGGCGCGCCTGAAAGCCGCACCGAAACGTTCGTGGCCATCAAGGCCGGCATCGGCAACTGGCGCTGGGCCGGCGTACCCTTCTATCTGCGCACCGGCAAGCGGCTGGCCACCCGCCTTTCCGACATCGTGATCACCTTTCGCGTCATTCCTCATTCGGTGTTCGACGCAAGCGCCGGCGGCATCGAACCAAACCGCCTTGTCATCCGCCTGCAACCGGACGAAGGTGTGAAGCTCTGCATCATGATCAAGGATCCCGGTCCTGGCGGGATGCGCCTGCAATACATCCCGCTCGACATGAGCTTTGCCGACAGCTTCGGCGTCGAGAACCCGGATGCCTATGAGCGCCTGATCATGGATGTCGTGCGCGGCAACCAGACGCTGTTCATGCGCCGCGACGAGGTGGAAGCTGCCTGGAACTGGGTCGATCCGATCCTTGACGCCTGGAAAGGCTCGCTGGACGCGCCGAAGCCCTATGCGGCAGGCACCTGGGGCCCATCTGCCTCGGTCGCGATGATCGAGCGTGACGGTCGGACGTGGTATGACGATGGCGAAGGCTGACAGGCGGCGGTTTTTTCTGTATCGCCGCTATGGTTGAGTTCTCAGAAAGTTCACGTCCCGTGTCATTTCCCAAGCCGCTTGCCGCAATCAAGCCTATGACGGTGGCCTTTGAAAGCCTGCCGCTCGTCAAACCCACCGGGTTTCGCGAGTATGACGCCCGCTGGTGGTTCGGCCACCCAGGGTCCGGCAAGGCGCCGGAACTCAACCTGATGGGTGTTCAGGCCGTCGGCATGGGCATCGGCACGCTGGCGCACCGGCGCGGGGTGAAGCCCAAGATTGTCACCGGTCACGATTTCCGCGGTTATTCCGCGGCAATCAAAAGTGCCCTGATCACCGGTCTGATGGCTTCGGGGATGCGGGTGCACGACATTGGTCTTGCGCTCTCGCCGATGGCCTATTTTGCGCAGTTTGCGCTTGATGTCGCCTGCGTCGCCATGGTCACGGCTTCGCACAACGACAATGGCTGGACCGGCGTAAAGATGGGCATCGAACGCCCCGTCACCTTTGGCCCGGATGAAATGGCTGAATTGCGCGACATCGTGCTGAATGGCGACTATCGTCTCAGCGGTGGCGGCAGCTACACCTTTCACGAGAATTTCGCGGAAACCTACAGCCGCGACCTGACGGACCGCCCGAAGATCAGCCGCAAGCTGAGAGTGGTGGCGGCCTGCGGCAACGGCACCGCCGGGGCTTTTGCGCCGGAAATCCTTGAAAGGATCGGTTGCGAGGTCATCCCGCTCGACACGAGCCTCGACTACAGCTTCCCTCGCTACAACCCCAACCCCGAGGACATGGAAATGCTCCATGCCATGGCGGAGGCGGTCAAAGCCCATGGCGCCGATGTCGGCCTCGGCTTTGACGGCGATGGCGACCGCTGCGGCGTCGTGGACAACAGGGGCGACGAAATTTTTGCCGACAAGATCGGCGTCATGCTGGCGCGGGATTTGAGCCGGGTGCACGGCCCCTCGCAGTTCGTGGTCGATGTCAAATCGACCGGCCTTTATCTCAGCGACCAGAAGCTGGCGGCACTGGGGGCCAAAACCGACTACTGGAAGACCGGCCATTCCTACATCAAGCGCCGCGTGCGCGATCTCAAGGCTCTCGCTGGCTTCGAAAAGTCCGGGCATTTTTTCTTCAACAGTCCGGTCGGTCGCGGGTACGACGACGGCATCGTCACCGCCATCGCGGTTATCGACATGCTGGACAGAAACCCCGGCGCCACCCTGGCCGATCTGTATGCCGACCTGCCCCGCACCTGGGGCACACCCACCATGTCGCCCTATTGTGCGGACGAGGTGAAATACGATGTCATCGCCCGCATCACGGATCGCTTCAAGGCCATGGCGGCGGCGGGCGAACAACTGGCGGGCGTGGCCATCACCGGCATCAACCTTGTCAACGGTGTGCGCGTCAGCACAGCTGACGGTACATGGGGGCTGATACGTGCCTCCTCCAACAAACCGGAACTTGTCGTCGTGATTGAAAGTCCGGTATCTGAAACCCGTATGCGTGCCATGTTCAGCGCGATGGATGCCGTCCTTCGCGAAAACCCCGAAGTCGGCGCCTACAACCAGACGATATAATGCAGCAAGGTCCCTCCTGTGGCTGACAAGATCATTCCGGTCATTCTTTGCGGCGGCGCCGGCACACGCCTGTGGCCCGCTTCGCGTGACAGCTATCCCAAGCAGTTTCTCGCCTTCGGTGGCGAGCGTTCGCTGTTTCAGGAAACGCTCCTGCGTGTCCAGGGACCGGCCTTTGATCGCCCCGTGATCGTCTCGGGCAACGATTACCGCTTTCTGGTGGCCGAACAGGCCCGCGCCGTCGGTGTCGATGCTGACATC
>JAIUNP010000170.1 GCA_020161975.1 Pseudomonadota bacterium
GCTTTTTGTTGGTTTCATGCGACCAGTCCGGCGAGCGGACGGATCGCGCCACTTTCGGGGAACACCGAGGCGTTGAGCACATTCGCGCCCAAGCCAACATGATCCTGAAGCAAGCCTTTCATGACTGCCCTCAGGTCCGTGGTCGGCCTGAGATCGCGGCGCTCGTGCAGGTTTGCTTCTTTCAGGCCGGGCCAATCGGCGATGATACACCCGCCCTTAACCGCACCGCCCGCCAGAAGCGCAACGGTCGCCGTGCCATGGTCTGTGCCCTCGGTGCCGTTGACGCGGGCCGTGCGGCCGAATTCGGTAACGACGAGAACCGCCGTTTCCTTCCACACCGTCTTCAACTGTTCCTCAATCGCAGCAAACGCGCCATCGAGCCCGCCGAGCAGATCGGCGAGGCGCCCCTTCGCGCCCCCCTCATTGGCGTGGGTGTCCCAGCCATCGAAGGCGAGGACAGCAACACGCGGCCCATCATCTGCTGCCATCAGGCGCCCGGCGCCCCGGGCCACTTGCACCATGCCGCGCGGATTGGCCGAGCCGCCCTGCGCCTTTTCGTCCATACCGCCGGCTTTCGCCATCTTGTCGGTGTCGAGCCCGGCCTTCAGCGCCTTGTAGAGCGCCGGATCGCCATGCTGGTAAAGATCAAGCACACGGGCGGCGAGATCATCGCCGACGGGCTGCAACTGCGGCGGGGCCCAGCCGAGCACCGGCGCTGCACCGCGCAGGATGATCGGGGTGGTCGGGCCGACCGCGAGACCACCGCGCCCGGCAATCCGTTCACCAGCCGGCAGCGCCGCCATCGCCCGGTTCAGCCAGCCACTGTCAATACGCCCCACGCCCGGCAGGCCGGTTTCCAACACGTCCTGCCCGTCGAAGTGCGAGCGCTCGCGATAGGGCGAGGCCGCCGCGTGAATCACCAGCCCCTGTCCAGCCCTGTAGAGCCGCGCAAAATTCGGCATCGCCGGGTGCAGGGCGAAAAAGCCATCCAGCGGCAAGGCGGCGTGTTCACCCTCCTTCTGAAGCGCGATGCCGGCGCGCAGGGCCTCATAATCGGGATCGCCCAGCGGCGCGACTGTGGACAGACCATCAAGCGCGCCGCGTAGAATGACGACCAGCAACCGCGGATCACGCGCGCCAGCGGCATGGACAAAGTGCGGCAGATGCGCCCAGGCGGTGAAGCTGACGCCCGCGCCCAGAAGCGCACGACGGGAGAGGGACGGCGTTTCGCACAGCATGTCAGCGCCTCAGGAATTCGGGGGACATGAGCAGGATCGCATGACCCTGCGGTTTGGTTTCGGCCCGGGAAATGGCAAGGTGTGTCTCGCGGGACAGTGTGCTGCCGTAGAGTTCCCCGGCCAGTTGCAGCGGATTGATCGGACCACCCATGCGCCGTGCCGTGG
Source organism: Pseudomonadota bacterium (assembly GCA_020161975.1). GTDB lineage: Bacteria > Pseudomonadota > Alphaproteobacteria > Rhizobiales > Beijerinckiaceae > JAIUNP01. The sequence goes on from JAIUNP010000170.1 coordinate 1,404, forward strand.
CAGCAGCCGCTTCCAGCCGGGTTTTCATCGCTTCGGGCGCAGCAATGCTGTCCACGCTGTCGGAATACCCGTTCGGACCATGCGGCCCCCAGAGCGGTTGACCGGCGGCGCTCAGCGCACCGTTGATTTCCCACGGCAATTCCGGCACCCGGTCAAAGGCGCGGAAGGTCGCGATGAGGTGCTCATAGGGCGTGCGCAATTTGACGAGTGGCACCGACCAGGCGCTTTCCGCTTCGATCAGCACACTGATTACTTTCCGGAGATCGCCTTTCGTCTCCAGAAAGCTGTGTTCGAGACGGGCCACCAGATCCTTCGGCGGATCATCGGAAATGAAATGCCGGGCCAACTTTCCAGCGATGAAGCGCGCTGTCGCCGGATGCCGGGCAAGATCGCGCAGGGCCGCGGCCCCCTGCCTCACGTCCCACTCCCCGTAGGTTTTCCCCAGAAGCGCATGGTCGCCGGGTTCGTGCGCATGGGCGTTGAAGGCAAAGGCGCCTGGCGCGGCAAGGCGGGCGTCCAGCCCGGCCACGGTCCAGCCGGTGATGATGCGCGCAAGGTTGGTGACATCCGCCTGCGCATAGCCGCCATTGACGCCAAGCGTGTGGAGTTCCAGGATTTCGCGGGCGAGATTTTCGTTCAGGCCGCGTTTCTGGTTCTTGCCCGCGCGGGAATTGGGGCCCACCGAACCACGGTTATCAAGAAAGATCAGCATGGCCGGATGCTGCTCGACAGCCAGCAGCATGTCTTCAAAACGCCCGAGCACATGGGGGCGGATCGCCTCGCGCTCGAAGGGGCCGGCCAGCGCCCGCAGCGGCAGTCCCTTCTGGATCGACACAGCAAAATGATTCGACCAGAACATCACCAGCCGTTCGACCAGACCCACCGGCTGGCGGATGGCATGAACCACACGCGCCTGCGCCTCGCGGCGATAGAACAGTTCGCCTACGCGGGGCGGCTCGGGCGGGCGCGGGGTCGTGGCGGGGGCAGCTTGCATCTGGCCGGCCTGCATCCCGCCGCCGCCCATGTCGTTGCCCATCGCAGGGGACGCCATCTGCGCTGCGGCTTTCCGCGTGCGCCGCGCTTCTGCAATCCGCGCTTCATCCGACAGGTGGACCGCGAACATCTCCGGCCCGCTCATCGGCGGGGCCGCGCCGCCCATGTCGATAAGGCTGCCGGCGATGATGCCCGTCCGGCTGGCGGCGATGATTTCATCGGTGGTGATCAGCGCTCCGGCAGGGGTCGCCAGTTCGGCCTGAAGCGCCGCGCGTGGGTCCGGCAGGGGCACCCCCTTGCGCGCGCCGAGGCCGAACCGCTGGCAGGCAATCAGCCGATCCGTCTCTGTTGAACGCGCCATGGCCTACCTCCCGATGGATCGAGGCTAAGCCTGCAAAAATGTCATTCTCGTGAACGATTCGGCAACGGACCTCATGCCACCACAGTCAGCCGTTTGGCCGCGCGCGTCACCGCCGTATAGAGCCAGCGCTGACGATGCTCGCGAAACGCCCAGCTTTCATCGAACAGCACCACGTCGTCCCATTGCGAGCCCTGCGCCTTGTGCACCGTCAGGGCATAGCCATAGTCGAATTCATCCGTATGCCGACGGAGTTGCCAGGGGATGTCCTCGCCGTTGCCCTCGAAGAAATCCGACAGCACGGAGACCTTGACCGTCGGCCCATCGCCGCTTTCGGTGGCGACACGCATCTTCACAAGGCCACCGCTGCGATCGCCGACCAGCTTTACAGTAAAGGTCTCGCCGTTGAGCAGGCCCTTCTGGCGGTTGTTGCGCAGGCAGACGAGCTTCTCTTCCTTGGCAGGAAAGGGGTCATGATAACCATGCAACTCGCGGATGCGGCGGTTGAACTTGCGACGCGTCTCGTTGCGGCCCACGAGAACCTGATCGGCAGCCATGATCTGCGCAGCGTCGATGTCATCGCGCCCCACAACGCGGCTTTCGCCAAAAATGCCCCGTTCCAGTGTGCCTCCCTCCCGGATGGTCATGGACATGCGAACGATGGGGTTGTCGCGCGCCTGTCTGTGCACCTCGGTCAGCATTGCGTCCGGTTCATGTTCGGTGAAGAACCCCCCGCCTTTGACCGGGGGCAACTGGGCGGGATCGCCCAGAACCAGCACCGGCACCCCGAACGAGAGCAGATCGTTGCCCAATTCCTCGTCCACCATCGAGCATTCGTCGATGATGACCAGTTTGGCGTGGGCGACATCGGAGCGGCGGTTCAGGATGAAGGTCGGCTCCTCCGCCTTCGATTCCTTCGAGCGGTAGATCAGCGAATGGATGGTGGACGCATCCTCGCAGCCCTTGGCGCGCATCACGGATGCTGCCTTGCCGGTGAATGCACAGAAGATCACATTGCCGTCGATATCTTCAGCAATGTGGCGGGCCAGCGTCGTCTTGCCTGTCCCCGCAAAGCCGAACAAGCGGAACACCTGTGGCCCCTTGCGCCGCACAGCCGACTTCTGCCAGGCGTTGACGGCCTGCAAAGCACTGTCCTGCTGGGGCGAGAATTCCATTGCCAACGCCAGAATCAAAAACGAAAATCCGTTGATCCATATCATGGCTTGATTGCAGCATCGGACGACAATTCGCCGGTTATTTTCAAGAGAGGGGAATTTCCTGAATGAACACTGACCCGAAACTGACTGTTGTTTCGCCTGCCGCCAAAACGACCAAGCCGGCGCCGGCGGCAGCCGCTGAGACAGTGCCTCCGAAAGCAGCCTCCGTTGCGTCGGTCGAGCCTGTTGCACCTGCCGCGCCCGAGCGGCAGCCACGCCCCGAAGGGCAAGGTCCGCAGCATTTGCCTTCGATGCCCGAAAAGGTCCGCGGGTTCGAGGCAATCGGCTATCCCTATCATGACCGGATGAGCAACCGGGCTTATGAAAAGGACATGCAACTGCTTCAGATCGAGCTGCTCAAGGTTCAGAACTGGGTGAAGGAAACGGGCCAGAAAATCGTCATCCTGTTTGAAGGGCGCGACGCTGCCGGCAAGGGCGGCACGATCAAGCGCTACATGGAGCATCTCAACCCGCGCGGCGCGCGGATTGTGGCCCTCGAAAAGCCCTCCGAGCGCGAAAAATCCCAGTGGTATTTCCAGCGCTATATCGGCCACCTGCCGACCGCCGGAGAAATCGTGTTCTTCGACCGCTCCTGGTACAATCGCGCCGGCGTCGAGCGCGTGATGGGCTTCTGTTCACCGCCCGACTATCTCGAGTTCATGCGTCAGTGCCCCGATCTTGAGCGGATGCTGGTGCGTTCGGGCATCCGGTTGTTCAAGTTCTGGTTCTCGGTCACCCGCCCCGAGCAGCTCGCGCGCTTCAAGGCGCGGGAAACGGACCCGCTGAAGCAGTGGAAACTGTCGCCCATCGACAAGGCCAGCCTCGACAAGTGGGATGACTACACCGAGGCCAAGGAGGCGATGTTCTTCTATACGGATACGGCGGATGCTCCGTGGACGATCATCAAGTCCGATGACAAGAAGCGCGCCCGCCTTGCCTGTATGCGGCACTTCCTGTCCGAACTCGACTACCCGCTGAAGGACCAGGCCGTGGTCGGCGCTCCGGATCCAATGCTCGTCGGTTCTGCGGCGCATGTCATCGGCAATGATGCCCATATCATCGGCAAGTCGCTGCATCCCGAAGCGCGCAAGAAGGACAACAAGAAGTAGGTTCTGGCGACGGGGCGGTCAGAACACCGTCCCGTCGCTGACAATGCGAATGGGCGAGCCACCATCGGCGCGCGCGGCGGCGGCGAGTTCCCGCCCCGTCGCCCAGGTTCCGCCCTCCAACACCCGTGCCAGCGGAAACACCTCTGCGCTCAGACCGAGTTCGGCGCGCACCAGCGGCGCGATCTCGTCCAGCAGCGCCACCGTCAACGCCCGCCATTCGACGACCAGCAGACTATCCACCGTGTTTGCAGCGCTTGCCATGGACGGATCGCGCAGGACAAGCACCCCCATATCCACGAACAAGCCACCGTTCCGATATTCCGGCAGGCCAGTCAGTCCATCGACTTCGGTGACGCGGCAGCCCGCCGCCTGCAAAGGTTCAATCAGCGAGTAGCTAAGCCATTGCGACAGCTTGTGGAAGGGTACGAGCCCGGCCGTTGAAGGATCACCGCCGGCAATCAGCGGATGCCGCCAGGTATCGCCCAGCGGCAGGCCTTCCAGCACGATGCGGCTCGGCCAGATCGGCCCGAGATATTCCAGCACCGCTGCGAGGATCGTTGGGGCGGCCACCTCTTTGCCCTGCCGCACGAGAATGTCGAAGAGCCCGCCTGGCCGCCCGCCCGGCAATGCCGCGACGGCCCGTCCCAGCGCGTTCAGCAATCCCGCACGCCCCTCGACACCCACCAGCGGGTTCGTCTCGGAGACCTGAAAGCCGGCGGCAATGTCTCTGGGTTCGAGCAGGCAAAGCCGCGCCGCATCCGCACGCAGCGGTTTGCCATGGTAGGCTGAAAACGCGCCGCTCTCGAACATGCGGAACGACGCCAGCGCCAGCCCTTCGGAACGGGAGGAGACAAGCCCGAGGCCAGGATCGGAAAAGCGCCAGGCCATGCCGGCACCTGCATCGAGCAGCACACTGACGATAGCGAGATCGAAGGCCGCGCGCGCCCGTTCTGCCGGGTCACCAAAGGTCGGTGCGATGTCGGACCAGAGGTCGTGTCCACCGAAGGTGAAATGCCGCCAGCGCGCGTGGAAGGGAATGTCCAGCGTCGGATAATTGCGGCGGATCGTTTCGACCACGCGCGCCGCCGTCGCCGGCAGGCGGTCGCGGTTGACGGTGAAGGCTGCCAGTTGTCCGTCAAGGCCGAGCCGGAGCATTTCAGCGGCACGGGCCCGCACGGCGGCAGGGGTGAGAAGCGCTTGGGCAGGAGTCATGATCAGGCCGTCACCATCAGAACTCTTCGATCTTGCGGCCAACGGTTTTCTTCAAATCCTCAGCCGTCGGCGCAGCGCCGGGCGTGAAATACCCCGCCGCTTTCTTCGCTTCCATCTCGACCGAGGCATCTTCGGGGATCAGATCTGCGGGGATCGGCACACGCTCGCCAATCGCGATTCCTGCCTCCACCAGTGCATCGTGCTTCATATTCGACATCGACATGAAACGGTCGATTCGCCGCACGCCAAGCCAGTGCATCACGTCGGGCATCAACTGCTGGAAGCGCGCATCCTGCACACCGGCCACGCATTCGGTGCGCTCGAAATAGGTCGCGGCCTGATCACCGCCGTCCTGCCGCTTGCGGGCGTTATAAACGAGGAACTTCGTTACCTCGCCCAGCGCACGGCCCTCCTTGCGATTATAGACGATGAAGCCGATGCCGCCCTTCTGCGCATCGTGCGCGGCTTCTTCGATGCCGTGGACCAGATAGGGCCGGCAAGTGCAGATATCCGAGCCGAACACATCCGAACCATTGCATTCATCATGCAAGCGGCCCGATATGAAGGTGCGCTCCTGTCCGAGTTTCGACACATCACCGAAGAGATAGATCGTCGTGTTGCCGATCGGCGGCAGGAACACCGACAGGTCTGGCCGCGTGACGAGTTCGGGATACATGCCGCCGGTCTGTTCGAAGAGCGTGCGGCGCAATTTTGTTTCCGCAACACCGAAGCGCTCGGCGATGCCGGGCAGATACCAGACCGGATCGATGGCAATCTTTACGGCGGCGATATCGCCTTCCTCGCGCACGATCTTGCCGTCGACCTTCAGCCGGCCCTTCAGTTCGGGCACGGTCAGCCGCGCCTTCGTGACCGCGATGGAGGGGCGGATGTCAATGCCCTCCGCCAGTTCCTTGCGAAAGGCCTGCGGCACCATATGGCCCCAGGGATCGAGCGAGACGATGCGCCCCGGCTCAGACCACTGCGGGAACGGCCCGATTTCCACCACCGGATGGGTGTTGGTCAGGTCCGGGCGGGCGATGGGGTTCATGGCGCCCGCTGAAACCGCCAGCGCGCGATAGAGCGAATACGATCCACCATGGGCGCCGATGGCGTTGCGGTCCGTGCCGGCATTGACGGTGGCGACAATCGGTCCGCGCTCCTCCGCCGTGGGCGCGCCCCAGTGCAATTTGAACCGGGAGGGCGCGGTGGCGCCGGGGTGGGAGTTCAGCCGGATATGGCCAGACCTGTTCCCAGTCATCAGAAGCCCCTTCCGCTGCTGACTAAAAACCGAGTGTGACGGCAGAATCCGACCGCTGCAAGGGATTTATGCCGCGCGTCAGACCGCGCGCCCCGTCACAGGGTAGGCCGGGTCGGTATAGCCCGGCGTCGAGGCGTGGCCCGGCGCAACGAGACTGCTGACCAACGCCTCGTCCTCTGCTGTGAACGGCTTGTCGCAAGCCGCAACATAGGATTGCCACTGTTCCAGCGTGCGCGGCCCGGCAATCGCGCCCGTCACCAGTCGATTGGCGAGCACCCGGCCCACCGCAAAATCGGTCGCACTGCGGTCGGTTGCCTCGGCGCGGGCCAACAAGCGTTCGGCGATGGCGAAGGATTCGGCGCGGAATTCGGTTTCCATCAGGCGCTTGTCAGCACGGGCGGCGCGGCTTCCTTCGGCGGGCGGCATCTCGGCGCGATACTTCCCGGTCAGCACACCGCGCGCCAGCGGCGAATAGGCAATCACGCCCATGCCGTAATGGTTGGCACAGGGAATCACCTCGGTTTCGATTCCGCGCGTCACGGCGCTGTAGGGCGACTGCACCGCAACGGGCCGGGGCACGTTGAGACGATCACAAATCTCCGCGATGCGGGCCATGCGCCAGGCGCGGAAATTCGAGACGCCGAAATAACGGATCTTGCCTGCGCGAATCAGATCCCCCAACGCGGCCACCGTCTCTTCCAAGGGCGT
>JAIUNP010000171.1 GCA_020161975.1 Pseudomonadota bacterium
CGCAAAGACGCTGGACGCCGGAACGTTTGGCATCACGGCGATGAAAACCGCCTCCATCACACCGACACCACCGGGAACCTGCGCCAGCAACCCGGCGGAAAAGGACAGCAGGAACGCGCCCAGCACCACGAAAAACCCTGGATTGACCGCTTCGGGAATGGCGAAATAAATGATGCCCGCAGCCCCGATCAATTCCAGAGGCGCCGCCACAAGCTGACGCAGAACTACGGGAAGCCGGGGATATTCAAGACGGAAACCGCGGATCGTCAGCGGCTTGAACTGCATCCATGAGCCAAGAAGATAAAGCGCGCACAGAATGAGCAGGACAGCGCCAATGATCCGGATCGTCATCAGGTCAGCCGCGGCGTGCGCGGTCTTGGCCAGCAGGGGGCGCAGAATTTCCGGCTCTCCCACCAGAACGATGCCCGTGAGGATCATCGTGCCATAGGCGAAAGTGAACGAGCAGAGCGCCACCAGAACAGCGACTTCAGCTGCCGACAGCCCCTTGGAGGTATAAGCGCGATATCGCACCGCTCCGCCAGAAACCACCGACGCCCCGATGTTGTGTGACAGCGCATAGGTTGTGAACGAACAGAGCGCCACGAACAGCCAGGAAATACCCTTTTCCCTGTTGAGATGCAGCAACGCGATCCGGTCATACCAGGCAAGTGCCGCATAGGCGGCAAGCGTCGACATCAACGCCAGTACATAGCCATGCAGCGGAATTGCAGCCAGTTTGCCACCGATCACCGACGCAATGATCTTGAGACTGTCCCACCAGCCGGCTGCCGCCAGTTGGGCCGCCACCTCGGGATGGCTGGCCGCCTCCTGATAGAGCTTGCCGTAAAGCGCGTCGACGGAGAGGACCACCGCAATCAGACCGATCACGGGCCAGATGAAATCCTTGATACGCTGCATGAAATTGTAGCCCGTCCGTCGAATGTCCCGGCAAATCTTCCTGCACAGGTTATGTCAGGATGCAAGCGGGACGCGAAGCAGATATGGAAAACGATTATGGCAAACGTATTGCGGGAGCTTGATGACCGATGACGACACCGACGCTTGTCGCTTCTCTGGACGGCATCACCCCCCTGCCGCCAGGCCGTTGCGCAGCCATCAAGACCTATCTCGCCCGCGATGTGCCCGTCGATCGTTCAGAACCGTCGTTATCCGTCACGTTGACCCGGCTCAATGGCCGGCAGGAAACGCGTTATCGTGCCATTTTCACGGTTCTGGGCACACGCTGGCTCTGGTGGTCACGGCTCATGCTGACGCCGGAAGCGCGCACCACCATTCTCGATGATGCGCGGGTGGAAGCCTACGCGATCATGGACACCGATATCGATATCGGCCTTCTCGAACTCGATTTTCGCGAACCTGCGGCTGACCTTGCCTTTCTCGGTCTGTTTGAACACCACACGGGCAGGGGGCTGGGCGAAGAACTCATCCGTTTTGCGCTGGCGCGAGCCGCCCGTCGCGGTACGCGTCGGATGACGGTGAACACCTGCACCTTCGATCATCCGGCGGCTTTGGGGTTTTACCGGCGCATGGGCTTTGAAGTGCAATCCCAGGCCATCGAGATTGTGCCCGATCCGCGTCTGGCGGGGCTCCTGCCCACCGGCGCAGCACCCCATGTGCCAATGCTCATCAAGCCCTGAAACAGCAAAAGGCCGGGATTGCTCCCGGCCTTTTGTCGAACATGGCTGAATTCTGTCAGGCCCGCGAGGCGACAAACCGCATCCGCGCAGCAGCGCGGTCGCTTTCCATCTGCTGACGCAGGGCGATTTCCGCCCGCTCCGCAGCCTTTTCGCGATCATCGAGGATTTCGACCTTCTTCAGGTCCTCGAACGCGATTTCGAGCGCACCCTTGGCATCGTCAAGCTGATCCTTCAACTCCGCAGAAGAGTTGATCAGATTGTCGCGGCGGACGCGTGCCGCCTTCGCATAGGTCGGATAGGCGAAGTGCCCAGGGTCGGAGATACCGGCCCGCTTCTCTTCCGCCTCGATTTCCCGGTCAAGATCACCCGCCATGCGGGCAAACTCGTTGATCATCGCCTCGATCTGAGCGACGCGGCGACGACGTTCTTCCACTTGGAAGCGTTTGAATTTCAATAAAGCTTCGCGCGACTTCATGGCCCCTTACTCTACTCTTACTCTGGTCGGGTTCAGGGCGTCTCCGCCGTTAGCCGAGTCCGTTTACAATGTCCGCGAGACGACAATAACTCTCACTCAAGGAGGTTGATTCTTCCTTACCTTGAGAAAGAAAAGCCTCGATTGCGTCATGCGCGCGGATGGCGCGGTCCACTTCGGGGTTCGTGCCGGACTTGTAGGCGCCCAGCCGGATGAGATCTTCCATATCCGTGTAGGTCGCAACAAGCCGCTTCGCCTCCTTCACGGAGGGCAGGAATATCGGATCACACGCACCCGGCATGGTCCGCGAAACGGACTTGAGGATATTGACAGCCGGATAGCGCCCGCGCTCGGCAATCTGCCGCTCAAGCACCACATGCCCATCGAGAATGCCGCGCGCCGCATCAGCGACGGGCTCGTTATGGTCATCACCATCCACCAGCACCGTGAAAAAGGCGGTGATGCTGCCTTCGCCCTCGCCGGGGCCGGCCCGTTCCAGCAGGCGCGGCAGTTCGGCAAACACGGTGGGCGTATAGCCCTTGGTGGTCGGTGGTTCACCCATGGCAAGGCCGATATCGCGCTGCGCCATGGCAAATCGCGTCACGCTGTCCATCATCAGCACGACGTTTTTGCCCAGATCCCGGAAATACTCGGCCACGGTCAGCGCCATGTAGGCCGCCTGCCGCCGGGTCAGCGCCGATTCATCCGAGGTCGCCACGACCACGACAGCGCGCTTCAACCCGTCCTCGCCAAGATCATCCTGGATGAACTCGCTGACCTCTCGCCCGCGCTCGCCGATCAGCCCGATGACGAACACATCAGCATCTGCATTCCGCGCGATCATCGACATCAGCACGGATTTTCCGACGCCCGAGCCGGCGAACAGCCCCACCCGCTGCCCGCGCCGCATCGGCAGAAAGGAATTGAGCACTCGCACGCCGAGATCCAGCGTCTGGCCAAGGCGCTGCCGGCGATGGGCCGCCGGCGGATCACTGTGCAGGGAATAGCTGAGTGCGCCGGGCGCCGGCTCATCCTGCCCGTCGATCGGCACCCCGAAAGCGTCGATCACCCGCCCGAGCCAGGCAGTTGAAGGCCGCACAGCGCCCCGTCGCGACTGGACGACCACCCGGCAGCCACGCCGAACGCCGGTCAGACTGCCAAACGGCATCGCAAGCGCCGCATCGCGCTCGAATCCGATGACTTCACAGGGAACCGAGGGCATATCGCCCGTCTCGATCACAACCCGGCTGCCGATGTCCATCTGGGACAACGGGCCGGCAATCTCGACCAGAAGCCCGCGCACACCCTGCACGCGCCCGAAGACGATGAAAGGCTGCTCGTCTTCCACAAGTCCAAGGAGCGTTTCCGTAATCACGGCCCACCTCCCTCGCTGATTCGCATCAATTTAACCGCTTTTTGACGGTTTCGCGAAAGGATTTGGCAACCCGGGCTTAACGTCCCCCCTCCCCCCGGATGCCCCGCAATGGCGCACAAATCGGGGGAAAATCTCCAAACCCATGAGTCGCAAGAGTCGCTTAACGCATTTTCTTAATGTGAATTATTAGCATTTTTTGCGGCAAAAAATCGAATGACTACGGGCACTTACCAAGGTTTTTGACGTTCTTTCGCGTTCCCCCTTGCGTTATCGAATCAGCTTTTGTTAACCAGTTGCAGGTAACAAATGTGTCGCGAGCTTTTCGAGGGTGAAACCTGTCGAGTCGCGAGTGACACGATCTGGCGTCGCTGCGTGATTGGGCCGGGTTCGGGAAACACATGGTTTGGGGACCTAACTTATGCGCGTTCTCCTGATTGAAGACGACAGCGCCGTGGCGCAAAGCATCGAACTGATGCTCAAATCCGAGAATTTCAACATCTACACAACCGATCTCGGTGAAGAGGGTGTCGATCTCGGCAAGCTTTACGATTACGACATCATCCTTCTTGACCTGAATCTGCCTGACATGTCGGGTTACGAGGTGCTGCGCTCGCTGCGCGTCGCCAAGGTCAAGACGCCAATTCTGATCCTCTCCGGCCTGGCCGGCATCGAGGACAAGGTGAAGGGCCTCGGTTTCGGCGCCGACGACTACCTCACCAAGCCGTTTCACAAGGATGAGCTGGTTGCCCGCATCCATGCAATCGTCCGCCGCTCCAAGGGTCACGCCCAGTCGGTCATCCAGACCGGCGATCTCCTGGTCAACCTCGACCAGAAGACCGTGGAAGTCTCCGGCAACCGTGTGCATCTGACCGGCAAGGAATATCAGATGCTCGAACTCCTTTCCCTGCGTCGCGGCACTACGCTGACCAAGGAAATGTTCCTGAACCACCTTTATGGCGGCATGGACGAGCCGGAACTCAAGATCATCGACGTGTTCATCTGCAAGCTGCGCAAAAAGCTGGCGAATGCGTCCGAAGGCCGCAACTATATCGAAACCGTCTGGGGCCGCGGCTATGTGCTGCGCGAGCCGACAGACGCGGACGAACGCATTCCGGCCTGATCGGCCTGTTCCCGGCTCGCAGCCTCGAAGTCGTCTCTCAGGGCCCGTCTCAGGACGGGCCCTTTTTCATGAAGGGCCGGCCAAGCCATCGCAACAAGCCATCGCAGCTGTTCGAGGTGGCAGACAATCCGGTGTTGTCAGTCGCGGGCAATCGGGCGGCAATGACGATTGATGGATCGCCCGAGCGCGGCGATGTCGCCAACCACACTCGCAAGGCCTGCATCGCAGACCGCGCTTGGCATGGCACTGAGCGTGCAACTTTCCGGCGACTGCGCAAAAACGGCTCCGCCGGCAGCGACGATCCGGGCCGCCCCGGCCGCGCCGTCATTGCCCGCACCTGTCAGAATGACCCCCAGTGCCGCAGGGCCGGCCGCATCCGCAGCACTGGCAAAGATCAGGTCGATGGACGGATGCAGAGCCATGGTCGTGCCCGGCCCCCTGCGTGCAACAAAATGGGCGCCGGCGCGCTCGATCAGGACGCTGCCATCACCCCGCACCACATGGATGACCCCGCGCCGCAACACCTCACCGCCGCTGATTTCACAGGCATCGAGCCGGGCGTGGCGACGCAGATGGTCAGCGAACAGCGTGGTAAAGGTCGCCGGCATGTGCTGGCCGACCACCACCGGCAAACCAGGCAGCACCTCGGGAATTTGCGCGAGCAGCGCCGTGATTGCAGCCGGACCGCCGGTTGATGCACCGATCACAAGCAGTTGCGGCGTCGCATCCCGTGGCGCCCTGACAGGCGGCGGCAAGGGGCCGGGATAGGCTACGCTCCGGCGTTCCACCCGGTTGCCAAGCGCCCGCACCCGCGCCTGCAAGTCCTGCTTGAAGGCGGGCGTGGTGCTCACCTTTGCCATGGTCGTCGGCTTGGAAAGATAGTCGCTCGCCCCGCGCATGAGGCACTTCAACGTCAGGTCCGCGCCCCGGATCGTCAGCGCGGACACTACAAGAACGCGCGCTTCCGGCACCGCCTGCAACAACAGCGGCAAGGCCGTCAGCCCGTCCATTTCCGGCATTTCAATGTCGAGCAGAACGACATCGGGCCGGCAGGATGGCATCTGGCGCAACGCCTCGATGCTGTTACGGTGGACGCCTACCAGATCCACCTCAGGCATTTCAGTGAGCCAGCGCGCAAACAATCCGCGCACAACGACCGAATCATCCACCACCGCCACGCGTATCCTGCGCGCCGGGAACAGATGATGCGCATCGAATGCGGATGTCAGCACGGACAGGCCGACCTCAGATCAGCCCGACCTGCACGAACTTGTCCGTGAGGATCTTGCGATCAAACGGTTTCATCACGAACTCGTCCGCCCCCAGATGAATGGCGCGGGCAATCTGCGCGACATCGTTCTCGGTCACACAGAACACGATTTTCGGCTTCGGCCCGCTTTCAACCCGGCGCAGCTGTTCGAGAAACTGATAGCCGTCCATCTCCGGCATACTCCAGTCGAGCAGCACGGCCTCCGGCATCCGGTTACGGCAGGCATCAAGCGCCTGCTTGCCGTCCTCGACCTCCAGAACCTCGAAATTCAGTCCCTCAAGAATGCGGCGGGCAACCTTGCGGATCACGCTGGAATCATCAGCTACGATGCATTGTTTGGACAAGGCAGTCTCCTTTGAAAGTCAGGCCGCCAGAACCGGCGGAGTCTCAAGCAACGAGGGAAGGTCGAGTTCGATCATCAGTTCGTCGGCAAGCGTATGGATGCGCCGGGCATGGCGCAGCCAGCTTCGATCAAATTGGGCGGGCAGTGGCTGACCGGAGCCGGCCGGCAGCACCAGAACATCGCCAATCTCATCGATCTGGATGCCAAGGCTCTCGCCCCGCCATTGCACCGAAACAGCCATGCGTGGCCCTTTCCGCGGCGCGCCTTCCGGCAGGCCGATCAACCCGGCGAGAGAATAGAGCAGCACGATCCGCCCCCGGAGATTGGCAAGCCCCAGCACGCTTTGCCCGGCCAGCGGGATCGGCGTCACGCTGCCGATCTGGAACACATCGCGCACCTGCCCGATCGGCAGGCCGATCAACTGCCCGGCGAGGCGCAGGGTCACGAATGTTTCGGCACTATCGATCGCGACCGCGCTCATGCCGCCACCTCAACGGTTGGCAGGCCGGCGCCGAGCGTGGCCAGCAACGCCCGCCGGTCGAATTTGGCGATCACGGTCGCAACGCCGCTTTGCCGCGCGGCACGTTGAAGCGCAGGCCCCGGCCGCGTCGCAATTCCGATCAAGCCCATGCCCTGATCCATGGCCCCGCCGCTCCATTCCTGCGCGAGGTCGAACCCTTCCGCCTGGTCAAGATCGATGATCGCCAGAGCATATCCGTTGTCTGCGGCCAGAACGCGCGCTGTCCCGGCCGATTTGGCAACCCGTACCGCAAAGCCGGCCCCTTCAAGGATCGGCAGCAGCAGCGCTTCAAAAAAGGCCGATGGCTCTACCAGCAGGACCGAATTCTCGATCAAGGTCCTCTGCTCGCCAGCGCAAGTAATATGCGCGGCGACATCCAGAACCGGGGTGGTCGCCCCCTGAATGATGGCGCTGCCAAGATAACCAGGCATGGCATCGGACAGTTCAATACGCAGCGGCGCCTCGATCACATCGACAATCTCATCGACAGCGACGCCGAATCGTTTGTTCGCAAGGTGCAGCAGAAAAATGGGCTGCATCCCTTCACTGCGCAGGCTCATCGCCGGGTCCGCCAACCGGATCGGCAGCAGCGCACCGTCATACTGGACCACCGGCTCGGCGCCCAGCTGTTCGATATGACTGGCGTCTACCTCGATCAGCCGAGAGACAAGCGCCAGCGGCACAGCACGGCTGCGCTCATCGCCAGCACGGAACAGCAGAAGCGAAGTCGCATCGGCTTCCGGCGCCGGTACGGACCGAACGTCGCCTTCCTGCGCGGCCCCATCCGTCCCCGCCCCGACTTTGCTGAAAAATCCGGTCGGTTCGAGGATCAGGATGACCGATCCATCGCCCAGGATGGTTGCACCCGAAAAATAGGGAATGTGCCGCAGCCGTGTGGGGATCGGCTTCACCACCACGTCTTCCGTCTGGTGAACGGCATCGACCAGCAACCCGAAGCGCCGGTGGCCGACATCGCAAACAATGACAAACGCCTGGCCCGGCGTCCGGCCCGCGCCGAGCGTTTCGCCAAGGTCGATGATCGGAACGAGCCGTTCGCGCAAGCGCAGCATGGCGGTATCGCCAAGGCACTCCAGCCGGATCTCGCCCTCCGGTTGGGGCCGGACCAATTCACTGATCACGATCTGCGGCAACGCATACATCTGCCCGCCGGCTTCCACGATCAGAACGGCCGCCACCGCCAGCGTCAGCGGCATCCTGAGAACGACGCTGGTGCCGCGTCCGGGCCTGTTGATGACATCCACGGTACCGGCGATGGCCTCAATGCTGGTGCGCACTGCATCCAGCCCCACCCCGCGCCCCGAAAGATTGGTGATGCGCCCGGCGGTCGAGAATCCCGGCGTGAAAATCAGCCGGAGCAACTCGCCCTCACCCATCCGCTGGAGCGCCTCATCATCAGCCAACCCCTGCCCGAACGCCCGCATCCGGATGCCGTCAAG
>JAIUNP010000172.1 GCA_020161975.1 Pseudomonadota bacterium
AGCTTCTGGGGCCTGACGCTGACCTACCTCTATTTCCAGATCCCTCTGATGGTGCTCATCCTCACCCCGGCACTCGACGGGTTGAAGAAGGAGTGGCGTGAGGCCTCCGCCATTTTGGGCGCCAGCACCCGGCAATACTGGACCATGATCGCCCTACCGATCCTCTGGCCCTCGATCCTCGGTGCTGCAATCCTGCTCTTTGCCAATGCCTTCGGCGCCATCGCGACCGCCTACGCGCTCACCGGCTCTTCGCTGAACATCATCACGATCCTGCTCTATGCCCAGATCCGTGGCGATGTGCTGCATAATCCCAATCTCGGCTATGCGCTGGCCCTTGGCATGGTGGCGATCACCTCGGCCTCGAATTTCGCCTATCTCTGGCTGCGCGCCCGCGCTGACCGCTGGGTGAAGGCATGAACCGGCCGCGCCTCCAGTCCTGGATCGTGATGGGGCTGGCGAGCCTCTATTTTCTCGTGCCGCTCATCGCGACATTCGAGTTCTCCCTTCGCCTCAAGCGCGGCGAATACTCCTTCGAGGCCTATCGCATTGTCTTTGCCGATGCGCGTTTTCAGGAGTCCTTCCTGTTCTCCGCCTCGCTGGCGGTCGCGACCATCGTGCTCCTGACGCTGCTTGTGGTGCCGACGGCCTACTGGGTGCAGCTGCGCCTGCCGAAACTGCGCCCGCTCGTTGAGTTCATCACCCTGCTGCCACTGGTCATTCCGGCCATCGTGCTCGTCTTCGGCTACCTCAACCTTTACAGTTCGGCGAGCTGGCTGCCGCTCACCGCCACGCCCATGGCCACCAACATCCTGCTTACCTGCGGCTATTGCACCCTCGCCCTGCCCTATATGTACCGCTCGGTCGACACCGGCCTGCGCGCCATTGACGTGCGCACCCTCACCGAAGCCGCCGAGAGCCTCGGTGCGGGCTGGGCCACCATCCTCTTCCGCGTCATCCTGCCGAACCTGACCTCCGCCATCCTCTCCGGCGCCTTTCTCACCTTCGCCGTTGTCATCGGCGAATTCACCATCGCCAGCCTGCTGAACCGTCCGGCCTTCGGCCCCTACCTGCAACTGGTCGGCGCCAACCGCGCCTATGAGCCCGCGGCCCTCGCCATCATTGCCTTCCTGGTCACCTGGGCCTGCATGGGGCTGATCCAGTTGATCGGTGCCGCCAGAACCCGCGCAATGACCGCGCCCGTTGAGATACCATGAGCTTCATCCGCCTCGACCATCTCAGGAAGACCTTCGGCGCCAACACGGTCGTGCACGATTTTGACCTTGGCATTGAACGCGGCGCTTTCCTGTCGCTGCTCGGCCCCTCGGGTTGCGGCAAAACCACGGCTCTCAGAATGCTCGCCGGGTTCGAGAAGGCAAGCGCCGGCCGGATCCTGATCGATGGCACGGACGTGACGGACCTGCCGCCGGCAAAACGCAATGTCGGCATGGTTTTTCAGGCTTATGCCCTTTTTCCCAACATGACCGTCGCGGAAAACATCGCCTTCGGGCTCAAGGTCGCCGGCAAACCGGCCTCTGGGATCGCGGGGCGGGTGACCGAAATGCTGGCGCTGATCAAGCTGCCGGACCTCGGCAAGCGCTACCCCTACCAGCTTTCGGGCGGTCAGCAGCAGCGCGTCGCGCTCGCCCGCGCGCTGGCGGTGCATCCGCAGGTGCTGCTGCTCGATGAGCCCCTGTCCGCGCTTGATGCAAAAATCCGTGTTTCGCTGCGCGAGGAAATCCGCGCCGTTCAGCGCGCCCTCGGCATCACCACCGTCTTCGTCACCCATGACCAGGAAGAAGCGCTGTCGATTTCCGACACCATCGTGGTGATGAACGATGGCCGTGTCGAGCAGGTCGGCACGCCGTTTGATATCTACAACCGCCCGAAAAGTCGCTTCGTCGCCAATTTCGTCGGCACCCTGAGCACGTTCAATGCGCGTATCGCCGAAAGCGGCAAGGATATTCTTTTGCTCGATGGCCAGCCGGTCATCGCACCCGATCTTGCCGCCAGACCGGCAGGCACCACCCTCGGTATCGCGTTGCGCCCCGAAGCCTTTTCCCTCGGCGAGAGCGGCCCGAACCGCCTGTCCGGAACAATCGGCGAAGTGACCTTTCTCGGCTCCATTGTCCGACTGCGCATTCAGCTTGCCGAACAGACCTTCTCCATGGATACCTTCAATCAGCCCAGCCAGAGGCCGCCGGCGGTGGGGGACAAGATCAGCGTGTCCTTCGCCCCCACGGACATGCTGTTGCTGGAATAAGGACCAACGGCCAAAGGGAAGCTTCGTGATGATCGACCGCCGTGCATTGCTTGCCACCGCCGCAAGCCTGACTGCCCTGCCCCTGTGGGCCCAGACGGACGACTGGCCACAGAAACCGCTGACCCTGGTGGTGCCTTTCACCCCC
The DNA here is from genome assembly GCA_020161975.1 of Pseudomonadota bacterium. GTDB lineage: Bacteria > Pseudomonadota > Alphaproteobacteria > Rhizobiales > Beijerinckiaceae > JAIUNP01. Next base: position 2,406 of record JAIUNP010000172.1, read on the forward strand.
GGCGGCTCCACCGACATTCTCGCCCGCGTGCTCTCGCAGAAACTTGGCGACGCGCTCGGCAAATCCGTGGTTGTCGAAAACCGCCCCGGTGCCGGCGGCTCCATCGGCGCCGAATTGGTCGCCCGCGCCGCGCCCGACGGCTACACCATGCTGATGGGCCACATCGGCACGCTGGCCGTGAACAAGACGCTCTATGTCAACCTCGCGTATGATCCCCTGACAAGCTTCATGCCCGTCAGCCAGATCGCGGCGGTGCATAATCTGCTCGTTGTCCATCCGTCCATTCCCGCCAGGAACCTTAAGGAACTGATCGCCTATGCCAAGGCGAACCCCGGCACCCTGACCTATGGCACCGGCGGCAATGGCAGCGCTGCCCATATCGCCACGGTCGCGCTGGCTGATGCGGCGGGTATCGACCTCGTTCACGTCCCCTACAAGGGCACGGCGCCGGCGGTGACTGACCTGCTCGCCGGGCGGATCAGCATGGCTTTTACCGGCGCACCGGTGCTTTTGCCGCATATTCAGGCTGGCAAGCTGCGCCCATTGGCAATTTCGGGCGCAAAACGTCTTGCGACCTTGCCTGACATTCCGACCGTGGCCGAAGCAGCCGATCTGCCGGGTTTCGAAGCCTCGCAGTGGTATGGCATCGTCGTTCCCGCAGGCACGCCCGCCACCATCGTCGCGCGGCTGAACGCCGAGATCCGCAAGGGCATGTCCGCGCCGGAAAATGTCGAACGCCTTGCCAAGGAAGGCGCCGATATCATCGTCAATGCGCCCGATGCCTTCGGCAATTACATCGCCGCCGAAATCCAGCGCTGGGGCGCATTGATCAAGCGCGCCAACATCAAACCAGATTGAGCAACACCATGGCCCGCCGCAAAATCGTTTTCATGCCCGGCCTTCTGTGCGATGCGACGGTTTTCGCCCGTCAGGCTGCCGCGCTTGTTCCCATTGCCGATGTCGCCATCGCTGATTTCTCCGAAGCCAAGAGCATCGACGAGATGGCTGAAATCGCCCTGTCGATCTTCGCAGGACCGGTCACGCTCATCGGCTTTTCCATGGGCGGACGCGCGGCGCTGGCCGCTTGCCGGCTGGATGGACAGCGCATCAATGGCCTCTGCCTGATGGACACGGGCGCAGCGCCCGCCGATGACGATGAGATGGATCGGCGGATGCCGCTGGTCGAGCTTGCGAACATGGAAGGCATGAGCGCGCTCGCAGCGCGCTGGCTGCCGCCGATGGTTCATGTCGATCGCGAGACCGATGCGTCCCTGATCGGCCCGCTGACCAAGATGGTGGAACGGGCCACCCCTGCCATGCATGAAAGACAGGTGCGCGCGCTCGTCTCTCGCCCTGACGCGCGGCCTGTGCTGCAAACGATTACGTGCCCCACGCTGGTCATGGTTGGCCGGCAAGACCGCTGGAGCCCGCTGGCTGACCACGAAGTGATGGCGGATGCGATTCCCGACGCCCGCCTCGCGATCATTGAGAACTGCGGGCATTTCGCCCCCGTCGAGCGACCGGACGAGGTGACGGATACCCTCCGGCTCTGGTTGGGCCGCCTGCGGGATCCGACCTGACAATCGCTGTTCAGATCGGCCCCGGAAGAACGGGCTCGGCGGGTTGCCAAGGCGCTTGGCATGATGCCGCGCCCTTGCCTCTCACATCACGATGACATGGCGAATGATTTCGCCACGATCCAGCCGGTCGAACGCTGCGTTGATCTCTTCAAGCGGCCCTGTGCCCGAGAGCAGCTTGTTCACCGGCAGCTTCCCGGCAAGATAAAGATCAATGTAGCGGGGAATATCGCGCGAAGGCACGCAGGAGCCCTGATAACTGCCCAGCACGATCCGTTCTTCCGCCACCATCTGCACGGCGGGAATCGCAAAGCGGGTCGGTGGCGGTGGCAAGCCCGCCGATGCCGTGACACCGCCGCGCCGGGTAATCGCGAAGCCGAGTTCGAAAGCCGCCTGGGCTCCGGCAAATTCGATGGCGTGATCAACGCCGCCGCCTGTCGCCTCGCGCACCTGCCGCACAATGTCCGGGTCACTGGCCAGAAAGCCGTCGGTTGCGCCAAGCTCCTTTGCGACCGTCAGCTTTGCCGGGTTGAGATCAATGGCAATGATGCGGCCCGCGCCACTGGCCACCGCACCGAGCAGCGCCGACAGCCCGACACCGCCAAGGCCGATGATCGCCACCGACTGGCCAGGCCGCACCTTGCAGGTGTTCATCACCGCGCCAACGCCGGTCATGACCGCACAACCGAACAGCGCTGCCTCGATGAGCGGAATATCCTTGCGGATCTTCACGATCGACCGCCGTGAGATCACTGAAAACTCGGAGAAGGCGCAAACACCGCAATGGTGGTTGATGGCCCCGTCATCGCAGGAAAAGCGCCGCGCGCCGGAGAGCAGCGTACCGGCGATATTGGCCGCATTGCCCGGCTCGCAGAGATGCGGCCGACCTTCCGCACACATCGCGCAGACACCGCAGGCCGGAATGAACGACATGACCACATGATCGCCGGGCAGAAGGTCGCTGACGCCGGGCCCCGGCTCCACCACCACGCCCGCTGCCTCATGGCCGAGCGCTGTGGGCATGGGCCTGGGCCGGTCGCCATTGATGCCGGACAGATCGGAATGGCAGAGACCTGCCGCCGCGATTTTCACCAGTACCTCTCCCGGCCCGGGCGGGGCGAGCGACACCGTTTCCACCGAAAGCGGACGCGAAGCGGCATAGGGCTTTGCCAGCCCCATTTCGCGCAGAATGGCCGAACGAACCTTCATGGTGCCTGTCCTCAGATCGTCCGCCCGCCATCCACCTCCAGCACGACGCCGGTAATGAAATCGGCTTCGTCCGAGGCAAGATAGAGACAGGCATTGGCGATATCGCGCGGGGTCGACATGCGGCCCATCGGGATTGTGGAGACGAATTTTGCGCGGTTTTCGGGCGTATCCGGCACGCCCATGAACTGGCCGAGCAGCGCAGTTGCCCCCATCACCGGGGCGACGCAATTGACGCGGATGTTGTCCGGCGCCAGTTCCACCGCCAGCGAGCGCGACATGAGGTTCACCGCACCCTTGGTGGAATTGTACCAGGTGAGGCCGGGCCGGGGCCGGATGCCCGCCGTCGAGCCGATGTTGATGATGACGCCGCCACCCTGCTTGCGGAATCGCGGCACGATGGCCCGCACCATGTGGAAGATCGACTTCACATTGATGTCGTAAACCTTGTCGAACTCGGCCTCGCTGACATCGAGCAGCGGCCCGTTGCGATGGCTCCAGCCGGCGTTGTTGACGACGATATCCACCCTGCCGCCGAAGGCTTCACCCGCCGTCACCATGGCTTCGATATCGGCAGCTTTGGTCACATCGCCCGTGACCGCTTTGGCCCGCGCACCGATGTCTTTCGCAACTGCTTCCGCCGCCGGCCCGTTGAGATCGGCAACGATCACCTTCGCGCCCTCCCGCGCAAACGTGCGGGCGATCCCCTCACCGAACCCCGAGGCGGCACCGGTGACAATGGCGGTCTTTCCTTCAAGACGCATGGATTTCATCCTCAATCATGCTTGATAATCAGCGTTTTCATGGCGCCGAACTCGTAAAGGGCCTCAAAGCCCTTTTCCCGCCCGTGCCCGGATTTCTTCATGCCGCCGAAGGGCAGTTCGATCCCGCCGCCCGCGCCATAGCCGTTGACGAAGAGCTGCCCCGCCCTGACCTTGCGCGCCACCCGGATGGCCCGGCTGCAATCGCCCGACCAGACGCCGGCGACGAGACCGAAGTCCGTCCCGTTCGCAAGGCGGATCGCCTCCTCCTCGCTGTCGAACGGCATCGCAGCGAGGATGGGGCCGAACACCTCCTCGCGGGCCAGTTCCGAGGCTGGATCAACTTCGTGATAGATCGTCGGCGTCACGTAATAGCCGGTTCCGGGCGCGCCTGCCGCGATCTGGCCGCGCGCAAGAATCCGCGCGCCAGCCGTCTCCGCCCGCGCCAGCATGGCGCCGATGCGTCCCTTCTGCCCGGCGCTGATCACCGGCCCAAGGTCGAGATCCATGGCGGGCGTTCCGGCCCTGATCTGCGAAAACCGCTGCGAAAGATCGGTGAGGAACCGGTCCCAGATGCGCCGTTCGACCAGCACGCGGCTGCCCGCCGAACAGGTCTGTCCCGCATTCTGCACGATGGCGCCCGCCACTGACTGCACGGCGGCGGCAAGATCGGCATCACCGAACACGATCTGCGGCGACTTCCCGCCGAGTTCCAGCGTGCAGCCAATGTGGTTCTTCGCCGCTGCGATCTGAATGAGCGTACCCACTTCCGGACTGCCGGTGAAGGAGATGAAGTCGACGCCGCGATGGCTGGAGAGCGCCGCGCCCGCCTCTTCGCCCAGCCCCGGCACCACATTCACCGCGCCTTCCGGAAAACCGGCTTCGGCGCAGAGCTCGGCCAGCCGCATCGGCACCTGACAGGCCTCCTCCGCCGGTTTGACCACCGTGGCATTGCCCATGGCGAGCGCGGCGGCGACAGAGCGCCCGAACATCTGGCCCGGATAGTTCCAGGGGATGATGTGGGCGGTGACGCCGACGGGTTCATAGAGCGTGTTGACGAGATAGCCGTTGAGGAACGGAATGGTATCGCCATGCACCTTGTCGGCTGCACCGCCATAATACTCGAAATAGCGGGAAACCGCCGTCACATCGGCCCGCGCCTGTTTCATCGGCTTGCCGGTGTCGGTGGCCTCCAGCAGCGCCAGTTCCTCGGCGTGCTTTTCGATGACGCGCCCGAAATTGGTCAGCAGGCGCCCGCGCTCGGTGGCCGTCAGCTTGCCCCATGCGCCCTTTTCAAAGGCATGGCGGGCGGCGGCGACAGCGGCATCGATGTCCGCAGCCGTGCCGCGCGCGATTTCGCCGAACACCTTGCCGGTGGCCGGGGCGATCATGGCAATCGTCTTGCCGGAGCTGGAGGGCTGCCAGCGGTTGTTGATGAAAACGCCTTTGGCGGGAATGATGGTGCTCATGTCATGTCCTCAGTGAGACCCATGCTCGATCTCGCCGCGCTCGATGGTGAGCGTGATGTCGGCGAAGGATTCGAGCAGCTTGGGGTTGGATTCGGTAATCAGCAGGGTGATGTCGCGGTCGGCCTCGCGCAGGCGGCGCAGCGCCTCGGCGTAACGCTGGGCCAGCACCGGGGCGAGGCCCTGGAAGGGTTCATCCAGCATCACCAGCTTGGTGCCCAGCATCAGCGCGCGGCCCAGCGCCACCATCTTGCCTTGTCCGCCCGAAACGGAGCCGGCGGGTCGGCCCGCGAGTTCCTTCAGCTCCGGCATCACCCAATAGGCGCGCTCAAGCCGCCGCGCGGTTTCCGCCGCATCGAGGTTGGCGACGCGCGCGGGCAGCAGCACGTTTTCCTCCACCGTGAAGGCGGAGAACAGGCGGCGATCCTCCGGCGCATAGCCGATGCCAAGGCCGGGGCGCTTGTGCGGGGCGATCTTGGTGATGTCCTCCCCCGCCACGCGAATGGTGCCTGTGGCCTCAGTGAAGCCCATCACGGTGCGCACCGTGGTGGTTTTGCCTGCGCCGTTATGGCCTATGAGCGCGCAGGTGTCGCCCGGTTTGAGGTGGAAGCTCACGTTGCGCAGTACGTGAACCCCGGCGATGGCGACATGGATATTCTCAAGCTGCAACATGACGTCAGATCCCGATCACGCGGGCGCGGACTTCCGCGTTGGAAAGGATTTCGGCGGGCGGGCCGGTGAACTGGATCTTGCCGGAGGACCACACGGCAACGCGGTGCGCA
>JAIUNP010000173.1 GCA_020161975.1 Pseudomonadota bacterium
GAGATGGATCGCCAGCATTTTCTTCCAGTCGGCGAAAGGAGAATCCTCGATCCGGTGGATGCTCTGGATGCCTGCGTTGGAGACGAGCACATCGATCCGGCCCCAGGTGTCGATCACCTTCTGGATGCCGGCGTTGACCTGGTCCTCGTTGGTGACATCCATCGCAATGCCGATGGCCTCGCCGGTGCCGGCCTTGCCAAGCTCGGCTGCGGCCTTTGCGGCGCCGTCGGCGTTGAGGTCGGCGATGACGATCTTCGCCCCGTCCTCGATGAACCGCCTGGCGATGGCAAACCCGATGCCGCTCGCCGCACCGGTGATGACGCAAACCTTGTCCTTTACCGTCAGTGACATCACTTCAACTCCTTCATTTATACGGGACAGTCAGGGGTGGCCTGGCCCTGTCGGGCCTCTGGCCGGTGAGAATGGGTGGCGCGAAGTGGACAGGAGGGCGATCCTTCCCGCTCACGGCTTGGGGAGATCGGCGGTCGCATCGACGACAACCAGATCCTCGTGCATCGACTTTCGCTCGATGAACTTGCGATGATGGAGCGCGTACCGGGCGTCGACAGCGCCGGCGTTCCAATGTTCGAGCATGGAGCGGCGGGAAAACTCATAGTCCCTTGATGAGAGTTCGTGGACGGCGGGACGATGGATCAGATGCACGATCGTCATCCTGCCGGGATGGGACGCTTGCATGAGAAGCCGCACGTCGTCGGAATCCCGCAGGTCCGCCGGCAAACGTTCGTAGAGACGGTGCATCGCGGCACGGGCCCTGATGAGTTCGGAAACCCGGTCCGTCGTGTAGCGTGTGCGGCTGGAAAACCGGATGTCCTTCTCGCGACTTTCGACGTCCCAGACGCTTTGCGGCGTCTCGCCGCGCGCGCTGAACAGATCAAACTGGAAAACCAACGAATCCGTGTGCCGGTCGTGGTTGTCGAGCACATATTGCAGCGGGGTATTGGAAACGATGCCGCCGTCCCAATAAGGTTCGCCATCAATTTCCACATGCGGGAAACCGGGCGGCAGCGCGCCGCTCGCCATGATGTGCTCCGGGCGGATCGTCCGCTCGGTGTTGTCGAAATAGATCTGATTGCCGGTGCGCACATTTACCGCGCCGACGGCAAACCGTACATTACCGCTGTTGAGAATGTCGAAATCGACGAGTTCGAGCAGCGTGTCACGCAAGGGCGCGGTGTCATAATAGCTCAGGGCGGCGGGCGAACCCGCCGGCAGCATATAGGGCGGGGGTACGCGCAATTCGAAGAACCCCGGTGCGCCTGAGGCGACGATGTGACCTGCGCTCATCGCATTGAGATACTGCCGCGGAACCAGCCCGCCGGCAAAGTCCGACAGGAAACGCATTCCCGGATTGCCGGAACTCACCCGCTCCCAGAAAGCGCGCAGGCGCTCAACCTGGTGTTCGGGTCTGTTTCCGGCAATGATTGCCGCGTTGATGGCGCCGATGGAAATGCCAGCGACGTAATCGGGCAGATAACCGGCCTTCGTCAGAATTTCGTAGCCGCCGGCCTGATAGGCACCCAGGGCGCCGCCGCCTTGAAGAACAAGGACCTTGCGACTGCGCTTGCTTTCGCTTGTCATGATCGTCTTCGGTGATGATTTGGGGTTTGCTGTCCAATAGGACGCTCATCAAGACAACGACTCTGACCTGCTTTTGGTTCCCAACTTTCTTGCCGGGGCGGCCCCGGGCCCGCCTGTCCTGCGGCGATCTATACCCTGAGACCCGTTGTGGTGGCCAGAAAACGCCGGATGTCTTCCATCGCACCGAAGCGGAAGGCGCCAACGTGGCCAGCATCGGGATAGCGCTCAAAACGCTTGGGTTCCGGCGTCAGCATGAACAGCCGCTCGCCGTCGGTGATCGGAATCACCTGATCTTTTTCGCCATGCAGGATCAGCACGGGCATCTTCACCTGCGGAATTGCGAGATCCGAGCGAAACGGGTGGTTGAGGAGAAGGCCGACCGGCAGCCAGGGATAGGTTGCCGAGGCGCGGTCGAGTACGGAGACGAAGGGCGAATCGAGGATGAGCGCTGCCGCGCCACCGCCTGCGGCAAGTTGCGTTGCAATGCCGGTTCCAAGTGACTCACCGAAGATGATGCGCGGATGCCCGGGAAAGCGCCGCTCTGTCTCGGCAAAGATCGCTTTTGCATCGGCGACAAGAGCGGTTTCAGCGGGTTCACCGCCTGACCCGCCATAGCCTCTATAATGGAAGGCGATGAGGCCGGCGCCCCCCGAGGTCAGCAGCCGGAAGCGTTCCGCCCGCCGCATCAGCGTACCCGCATTGCCGTGAAAATAGACGAACACCGGCGCATCAGGGCGGGCCGGGGGGATCTGCCAGCCGGTCAGGCCTATGCCGTCCCGGGTCTTGAAGGTTGTTTCCGTTGCCTGGGGCAGACCGGCATTGGCGATCACCGGCGCGGCGGGATCGACACGGAAGATAAAGTGCTTCTGGTTGAAGCCCATATAGGCAGCCGCAGCGATATAACTGCTCACGGCCAGTGCGGCTAGGATGCTCAGGGACCGGCGAAGCAGGCGGCGCGCCATGCGCAACTCCGTGATGGAACGAAAAGGGCGGGGCCAAACCCGCCCTGATCCGTTCGGCACACCGGCCTAGTGGGCCAGCGCTTTCACGATTTCCTCGGTCATCTTCTTGGCGTCCGCCAACAGCATCATCGTGTTGTTGCGGTAGAACACCTCGTTGTCGATGCCAGCATAACCGACGCCGCCCATGCCGCGCTTGACGAACAGCACATTGGCCGCCTTTTCGACATCGAGCACGGGCATGCCGTAGATGGGCGATGTCTTGTCCGTCTTGGCGGCAGGGTTGGTCACGTCATTCGCGCCGATGACGAAGGCGACATCCGCCTGGCCAAACTCGGAGTTGATGTCTTCGAGTTCGAACACCTCGTCATAAGGAACGTTCGCTTCGGCGAGCAGCACGTTCATGTGGCCAGGCATACGGCCTGCAACCGGGTGAATGGCGTATTTGACCTCGACGCCTTCCTTTTTCAGCATGTCGGCCATTTCGCGAAGCGCGTGCTGGGCCTGCGACACGGCCATACCGTACCCCGGCACGATGATGACCTTCGAGGCGTTCTTCATGATGAAGGCCGCATCCTCCGCAGAGCCCGCCTTGTAGGGCCGCGCTTCCTTGGCGCCGCCAGCCGCCGCCGCGCCGGCATCCGAGCCAAACCCGCCGAGGATCACTGACAGGAAGGCGCGGTTCATCGCCTTGCACATGATGTAGCTGAGGATTGCACCCGAAGACCCCACCAGCGCGCCGGTGATGATCAGCGCGAGATTGCCCAGCGTGAAGCCGATGCCTGCCGCTGCCCAGCCCGAATAGGAGTTCAGCATCGAGACGACGACCGGCATATCCGCACCGCCGATCGGAATGATCAGCAGAACGCCCAGGGCGAAGCTGACCAGCACGATCAGCCAGAAGGAAAATGCCGATTCCGTGCCGATGAACAGGCCGATCAGCACGACCAGCAGCACGGCAAGGCCGATGTTGATGGCATGACGCTGCGGCAGCATGATCGGTGCGCCGGACATGCGGCCATCAAGCTTCAGGAAGGCGATGACCGAGCCGGTGAAGGTGATCGCGCCGATTGCTGCGCCGAGCGCCATTTCAAAGAGGCTCGCGCCCTTGATCGCGCCCGGAAGGCCAATCCCAAAAGCTTTCGGCGCATAGAGCGCCGCCGCCGCGACAAACACGGCGGCAAGGCCAACGAGGCTGTGGAAGGCCGCGACAAGCTGCGGCATCGCCGTCATGGCGACCCGCTTTGCCAGCACCGCCCCGATGCCACCGCCGATGCCGACGCCGACGAGCAGGTAGAGCCAGTTCATGAAGCCGGCGGGCGGGGCCATCAGCAGGGTGGTCGCCACGGCGACGCCCATGCCGATCATGCCATAGCGGTTGCCCTGCTGCGAGGTCGTCGGGTGGGACAGGCCACGCAGCGACAGGATGAACAGCACACCGGCGGCGAGGTAGAGAAGATTGGCGAGATTGGCACCCATCAGATCAGCCCTTCTTCTTGTACATCGCCAGCATCCTCTGCGTGACGAGGAAGCCGCCGAAAATATTCACGCAGGCGAAGATCAGCGCGAGAAGCCCGAACAGCACAGCCCAGCCCGAGCCGCTGTCCACCACCTGTACGCCTGTTGCGAGCAGGGCGCCCACCACGATCACCGAAGAAATCGCGTTGGTGACGCTCATCAGCGGCGTATGAAGCGCCGGTGTCACCGACCAGACGACGTAATAGCCAACGAAGATCGCCAGCACGAACACCGCAAAGCGGAAGATGAAGGGATCGACCGCGCCGCCCGTGGCGGACGATACCGCCGCGCCTGCCGCGTCGCCCGCAGCGACGAGCGAATCCAGCGCGGCCTGCGCCTTGTCCGCCTGCGCCTTGGCAGCGGCGGCGGCAAGGCGGGCCTGTTCGAGAAGTTCAGCGTGTGTTGCCATGATCTTTCCCTCAGGCCTTGAGCTGGAACATCGGATGGACGAGCGCACCGTCGCGCGTCAGAAGTGTTGCCTTCACCAACTCGTCGTCCCAGTTCACGGCGAGTTTCTTGTCCTTCTTGTCGATCATCGTATCGAGGAAGGCGACAAGGTTCTTGGCGTAAAGGCTGGACGCGGTCTGCGGCAGGCGCATGGCAAGATTGCCATAGCCCAGGATGAGCACGCCATTGGCGGTGGTGACGAGTTCGCCCATCTTCGACTGCGTGGTGTTGCCGCCGCGCTCGACCGCCAGATCGACGATGACCGAGCCGGGTTTCATCGAGGCGATCATCGCGTCGCTGATCAGCTTCGGCGCCGGACGTCCGGGGATCAGGGCGGTGGTGATGACGATATCCTGCTTGGCGATATGGCTGGCGGTGAGTTCCGCCTGCTTGGCCTGATATTCCCGAGACATTTCCTTGGCGTAGCCACCTGCGGTCTGCGCCTGCTTGAACTCCTCGTCCTCAACGGCAAGAAACTTGGCGCCGAGCGATTCCACCTGCTCCTTCGTCGCGGGGCGAACGTCGGTTGCGGTCACGATGGCGCCGAGACGGCGGGCGGTCGCAATGGCCTGCAAACCGGCGACGCCGACGCCCATGATGAAGACCTTGGCTGCGGGCACGGTGCCGGCGGCAGTCATCATCATCGGGAAGGCGCGTCCGTAGGCGGCTGCCGCATCAATGACGGCGCGGTAGCCCGCAAGGTTCGCCTGGCTGGACAGCACGTCCATCACCTGCGCACGGGTGATGCGCGGCATCAACTCCATGGCGAATGTGGAGACACCCAGGTCGGCCAGCGGCTGGATCTTGTCGGCGTTGTTGTAAGGATCCATCGAGGCGAGCGCGAGCGCGCCCTTCCTGATACCCTTGAGTTTTGCCGGATCGGGCCGCGAGACGCCGAGCAGGATATCCGCCTCGCCGAGTGCGGATTTCAATGCCGCAGCGCTGGACGCGATGGTTGCGCCGGCGCCGGCAAAATCCTCGTCCGGGAAGGACGAGAGGCGACCGGCGCCCGTTTGCACCGTCACGCTCGCGCCCAGTCCGACAAGCTTCTTGATGGTGTCAGGCGTGACGGCGACACGCGGTTCGCCCGCCTTGGATTCGTCGAGGACAACGATGCGCATCAGGCATCCTCACTTCATCAGTTGAGGAGAAGGACCGGCAGTGCTTGCACCGGCCCCGCGACAATCAGAGGGTCACGCCTGTGCCGAGCAGCAGGATCGTGAGGAACAGTGTCAGCGCCCAGGGAATCAGCGCGGTCATCGAGCCGATGAAGAGCAGCGCGATCGGGATGATGATGGACGCCCATTTCGTCAGGCCGATGAAACGTACATACGTGCGCTCATGCTCGGCGTAATCGTTGTCGACAGCGTGCGAAATGTCATGTCCGGCCATGGGGTCCTCTTGTGGCGTTCTTGATCGTTACGGGGTCGGGCACGGCTGCGCCCGGACCAATCCGAAAATTCGATGGGCCTGACCCTAAACGATGGTCCGCCGGGCTGCAATGCGCGACGGCCATATTTTGAACATCACCGCGCCAGTTCCGCCGCGTGGAGCGCATCCGCCTGAAGGTTTGCGACGGCATCGGACGAGAAACTGCCCATGGCTGTATTGAAGAGGCGATAGAAATTCAGTTCCGCGTTCAGATGAAGGAACACGGCTCCCAATCCGATGGCGGCGCGATCCATGAACAGGAACTCGCGCGGGATGGTCAGCGCCCCGTGCCTGCGCAGTTCCTGGCGGACGCGAAACACCTCGCGGCGGCCATATTCCGACGGCTTCACCCCATCGGCGATGGTTCGGGCGCGGTCATCCAGCAGGGGGCCGAAGATGAAGCGTGCCCAGATGTTCAGCGTATCGACCAGCGCCGGGGACAGCTTCCGGAAGCCCCAGGTCTCGTAGGCATGAACGATCCGGTCACGCTCGCCCGTTCGCAAGCCCTCGTAAAGATCGACAACGCCGCCGACAAACCGAGGCGGGAAAATGCGGATGCAGCCGTAATCGAGCAGGTTGATGCCGCCGGGCGCGCCGTCGTCATCAAAGACGGTATAGTTGCCAAGATGCGGGTCGCCATGGATCACGCCGTGGCGGATGAAGGGCAGCCACCAGGCCTGAAACATCGCCTGCGCAAGGCGGTTACGCACGTCTGCGGTTGCCTCCTTGTGCGTCAGCATCCGTGTGCCATCCAGCCATTCGAGCGTCAGCAGACGCCGCGTCGACAGGGCATCCACCACGCGCGGCACCCGCACCAGCGGTTCATCGGCCAGCATCGCGCCATAGAGCCGGGCGTGGCCGGCCTCGCGGACATAATCGAGTTCCTCGCGCACCCGGTCGGCGATCTCATGCGCAACTTCGCTGGTGTCGATCACCCCGTCGAATTGCCGGTGCAGCGCGAAAAGCAGCTTCAATTGCTGGAGATCGGCCTCTACCACCGAGGCCATATCCGGATATTGCAGCTTGCAGGCAACGCGCATGCCGTCGGGCAGGGTGGCCTTGTGGACCTGTCCGAGAGAGGCTGCTGCCGCGGCAGTCCGGTCGAACGACGCAAAGTGCTTCTGCCAATCCGCTCCGAGTTCGGAGGCCATGCGCCGCTTGACGAACACCCAGCCCATGGCCGGCGCATCGGCCTGAAGCGTCTGGAGTTCGGCGGCGTAATCAGCGGGCAAGAGGTCCGGGATGGTCGCCATCAGCTGCGCCACCTTGACCAGCGGGCCCTTGAGCCGGCCAAGAGCCAGCCGCAGCAAGGCGGCCTCGCCCGAACTGTCGCCGCCGAACAGGCGCGTACCGGCCATGCGCGCGGCAACGCCGCCGACATTGGCGCCAACTTTCGCATAGCGGCCCATGCGGGCGGAAAGGCGGTTCTGTTCGGGATCGTCAATCATGAAGAGACAATAAGCATGCCGCTGTGATTCAGCCATATTCATGGGATTCTCTCCGGGCGATTTTTTGGCGGGAGCCGGGATGAGATCGATCGTGTTTGCGGGGCTTCTGGCCCTGTCGGTGCCCGGCGTTTGCCTCGCCCAGCAGTCCATACGCGCCTGGCCGGACCGGTTGGTTGCTGCGGCGAATAGCCAGATCGGTGTCACGCTCCGGTATGATCCGGCCTATGAGACGCTTGCCTTTCCGGGTGGCGATGTGCCGCGGGAGAAGGGCGTGTGCACCGATGTCGTGGTGCGCGCCTATCGCGATGCCTTTGGCGTGGATCTTCAGGCACTGGTGAATGCGGATATGAAAACGGCGTTCGGCGTCTATCCCAGAACGTGGGGGCTCACCCGACCCGATACGAATATCGATCACCGCCGTGTCGGCAATCTCAGGACCTATTTCACGCGCAAAGGGCAGTCTCTGCCCGTGACAAAGGCTGGCCGGGACTACAATCCGGGCGATATCGTGACCCAGATGCTGCCGGGCAATCTGCCGCATATCGTGCTGGTTTCGGACAAGACCGGAGCTTCCGGCGTGCCGATGGTGATCCACAACATCGGCGCGGGTGCGCGGCTGGAGGACACGCTGTTCGCCTATCCGATCACTGGACACTATCGATATCGGCCGCCACACATCTGAGGCCAAGGCGCGGGCCAGTTGTCCCTGATCCAGTGTGCCAGCGGGTCCTCGCTGATTTCGCCGGCGGCAAG
>JAIUNP010000174.1 GCA_020161975.1 Pseudomonadota bacterium
TACATCGCCTCGACGGACTGAACCTCGGGCAGAAAATGCCGGAGCAGGTTCTGGATGCCGTGTTTCAAAGTCGCGGTGGAGGAAGGACAGCCCGAGCATGCGCCCTTCATGGCAAGATAGACCGTGCCGTTGGTAAAACCGCGAAAGGTGATATCGCCACCGTCGCCGGCCACGGCCGGGCGGATGCGCGTTTCCAGCAGCTCCTTGATGACCGCCACGGTATCGGCATCCTTGGCGTCGTAGAATTCGTCGCCATCGGCCTGCGGCGGGGCGGCGCCGCGCACCAGCGGCTGGCCAGAGAGATAATGCTCCATGATGGCGCCGAGAATGGCCGGTTTGAGGTGCTGCCATTCACCGCCATTCTTGGTCACGGTCACGAAATCCGAGCCGAAGAAAACGCCGGATACGCCCTCGACACCGAACAGCCGTTCGGCCAGCGGGGAGGCGGCGGCGGCATCGCGCGTCGTGATATCGAGGGTGCCCTCGGCCATCACGGGCTTGCCGGGCAGGAACTTCAGGGTCGCCGGGTTCGGCGTGGCTTCTGTCTGGATGAACATCTCGCTCTCCTGTGCCGGTCAAGGCGGCAAGGTTGACCCGCATTTTAACCGTCGCGCGGGGGGCAATCAATCAAAACCGCACCCCGCTCCGTTTCAGCGCAGCAGGCCGACGATGTCCTTCACGTCGGCCATGACCTTTGAGGCGATGACCCGGGCCCGGTTACTGCCGTCGCGCAGCACGGCGTCAATGCCGGCGGGATCGGCCATCAGCCGGCGCATCTCTCCGGCCATGGGCGCCAGCGATTCGACCGCAAGATCGGCGAGTGCCGTCTTGAAGGTCGAGAACTGCCCGCCCCCGAATTCGGCGAGAATGCCGGCCTTGTCGCGGCCCGAAAGCGCCGAAAAGATCGTGACGAGATTCTCGGCCTCAGGACGGCCCTTGAGGCCCTCTTCCTCGCTTGGCAGGGGTTCGGGATCGGTCTTGGCCTTGCGCACTTTCTGGGCGATGGCGTCCGCATCGTCAGTGAGGTTGATACGCGAATAGTCGGAGGGGTCGGATTTCGACATTTTCTTGGTACCGTCGCGCAAGCTCATCACGCGCGGAGCGGGGCCGGCGATCAGCGGTTCGGTCAGCGGGAAATAGCCGTCGTTGTAACCCTTCGCGGCGATTTCGGCGGCAAAATCGTTGTTGAACTTCTGGGCGATGTCGCGCGTCAGTTCCAGATGCTGCTTCTGGTCCTCGCCAACCGGCACGGCATCGGCGCGATAGACCAGAATGTCGGCGGCCATTAGGTTGGGATAGGCGTAAAGCCCGACGGAGGCGTTCTCGCGATCCTTGCCGGCCTTTTCCTTGAACTGGGTCATCCGGTTCAGCCAGCCGAGGCGGGCAACGCAGTTGAACACCCAGGCAAGCTCGGCGTGTTCGGCCACCTGGCTCTGGTTGAAGACGATGGAGCGCTTGGGGTCGATCCCGGCGGCAAGATAGGCAGCGGTCACCTCTCGGATCGCGCGCAACAGTTCCTGTGGGTTCTGCCACACGGTGATCGCATGCAGATCGACCACGCAATAGATGCAGTCATGCGTGTCCTGAAGCGGCACGAAGCGCTTGATGGCGCCGAGATAGTTGCCGAGGTGGAGGTTGCCGGTCGGCTGGACGCCGGAAAAAACGCGCTTGGCAGTCATGGGCCTGTCCTTGTGGAAGGGGCTTTCATTGGTCTGTGGCGGAGGCTGGCGGTTCCGCCGTCTGGTTGCCGGCTTGTTGGCATCAAAGCCGTTGTCTTTCAAGCCGTGCGTTTGACGATAAGGGTCTTGATGGCGGCAAGATCCGCCGCGCCCAGCCAGTGCGCAGCCAGTCCATGGACGGCAACGCCGGAGGCACAGATGATGCCCAGCGCCGCAATGCGCACGACAATCGCCTGATCGCTTGCCAGCAAGGGCCCCAGAAGCACCGCAAGCCCGTATGTGACGCCGCCCGTGACGGCCGCACTGGCAATGACGCGCGGCAGCACCGACCGGGCTGTGGCATCAAGCCCGAACAGCCGCTCGCGCTTGAGCCCCAGGGCAAGGATGGCAGCATTGACGAAAGCGGAAACGGCGACGCCAATGGGCGCGGCGACCGCACCGAGCCGGCTGAGCAACGCGATCGTCACCGCGATGTTAGCGATGATTCCGGCCAGCGCCGCCGCGAGCGGCAGGCCGAAATGCTCACGCGCAAGATAGGGGGGCAGCAGCACCTGGACGAGCACGAAGCCCGGCAGGCCGATGGCGATGGCCCGGAGCACCTCGGCGGTCGCCACGCTGTCCGCAGCGGAAAAAGCGCCGCGCCGGTAGATGATGTCGACGATCGGATCGGCAAGGATAGAGAGCGATACCGCTGCCGGCAACACCAGCAACAGGCCGAATTCCAGCGCCCGGTTGCCGGCGGCTTCCGCTGCGGCGGTGTTGCCTTCGCGGAAGGACCGCGCCACTTCCGGCAGCAGAACCGTGCCGATGGCCGCCGCCACGAACCCGAGTGGCAGCTGGAAGATGCGGTCGGCATAGTAGAGCCAGGAGACGGCGGAGGGCAGGGCGGACGACAGCTGCGCCGCCACCACCATGTTGAAATGCCCGGCGCCGGCCAGCATCAGCCCGGGCAGCATCAGCATCAGAAGTTTCTTGACGTCGCGGTCGGGCTGCGGCCAGCCGAGACGCACCGGCGCGCCGGCCCGTCTCAGTCCATGGGCGACAAAGAAAAGCTGCACGAGGCCGGCCACCAGAACCGTAATGACGAGCGCAAGGCCCGCCCGGTAATCGCCGCGCCAGCCAAGCGCGATGAGCGCGATGAGCACACCGATCAACATGAAATTGAGGATGAGCGGGGCGACCGCTACCAGCCCGTAACGCCCCATGGCGTTGAGGATGGAGGCCAGGAGGGCGACAACGATGATCGCTGCAACAAAGACGAAGGCAATCCGCCCGAAAATCACCGCCTGGGCAAATTTCTCCGGCGCATCGCGGAAGCCGGGCGTCAACAGGCCGATGACCTGCGGCATGAGGAGTTCGGCGACGATGAGCGCCAGAAAGACGACGGCGACAAGGCTCGACAGGGCATGTTCGGTGAAGGCGGCGACGCTCTCTTCGCCCGCTTCTGCCTTGCGGCGGGCATAGATGGGGATGAAGGCCGCATTGAAGGCGCCCTCGGACAATACGCGCCGGAAGAGATTTGGCAGCAGGAATGCCGCGATATAGGCATCCGCAACCGCGCTGGAGCCCAGCACCGCTGCGATCAGGATGTCGCGCAAAAAGCCCGTCAGCCGGGAGGCGAGGGTCGCCGAACCGACAAGCGTGTATTTGCGCGCGAGCGACATCGGCAGATCAGAGGATGTAGCGGCTGAGGTCGGTGTTCCGGGCAAGGTCGCCGATATGCTCGCGAACATGCGCACCATCAATGCGGATCGTCTGGCCCTTCTGGTCCGGTGCGGTGAAGCTCACCTCGTCGAGCACCCGCTCCATCACGGTCTGAAGGCGGCGCGCGCCGATATTCTCGACTGTCGCATTGACCTCGGCGGCCAGCTTCGCGACCTCGCCGATGGCATCGTCAGTGATTTCCAGTGTCACTTCCTCGGTCGCCATCAGCGCCACGTATTGCTTGATCAGCGAGGCCTCGGTGTCGGTCAGGATGCGCCGGAAATCCGCTTCGCCGAGCGGTGAGAGTTCGACACGGATGGGCAGCCGGCCCTGGAGTTCAGGCAGCAGGTCGGAGGGTTTGGCGACGTGGAAGGCGCCAGAGGCAATGAACAGGATATGGTCGGTCTTCACCGCCCCATGCTTGGTCGCCACTGTCGTGCCTTCGATCAGCGGCAGAAGGTCACGCTGCACGCCCTCACGGGAAACATCGGCACCGGACCGGCCCTCGCGCGCTGAAATCTTGTCGATCTCGTCAAGAAAGACGATGCCGTTGTTCTCGACCTCGCGCAGGGCGGCCTGCACGATCTCATCCTGATCGATCAGCTTGTCGCTCTCTTCCTGAATGAGCGGCTCATGCGCCTCGCGCACGGTGGTGCGGCGCCGGCGCGTCTGCCGCCCGAACGCCTTGCCGAAGATGTCGCCCAGCGACAGGTTGTTCATCTGTGCGCCCGGAATCTCGAACATCGGCATGGCCGGGGCGGGTGCCGCAACCTCGATATCGATCTCCTTGTCGTCGAGTTCGCCGGACCGGAGCCGCTTGCGGAAGGCATCCCGCGTCGAGGCACCGGAGGTGGGCCCGACCAGCGCATCAAGCACGCGTTCTTCCGCGGCCAGCTGGGCTTTTGCCGAAACGTCCTTGCGGCGCTTGTCGCGCTCCATGACAATGCCAATCTCGACGAGATCCCGGACGATCTGCTCGACGTCCCGGCCGACATAGCCAACCTCGGTGAACTTGGTCGCCTCGACCTTGAGAAATGGTGCACCGGCGAGCCTGGCAAGGCGGCGGGCGATTTCCGTCTTGCCGCAGCCGGTGGGGCCGATCATCAGGATGTTCTTGGGCAGAACCTCCTCGCGCATGGTGCCGGAGAGGCGCTGGCGCCGCCAGCGGTTGCGCAGGGCGATGGCCACCGCGCGCTTTGCGTCCTGCTGGCCAACAATGAAACGGTCGAGTTCGGAAACGATCTCGCGAGGGGAAAAATCGGTCATCAGATGCTCTCGATGACAAGGTTGCCATTGGTGTAGACGCAGATGTCAGCCGCAATTCCCATGGAACGCCGCACGATCTCTTCCGCGTCAAGCTCGGTTTCTGCGAGCGCCCTGGCGGCGGCGAGCGCAAACATGCCGCCCGAGCCGATGCCCATGATCCCGCCTTCGGGTTCGAGCACATCGCCGGTGCCGGACAGAACGAGCCCGGCCTCGCGGTCGGCCACCAGCATCATGGCTTCCAGCCGGCGCAGGTAGCGGTCTGTCCGCCAGTCCTTGGCAAGCTCAACACAGGCGCGGGTGAGCTGGCCCGGAAACTGTTCCAGTTTCGCCTCAAGCCGCTCGAACAGGGTGAAAGCATCAGCGGTCGCTCCGGCAAAGCCGGCAATCACCTGCCCCTTGCCGATGCGGCGCACCTTTTTTGCATTGCCCTTGATCACGGTGGCCCCGAGGCTCACCTGTCCGTCACCCCCGATCACGGTACGCCCGTTCTTGCGCACCATCAGGATGGTTGTGGCGTGCCAGGGTGAGGAAGCCCCTGCCACCGGGCCGTCATGCTGCATCAGAATCTCCGTCAGGTTCGCCCGAACCTCCTACCATGTAGGCATAGCGGAAGCGAAAGGGAACCGGTCGAGGATCAAATGCTTCAGGCGACGGAAACGACGGGGCTCGTGGCGATGCGTCGGTCGGCGACTGAGACAAGCACGACGCGCAGCGCCTGCTCGAATTGCTCGATGCGGAAACGTTCGGCAAAGAGCTTCCGGCTTTCCACCTGCATGGCACGAAGCCTTGCGGGGTTGTTCAGAAGGTCCGCGAGCGCATCGGTGATTGCCGCGCTGTCGAGCGGCACGACATGGCCGTTGCGCCCCTCGACGGCCACTTCCGCACTGGCGCCTGCGTTGGAGGAGACCAGCGCTGCCCCGGCGCAGGCCCCCTCGATCAGCGACAGCGGCAGTGCTTCGATCCGCGAAGGCAGGACAACGATGGCGGCGTCCCGCATCAGCGCATGAACCTCATCCGAGCCGACCCAGCCGGTAAAGCGCACCTTGTCCATGAGGCCGAGCATCCGGGCCATGGACTGATATTCGGGAAGATCGCCATTGCCGGCGATGACGCAACGCCAGTCCTTCGCTTGCTGCTTCAGGCCGGCGAGCGCTTCGAGCAGCAGGCCGGCGCCCTTGCGGGGGCCCACCTCGCCGGCGAACAGGATGAGCCGTTCGCCATCCTGTTCTTTCGCGAGCGGAGCATCGCCGGCGAAATCAGGAATGCCATTGTGGATGACGGTCAGCTTTTCAGCCGGAATGTTGAGCCGCTCGCGGAACTGGCAGGAGAAAAAGTCGCCGAGGATGATGATCCGGTCCGATTTTCGGCTCATTGCGGCAAGGGCGCGCAGCCAGAGTGGGTTCCGGGCGTAGGTGCGATCCTCGATCATGCCGTGAAAATGCGTTGTCACGCGCTTGCCGAACAGTTTGGCAACCGACACCAGCGCCCATTTGCGCAGCGCGCTGCCGTTGGTCGAATGGTTCACATGCACCACGTCGAACGAGCGTGTAGCCAGAAGCCAGATGAACAGCAGGAAACGCCGGGGAAAGGAAAAGATCGACATCACGCCCGAGCGCGGACCGCGCGAGGCAAAGTAATGAATGTCGAGATCGCTCGATCCGCCCTTCTCGGCCATATATTGGCGCATGTAGAAGTAAAGCCGGTCGACCCCGCCCATACCTTCCGGCCCGACAGGCGTAACGCACAGGACACGAATCCGGTTCTGACCGCCGATGCTCATGGTGCCCTCCGGGCCGTTGAAACACTCTGACAACTCTTGCCTGATACTAAGGGGCTCTGGACTTAAGAACCGTTTAGCGCCATCGGCATAAATGTTGCTCAGGTGAAGCCAGCGTTCCTTGATCATTCTGCGGGTGTTTCACAATGACACAGCTTCTCGATGTTGCGCGCGGCGCCTATGCGAAACTGCCGTATGCAACCCGGTCCCGGATCGGGACGGTGCTTAGACTTTTGCCGGCCCGCTACCGCTATGGTTCGACCTATTCGAGCTGGCGCGCGACCCTGAAGCGGACGCGCGGCAATGCAGAAGCCATCAGGACCATGCAGGATCAGGCCCGCGTGGCCATGGTGCGCGAAGCCTTTGCCAAGAGCCCGTTTTACCGGACCAGCCTGTCGAAGATTTTCGGCGCGGGTTTCGATCCCGCCAGCGTGCTCGATCCTGAAGTCTGGTCGCAAATTCCGCTTCTGTCGCCCGAGTCCGTTTCCGACATCCGCGACGCGCTCTGTACGCGCCCGAGTTCTGAACTCGACAGCGGCTCCACCGGCGGCACTTCGGGCAAACCGGTCCGCTTCTTTCTCGATCGCGGCCGCAGCCCCATCGAGTACGCCTTTGTCTTTGATGCCTGGTCGCGCGTCGGCTACCGCGAGGGCGACTGGCGCGCAGTGTTCCGTGGTGTCGAGGTGCTGGAATCGGCGGTGGAGAAGGATGCCGCGCTCGCGGAGCTGCGATTTTCGATCTTCAACCTCACCGACGACCTGATGGCGCGCTTCCGGCGGGAGATCGAGGAGAACCGCATCGTCTATCTGCACGGCTATCCCTCGGCCATCGGCATGTTCGCCTCCTGGCTGCTGCGTTCGGGACATGGCCCGATGCCGAAGATCCGCGCCGTGATGTTGATGGGCGAGCGGCTCTACCCCAACTATCGCGAATCGATTGAAAAGGCCTTCCCGAACGCCGAACTCGTGCCGTTTTTCGGCCTGTCGGAAAAGTGTGCCTTCGCGGTCGAGGTGGCCGGCAAGCCTGACACCTACGACTTTGAGCCGCTTTATGGCTTTACCGAACTGCTTGACCAGAACGACCGGCCCGTCACCGTGCCGGGCCAGCGCGGCCGGCTCGTCTCCACGGGGCTCCTCTTCAAGGGAATGCCGTTCATCCGCTACGATACGCGCGACGAGGCAACGCTGGTCGAGGCTCCCTCCGCTGAAAATGGCTGGCGCCTCCGGGTTGAGCGGATCGTGCCCCGGCGCGGCCACGAGTTCCTCGTCTCGCGCGATGGCAAGCTGATCCCGATCCTCGCCCTTCTGGTCTTCGGCAAGGAAATGGACGACATCCGCGAGTTCCAGTTTGTGCAGGAGCGGCCCGGGGAGGCGCTGATCCGCGTCGTGCGCCCCAAGGACGGGCCGGAACCGGACGTGCAGCCGTTTATTGATCTTGTCAGCCGGAAATCAAACGGTTTGGTGACAATCACCTGCGAATTTGTTGATGCCCTGCCGACCAGCCCGCGCGCCAAGCGCCGGTTCATTGACCAGCGGCTCGATGTCTCCGCCATCGAGAACGCAATGAACCTGCAACCGGATGCCGTGGCGCGCGACGGTGTCGAGTAAGGGTAGAGTTTGTGTAACGCGTACAGGGTTCGGGTATGAGTTTCATCGCCAGGCATAACGGGTCGTCGCAGGCATTGGTGCTCGCACAGCCCGCCGGCTTGCCAGCTGCGCC
>JAIUNP010000175.1 GCA_020161975.1 Pseudomonadota bacterium
ACCAAGGCATTGTTCGGCGGCACCAATCCGGCGGCGTGCCTTTATGCCAAGGGCGAATTCATCGAGAAGAACCCCGTGACCTGCCAGAAGCTCGTCAACGCTTTCAAGAAATCGCTGGACTTTATCGCAAAATCGACGCCGGACGAGATCGCCGCCACGGTGCCCGAGGAATACTACCTCGGCGATAAGGCGGTTTACATCAAGTCGCTGGCGGCGGTGCGTGATGCCTACTCGCGCACCGGGGTGATCAGCGACGAGGGCCACGCCTCGATCATGGATATGCTGGTGAAACTGGACAAGGACATGGCCGGCGCGAAAATTCCGAAATCGAAGACCTTTGACGGGGCGTTCATCGCCAAGGCGGGTTGATTCGGTGAGGCTGCGTGCCCCGTTTTGCCCGGCTCCGTGGCGGGCATGGCGGGGCCTGGTCTCGGCCTCGTCGCCTGGCCAGGTTGCCGCACAAAAAAAGAGCGGCCGGAGGGGGGGGATCCGGCCGCTTGCCCGCGGTTAACGTGTTCGATGCGTAACCCCGGGGGGAGGGGGGAGGTCAGTTCCTGGGAGGAGAACTACAGGTATAACGCCGAAGTCCCCTCCCGGTTCCCTGACAAATTAACGAAAACGCACTTTGTCCTTGATCGCGGCAATCGCGTTGGAAGGAAGGTCGGCGCGCTTCTCAAGGTCGGCGATATCCTTGTAGGCGCCGCCCTTGGCCGCAACGCGGTTCTCGATGATCGCCTTGGCGCGGGCCGGACCGATCTGCGGCAGCTTGTCGAGTTCGTCGGCGCCCGCGGTGTTCACGTTCACCAGGGCGCCCTGCTTGGCAGCCGGCTGGGCTGCTGCGGGGGCCGGGGTCGCCTTGGCGGGCGCAGCCGGCTGGGCGGTGCCAAAGGTCGGCTGGGCCGGGCGGGCCGGCTGCTGGGTCTGCGCCTGCGCGAAGGCCGCGCCGGTCGACAGGACGACCGCAAGAGCGGCAACAGTGGTCTTGAAGCTCATGGAACACTCCCCTTTGAGTGCAGGCCCTGAAGTTGCAGCGCACGCCGGGCCTTGCGTGCGCCGTGTCGGCGAAGATTTCCCCTGAGTCTGGTGCGATGCCCCGAACCCGGCCGACACTGTTGCAAGTATCGCACCGCTTGTGAACTCTCCGCGAATGCTCTGTTTGGCGCGCATTCATGTTGCGCACAGCTTTCCGCCGGCCCAAAACGGATGCGGGAGGTCATTCATGAAACGCCGATTCCATACGCTTGATGTTTTTACCGAAACCCGGTTGCAGGGAAATCCGCTGGCGGTGGTTCTGGACAGCGCGGGGCTTGGCGATGCCGAGATGCAGGCAATTGCACGCGAGTTCAATCTGGCTGAAACCGTGTTTGTTTTTCCCTCGCGCAATCCGGTCAATTCCGCCGCCGTGCGCATTTTCACGCCGACGGGCGAACTTTCATTCGCGGGGCACCCGACGGTGGGCACTGCTGTGCTGCTGGCCCATCTCGAAGCGTCGGATCACATGCGGGGTCCGGGGGGAGTCCGTATCGTTCTGGAAGAGAAGATCGGCGATGTGGCGGTCGATGTCAGCGCCCGTCCGGGCCGGGCGGCGCGGGGCGAATTTTCGCTTCCAGTGTTGCCAGAGCCGATCGACTGGTCACCGGACGTGCCGATGGTGGCGCGGGCGCTGGGGCTTGATCCGCTCGATCTTGGCTTTGGGGCCCACAGTCTTTCCGCCTGGTCAGCGGGGGTGCCGTTCATGTTCGTGCCGGTGCGCGGACTGGATGTGCTGGGTGTTGCCCGAATTGCCGATGCCGCAGCCTGGAAACAGGCCCTTACGCTCAACGGGCGTGGTGCGGCTTATCTTTATACCCGTGAAACGACGCGGGAGGATACCCATGTCCGGGCCCGCCGCCTGTCCCATGGAACCGGCGTGACCGAAGACCCGGCGACGGGGTCGGCGGTCGCGGCCTTTGCCGGACTGGCGGTGGCGTTTGAACGGCCGGAGCCAGGGTTGC
This sequence comes from Pseudomonadota bacterium, assembly GCA_020161975.1. Lineage (GTDB taxonomy): Bacteria > Pseudomonadota > Alphaproteobacteria > Rhizobiales > Beijerinckiaceae > JAIUNP01. The sequence goes on from JAIUNP010000175.1 coordinate 1,995, forward strand.
ACCAGCTTGTCATCGAGCAGGGGATTGAAATGGGCCGGCCCTCCGAAATCGTGCTCGATCTTGATGTTGCGCCCGGTGGCGCGCTTGTTGGCGCACGGATTGGCGGCGCTGCCGTTCTTGTCAGTGAAGGGATGCTGCTGTGACCATGCGTTTTCATGAGGTCGAGACGATCGATGCCAGCATCGAGCCGTTCGATTGGGAGTTGCCACGGCGGTTTGCGGCTGAAATCGAGGCCTTCTGGCAGAAGGTGGCCGAGGGCAAACCGCATTATTTCAACGGGACTGTGCTTGTGCAGCATTATGGGCGGGTTGAAGGCACCACGTTCCGGGCGGGCTATGCGCCGGTTGAGTACAAGCAGTTCCTTGCGTTTCTCAAGCTGGAACTGCCATCTCCGGGGGTGCGGAACGGCTTCGGCATGGCGGCCTTGCGGGCACGGGATGGCGCGTTCCTGCTGGGGCAGATGGGGCCCAATACCGCCAATGCCGGGATGATCTACTTTGCCGCCGGCACGCCCGACCTCAACGACGTGAAGGATGGAAAGGTCGATATTGCCGGCAGCGTCATTCGCGAAATGTGCGAGGAGACCGGCCTGACGCCCGGGGATGTGACCATCGGACAGGGCTGGACCTCCATTCTTCTGGAACGGCGCGTTGCCTTCATGCGACCGGTTTCCATCGATCTGCCGGCGACCGAGGCCCGTAAACTGATGCTGGCACGGATGTCCGCTGGCGGCGATGATGAACTCAGCGACATCGTGATCATCCGCCCCGGCGATCCGCTTGATGATGCGCGGATGCCGTCATTCATGCAGGCCTATCTTGCGAGGGAGTTTGCGTTGGCATAATGTACGCCCAGGCAAGGGTATCTGCTTGTAGGCGTTTTGTTGTGTTAAACCGGCGTAGTGTTTTGTTGGGGGCGATCGGCGCGGGCATGGGCGGCTGCGGGCCGCTGGATGTGCTCAGCTCGCTGGTGAGCGTGGAAAAAGGCGGCGTCCTTTTCGCGGATAATCTGGCCTACGGTGCCGATCCTGCGCAGACGATGGATGTCTTTAGGCCTGAACGCCCCGGCACGGCCCCCATCCTGATCCATGTGCATGGCGGGCGCTGGGACAGCGGGCGGGCAAAAGAAAGCAGTTTTGTTGGTCGCGCGTTCGCTGCGCGCGGTTTTGTGACGGTTCTGCCCAATTATCGCAAGCTGCCGACGCACCGCTATCCGGTCTTTCTGGAAGATATTGCCGAAGTGATCCATAGCGTGCGGAAACGAGCCGCTGATTGGGGCGGCAATCCGCAGCAGATTTTTTTGTCGGGCCATTCTGCCGGCGCGCACACCGTGGCGATGCTTGCGCTGGAGGAGCGCTGGCTCTCGCAGGTGGGGTTGTCGCGCTCTGTTCTTGGCGGTGTTGCGACCCTCGCCGGGGCGTTCGACGTTTTTCCGTTCCGAAATGCCACTGTGCGCGCCGCATTCGGGCAGATGCCGGATCCCGCCCGGGCCGTGCCAAGGATCGTGGCGGAGCGGGGCGGGCCGCCGCTCTACATCATGCACGGGACTTCAGACGCCATTGTGCCAGTCAGCGACGCTATGCGGTTGTTTGAATCGCTCCGCGCGTTGGGTATTGAGGCGACGTTCGTGCCCTATCCGTCTGTTGGACATATGGGCATCCTGCTGGCGCTCACCCGCACCTTCCGCAATGAACTTGCGGTGATGCATAACATGATCGCCTTTTTTGAGCGGAACGGCGCAACCCCGCTCTATCCCTCTTCCGGTGATGAGAAGAAGCCGGCGCCGTCCGTCAACGTCGCCGCTGGTGAACCTCAGCCCGGCGGGTAGCCGTGACGCGAGCGGCTGGCGGCGATGGCCGAACGGGCGCCGCCGTCGTTTCCGGCCGCGCACAGCGCGGCGGCGGCATCGATTTCCTTGTTCACCTGCTCGAACACGGGTTTTGTCGTGTGTCCGGTGTTGAGATCATACTCCATCTGGGCGCGGAACTTGTTGACGGCACCAGTGCAGCCGGCGCCATCGGGCAGTTTGAAGCCTGCCGGGCCAATCCTTGAAACGGGCTTGTCTTCCGGCGGGGCGGCAGGGGCTGTCTGGTTGCAGGCGGCGAGACCGAGGAGGAGCAGGCAGGCGAGCGGCTTCTTCATGACGTATCCATGAGCGAGATTTCCGGGCGATGGTCGTGGATTCGACCGGCGCGGTCAATCCTTGCCAGTCCGGGCTTGCATTGGTGGCGACAGAGGCCCAGTTACGTAGGCAGGAGATCAACATGTTGAAAATTCACGGCACCTACCGTTCGCGGGCCTTTCGTAACATCTGGCTGGCGAAGGAACTCGGCGTTCCTTACGAGATCGTGCCGGTCATCCAGGCCTACCGGCTGGCGGCCCGTGCGCCGGATATTCCAACCATGAACACCCGCTCGCCTGAGTTTCAGCGCCTCAACCCGGCGGGGCAGATCCCGGTTATCGACGACGGTGGGTTGATCCTGTCGGAATCTCTGGCGATCAATCTATATCTTGCCCGCAAGCATGGCGGGCCGCTCGCCGGGGAAACGCTGGCGGAGGAGGCGCAAATTTTGCGCTGGAGCTTCTGGGCGGCAACGGAAATCGAGGCGGCGGCGCTCGCTGTGCTGATCCAGTCCGAAGCGGACGAGGACGCCGGGCCCGCGCTCAATGCAGAGGCGACGCTGCGCGATAAATTCCCGGTGCTCAATCAGGCGCTGTCCGGCAGCGGCTGGCTGGTGGGGGGGCGCTTCACCGTGGCTGATCTCAATGTTGCGGAGATCGTTCGCTATGCCGTGCCGGCTCTGGGGTTGTTCAACGACAATCCTGCGGTGAAGGCCTGGCTTGCAGCCTGTCAGGCGCGCCCGGCCTTTCAGGAACTCTGGGCCAAACGCGCGCAGGAACCGACCTGACCCCGCGCCTTTCATGTCAGATGCTGGCTACCGCGATGATGCCACGGATGGTGATCAACAGGCCGGCAACCAGGACAAGCGAGCCGGAGATGAGTGGCAAACGCGGACCCCAGGTGGCCATCCAGCCGCCGGACTTGCCTTTCATGAGCTGACTGCTGCCCCAGGCGGCAAGCAGGCCGATTGAAACGAGTGTGGCAGCCAGGCCAAGCGAAAAGGCCGCAACCATGGCGATGCCGAGCGAAAACTTCTTGATCTGAAGGCAGATCAGCAGCACCGCGACGGCAGCCGGGCAGGGCAGGAGGCCCCCGGTGAAGCCGAACCAGGCGATTTCCCAGCCGGAAACGGCCCCGCGGCCGGCGAACTTCTGCTCGATCTCGCGGGCGTGGGCGGCGGCGTGGGCATCCTCATCCTCGTCCGCAGCCCCGTCGTGGGCGTGGCTATGGTCCTCGCCCTCGCCGTGGTGGTGATGACCATGATCGTGATGATGGTGCCCCACCTTACCCCGATGCATGCGGAGCAACTGCGCAGACAGACCGACGATCATCAGGCCGGTGATCAGGATCAGCCAGGGTTCAGCATGATCGAGAATCAGCATGTCGCCCAGCCACAGACCAAGCGCCGCCAGCGACCAGACCACGATGGAATGGCCGATTGCGGCGGCAACGCCCAGCAGGATCGCCTGTTTTGCAGTGCCGCGAATGGCAATGATGAAGGCGGCCATCAGCGATTTGGAATGGCCGGGCTCCAGCGCGTGCAGGGCGCCCAGTACAACGGCCAACGGCAGATAGAGCCACGGATTGGTTACGCCCTCTCGGACGAGGGTGACGATATCGGGCATCTGAACCTCGTTCTCAGCGATCAGTTCTCACAGGTATTTGGCGAGTTGTTTCAGTTCGGCGATCGTGGCGCGGGCGTTCTCATCCGAACCATCGAGGCAATGCTCGATGTGATCCTGAATCAGTTCCTTCTTCGCCTTGGCGATCGCGGCCTCGACCGCATGAAGCTGCTGGGCGAGGTCAAGGCAGGGCTTGCCGGCCTCGATCATGCCGATCACCGAGCGGAGATGACCTTCCGCTCGTTTGAGGCGCGGGACGACATGTGCGTGGGATAGATGTCTGCTCATCCATTTATCCTATCCCCGGGGATAGGATAAGGCAAGACCCCGTGCCGACGGAGTGCGGGGAGGGCGCGCAGTTGACGTTGCTGCAATGCCCTTGCGCCGTCCACGCAGAGGGGTTATTCCTTTCAGATCGAAGGAGAGCCGCCCCGTGATGGCAGCAATGGAAACAGCACGTTTTGACGATCGCGCCGCTGCGCGTCGCACGTTGCTGTCCGCTCTCCTCGGCCTGCTCCTTATTCGCCCCTGAGGGCCGTCCGGGCGCGCGCCTGGGCCTTCAGGGGATTGCCAAAACCTTCCAGACGATTTCTTCTCACCGCCTGCTGGCGTGTGACCTTTCAGGATCAATCCGATGAGCAATGACCGCGTTCTGATTTTCGATACCACCCTGCGCGATGGCGAACAGTGCCCCGGCGCCACCATGACCTTCGAGGAAAAGCTGGAGGTGGCCGATCTGCTCGATGAATTGGGCGTCGACATCATCGAGGCCGGCTTCCCCATCGCCTCGGACGGCGATTTCGAGGCGGTTTCGGCCATCGCCAAGCGCATCAAAAACGCGACCGTCTGCGGCCTCGCCCGCGCTGGCAACAATGATATCGACCGGGCCGGCGAAGCGGTGAAGCACGCAAGGCGCGGGCGCATCCACACCTTCATCTCGACTTCGCCCGTGCATATGAAGTGGAAACTCCAGAAGGAGCCCGACGAGGTCCTGCAACTGGTGATCCGCTCGGTGATCCGCGCGCGAAACCTCGTTGAGGATGTGGAATGGTCGGCGGAGGATGGCACCCGCACCGAGTTCGAGTTCCTGTGTCGCTGTGTGGAAGCGGCGATCAAGGCTGGCGCCACGACCATCAACATTCCCGATACGGTGGGCTATACCACGCCGGAAGAGTATTTGAATCTGTTCAGGTCGGTGCGCGAGAACGTGCCGAATTCCGACAAGGCGATCTTCTCGGTGCATTGCCACAATGACCTCGGCATGGCCGTGGCCAACAGCCTCGCCGGGGTGAAGGGCGGTGCGCGGCAGGTCGAATGCACCGTCAACGGCATCGGCGAGCGGGCGGGCAATGCAGCGCTCGAAGAGATCGTGATGGCGATCAAGACGCGTGGCGATGCCTTCCCCTACGATACGCGCATCGAATCGACGATGCTCAACCGCGCCTCGAAGCTGGTTGCCGCCGCAACCTCATTCCCGGTGCAGTATAACAAGGCCATCGTGGGCCGGAATGCGTTTGCTCATGAAAGCGGCATTCATCAGGACGGGATGCTGAAGCATACCCAGACCTATGAGATCATGACGCCCGAGTCCGTCGGCGTTTCCAAGACCAGCCTCGTGATGGGCAAGCATTCGGGCCGTGCAGCCTTCAAGGACAAGTTGAAGAGCCTCAACTATTCCCTGGGCGAAAACCAGCTGGAAGATGCCTTTGTGCGCTTCAAGGCTTTGTGCGACCGCAAGAAGCACATCTACGACGAGGATATCGAAGCGCTGGTGGATGAAGGGATCGCCACCGCGCAGGATCGGGTGAAGGTGCTGTCGTTGCTGGTGGTCGCCGGCACGATGGGGCCGCAACTCGCGACGCTGACGCTCGATATTGATGGCCAGCATAAAACCGTTCAGTCGACCGGCAATGGTCCGGTGGATGCGACATTCAACGCCATTCACGCGCTGTTGCCGCATGAGGCCAAGCTCGCGCTCTATCAGGTCAACGCCGTGACCGAGGGCACGGATGCGCAGGCAGAAGTAGCCGTGCGGCTTGAGGATACGAAGTCCGGGCGTTTGGTTACCGGCAAATCGGCTGATCCAGACACGCTGGTTGCTTCCGCCAAGGCCTATATTGTGGCGCTGAACAAGCTCAGTGCCGAGCGTGTGCAGGGATTCCACGCCCAGCATGTAAGTTTGTAACACATCGAAAGTTTAGCATTGCAAGCCGCATCGGCCCTTGCTGGCGGGTGCGGCTTTTGCCATTTTCGGGGCACAAATTAGGAGAGTTTGATGTTGCGTTCGCTATTTGCCGTTTCCACGCTCGTTGTTCTGGCCGGCTGTGCCACGGTCACGCGAGGCACCACGAATCAGGTTCAGATCAC
>JAIUNP010000176.1 GCA_020161975.1 Pseudomonadota bacterium
TGGGATCGGTATTCATGGGTCCATGCTCCATGCGCGGAAAGAAGGGAGAGGGGCAGTTCATGGTGGCCTCGTCAGTCATTGATGAAGCCGACCGGGCCGCGGAAGGTGTTGGGGCGGCTGACCCCCTGCCCGTAGGCGCGGATCAGTCGGTTCATGAACACGGTCGAGGGATCAGAGGCGTCGGCATAGCCTTCATCAGGCCGCGCAATCTGGCCGGGATCGCTCGGGCGGGCGATGAAGGGCTGCACAAGGATCATGAGTTCGCTTTCGGCGCGCTGGTAGTCGCGCGAGCGGAACATTGTGCCCAGGATCGGCACATTCATCAGCGCCGGGAGCCCATTGATGTGCTGGCGGCTCTGCTGCATGATCAGGCCCGCCGTGGCGAGCACGCCGCCCGAGGGCAATTCAACGGTGGTCTCGGCACGACGGGTGCGGAAGGCCGGAACCGACGACGAGCGCAGGACATACTGGTTGTCACCATCGATTTCGGTCACTTCGGTGGCTACGCGCACGCTGATGCGGTTTTCCGAAAGCACGACCGGCGTGAAATTGAGGCCGACGCCGATCGAGCGGTAGACGAGCTGCACGGTGCAGATCTGGCGGCCGGTCGAGGTGTCGCAGGTTTCGCTCTGCGGCACCGGAATGTCGCCGCCGGCGAGGAATTTCGCGCTTTCGCCGGAAACGGCGGTCAGTGTCGGTTCGGCGAGCGTGCGCAGCACCCCCTGCCGCTCCAGCGCCTTCAGGGTTGGAACCTGACCACCGTTGTTCAGCGAGGCGGTAATCGCCGTATTGGACAGAACCTGCTTTTGCAGCGAGAACGGGTTGTCGATCAGCGCAGTCAAGGTGTTGTCACCCACCTTCCAGGTGCCCTGGAAGTTGACGCCGAGCTGCTTGAGGACCGCTCGCTGCACCTCGGCAACGGTGACCTTCAGCATCACCTGATCCTTGCCACGGATGCGCAGGGCGTTGACCACCTCGCCCTGGGTGGAGAAGAACAGGCTGTTCTGCTTGCCCACCATGTTCTGCGCGATATCGACGGCGCGTTGTGCCTCCAGCGCCGAATCCACGACGCCGGACAGCACAATGTTGTCGCCGACACCCTTAACTTCGATCTGCGCGCCTGGCATCGCTGTGCGCATCACCTCGCGGATGACATTGATCTCGCGTGTCAGTTCCTTGGCAATGCCGATGTCGAGCGCCGCGATCTGCCGGCCTTCGGCATCGTTGACCAGCACGGTGGTGCTGCCGGCCTTCAGTCCGATGATGTAGATGCGCCGGGCAGTCCGGACGACGGCGTTCGCCACATCCGGTGCGGCGACGAAGACTTCCTTCGCATCGCGCGGCAGGTCCACCGTGATGGACTTGCCGACCGGAAGGTCGATGCGGCGGGCCAGCACTTCGTCTGCCGCCACCGGGCGGATGCGCTGGACAGCGTTGGCATCATATTCGCCGTCATTCGCGCGCGGAGGGCTTTTGGCCAGCGCGCTGGTGGCGAACCCGACAGCCAGAAGCGCGGCAACGGCAATCGCGCGGGTCGAGACCAGCGAGGCAGGGACGATTTTGACGGCAGCCATGAGCGTGGACCTCGACATTCTGTGGGGGCGGAAGACGCGGCGCATCACTTCACCACCGCTTCCTGAGCCAGGCCGAAGCGGACGACGGTCAGCCCCTTGCCGACTGGACGGGAGACATCTTCGGGCTTGTTGGCATCGACGAGCGCCCTGAGCGCGAGCGCGAGCGTGCCGACGCGCTGGGCCAGCACCACCTGTTCGGCCTGTCGCGGCTCCAGTTCAAGGGTTGCGGTCTGGCCAACGATGAAGCGTTCGCCGTTGCGCTCCTGGACGTTCTGGCCAACGGCGAGCACGCGGACATTGCTGACGATGGTGTCCGAGCGGAACACCTCGACGCCCTTGAGGCGCGAAGCCTCTTCGTCGCGGCTGACGCGCAGGACATCCACCATGTCGTTCGGCAACACGAAGCCGCCGGCGCTGGTCGCGCCCGTGCCGTCCGTGGTGATGGCGACCGCCCGCTTGCCGCTGGGCAGGATGGCGGAGAGGAAGCCCGAGCCGTTACCCTTGATCAGCTTCTCGCGGCGAATGGGCTCACCTGCAAGAAAGGCATGGCGCGCGACCGAGCCGATCAGCTCGCCGGTCGGATCCTGCCCTTCGGTGCGGGTGATATAATTGGCGATATCGGCGCCTTCGGGAAAGCCGATCCACTTGAGGTCCTGCTGGCTGAGGGGGCCGCCCATGGGGATATCAACCGCGGCGACCAGCACATCGATGGTCTTGGCAGGTGCTGCGGCCTGTACCTGCGGCTCTGGCGTCTGCGGTTGCGGTGCAGGCCCGGACAGGAGCCAGGCGCCGAGGGCGGCGATACCGGCAATTCCACCAACGATCAGACGGGACGATCTCATGACTCAAATCCGCGAAGAAGCACACGTCACGACACCTGTGACGTCAGCGATTTGAGCAGGCATTCCTCAAAGTATGGTTAACGCTTGGTATCGGATCGTCTTTCCGTCCCGCATTGCGGCGGATCGTCAGGCCGCGAAGGTATTCTGCCAGATGATCGTTTCGGGCAGAATGATCAGGCCGGCGGCGGCCAGGGCGATGCCATAGGGGATGCCGGTTTTTTTGTCGTGCAGGCGCACGGCCCAGTCCCAGTTGAGCGCAAAACGCGGCAGGGAGTAGCCGCGCGCGAATAAAAGCGCGAGAGTCAGGAACCCGCCCAGCATCGAGGCAACCAGCGAATATTCCATGAGTGTGGGAAAACCGCACCAGACTGCGGTGGCCGCGGCAAGCTTCGCATCGCCCCCGCCGACCCAGCCGGCGGCGAACATCGCGAAGGTCGCAGCCAGCATGACGCCGCCTGCGGCAAGATGCCAGCCGATCACGCTCCACGACAGGCCGGCAGCCAATGCAAATACGACAAAGCCCGCGATCAATGCCAGCGAGAGCCGGTTCGGAATCGTCATCGACACAAGGTCGCTCGAAGCGGCAAAGGCCATGGCCGCAGAAAAGAACAGCAGCATCGAGGTATCGACGAACGACATGAACACACTCCGGGACGCAACAAGACAGGGCAAGATTAGAACGGAAGCGTCACAGCCCCGTTAACGGGCGGCCATGCCCGGTCTGTCCAGGAATAGAACAGCGAAAGGCCCGCCCCGACGATGCGGGACGGGCCTTTGAAGATACGCGCTCTGACGCTTACTTCAGCTTGGCGTTCACCTGGCCGAAGGTGTTGGTCAGCTTGGTGCCCATGGTGCTGAGGGCGCCGAGGATGGCGACCGAGACGAGGGCCGCAATCAGGCCGTACTCGATGGCGGTGGCACCAGACTCATCGGCGACGAAACGGTTGAAAAGGGTCTTCATGTCTTGCTCCTTTGTGAACCGCTCATCGGCGGCCGGTTGGTTAGCCGGAAGTGCTCCGGTTTGGTTTACTTCAGCGAGTTGTTAACTGCGGTGAAGGTGTTGGTCAGCTTGGTGCCCATGGTGCTGAGGGCGCCGAGGATGGCGACCGAGACAAGGGCGGCGATCAGACCGTATTCGATTGCAGTGGCACCGGATTCGTCGGCGACAAAGCGGTTGAAAATGGTCTTCATGGTTCTCTCCGAACTTTAGCTGGCGGATTGTAATTTGTTGCTCTGAGGATGCTTTTGGCCGGCCAGAAACGCTCTGCTATCTGGCCAGGCCTTGGCAACGTTACTTCAGAGAGTTGTTGACCGACGTGAAGGTCGCGGTCAGCTTCGTGCCCATCGTGCTTAGAGCGCCGAGGATGGCGACCGAGACGAGGGCGGCGATCAGACCGTACTCGATGGCGGTGGCACCGGATTCGTCGGCAACAAAGCGGTTGAAAAGGGACGTCATCATGGGCTCCATTGGATCACTGGTTTCCTGTGTCGAAGACGATCGACTTGCTCTCGAAACCGTGGATGATCCTAAAACGGACCTGTTGCACCTCAGTTAATTTCGATGCTGAATCGGAATTAATCATGATTTCGGCGGTCTTTGGTTAACAGTACGTGAAATGAATAGTTAAAAATATATGTATATCAGGATTTTGTATTCATTTTATATAGTAATGAATCGTTTTGTTTCGGTTGAAAGGCGGATAAAAATTGGATACATTCCAATTTTTATGAACAGGTTTCGGAATAGATTGGTACAATGAGATAATAAAAAGTCGGTGGTTGCAGCTTTGGCCGGTTTCGACGCGATATCTCGATCCATGCCGCCGATATTGCGCAGGAAAACACTGAAATCCGCTTCTCAGACAGTACCCCCCGCGGCTTGTCTGAAAAAGACGCGAAGGGGCTTTCGCCCCCGGTTCAATCCCTTATCCCGTTGATCAGCAGACAGTTCTTCGCAGACCGGCGCAGCAGCATTGCTGGTCAGAATCCCGCCCGAAGCGGTCTGGTCAATGGGACGGCGCCCAATTGCCCCGCTCTTGACTCTCACTCCTTTTGCTTGATTATAAGAACATAAAGTGAACAATGATGCCAACCGATGCCATTCCCCATTCCTCACATGCCGGAAGACGGCCCACGGCCCATCTGTCTTTCCGTGCTGGCGGAGGGGGGGCTGCATGAGTTTTTCGCCGCGCGCGAGGCTGATGGCGCTGCGCTTGGCGCATTGATGTTGATGCTGTCGGCAGGTCGCAAGAAGGGCGCCCGGCTCTGGGTGCGGCAGGAGGCGCAGGTTCGCGAGGCCGGGATGCCCTGTCCGGCAGGGCTGGTCGAACTTGGAGCCAATCCGGCCGAGGTTCTGCTGTTTCGGGCGCGGGATGTTGCCACGGCGCTTCAGGCGGGGCTGGAGAGCGCCCGCTGCGCCGCCTTGGGTGCGGTCATCATTGAGCTGCGGGGCGAAGCAAGGGCGTATGATCTTGTCGCCAGCCGCCGCCTGGCGCTGGCCGCAAGAGCGTCGGGTGTGCCGGTGATGATGGCGCGCCTCGGGGCGCCGCCCATGCCCAGCGCGGCGCAGACCCGCTGGAAGGCGGAGGCGCTGCCCTCGCGGGCGCTGGTGGCCAAGGCGCCTGGCCCGCCCTCATTCGAGTTGACCCTGCTGCGGGCCCGCAACGGACAGGAAGGTTTGCGTTATTGTGTGGAGTGGGATCGAGATGCCCGTCAATTCCTCCCTCGTTCCATCCCCGATGCCGGCTGGTCCGCGCGCCGCGCCACGTCGCTATCTGGCGTTGTGGTGCCCGTTCCTGTCCACCGATCGGGCACGCCGGATCTCTGGTCCCGGGCGGGATGAGCGCCCCTTCGTTCTTGTTGAAAAAGCGAAGGGCGCGCTGCGCATTGGCGCGGTGGATGCGAAGGCCGCCGGGCTTGGCCTGCGCCTTGGCATGATGCTGACGCAGGCGCGCGCGCTGGTGCCCGGCGTCATGACGGAGGAGGCCGATCTGGCAGCGGATGCTCACCTCCTGCATATCCTGGCCGAAGCCTGTGAGATCTTCACGCCGCTGGTGGCCTTGCGTGGACAGGATGGTGTGATCCTCGACATTTCCGGCTGCGCACATCTGTTCGGGGGCGAGCGCGCCTTGGGTCAGGCCGCGCGCCGGCGTATGCAGATGATAGGTGTGCAGACACAGGCTGCCATCGCCGGCACCCCCGAGGCCGCGTGGGCCTTCGCACGGTTCAGGCACGGCACCCTCGCCCGCCCCGAAGCTGAGGAAGCCTTGGCGCGGTCCCTGCCGATCAGCGCGCTTGACCAGGAGACAGGCACCACGCTGGCGCTCCAGCGCGCGGGCTTCAAGACGCTGGACGATCTTGCGAGGCGCCCTTCCCATAGTCTTTCCGCCCGTTTTGGCAAAACGCTGGTGGAAGCGCTCAGACGTGTTCTCGGGCAGGAGGATATCCGCATCACACCCCTGCGTCCCCTGCCAGCGGTGATGGCGGAACGGCAATTCGCCGAGCCGCTCGGGCTCAAGGAGACCGTGCTCGCCACACTGGAGCGCCTCGCGGGAGATGTCATGGCAACGCTGGAAGCGCGCGGTGAAGGCGGGCGGACTTTCGAGGCCAGCTTCTTCCGGACAGACAACACGGTGCGGCGCATTCTGATCGAGACCGCGCAAGCCACGCGCGAAACGGCCAGTCTGATGCGTCTCGTCCGGCTGAAGATCGAGGCGCTGACTGATCCGCTCGATCCCGGCTTCGGCTTTGACGCCCTTCGGCTTGCGGTACTGCATGTCGAGCCGCTGGGGGAGGCGCAACCCCACCTTGATGACGAACGGCGCGTCGCGGAAGGCGCGCGGGACCTGACCGATCTCGTCAACCGGCTGGTGGCGCGTTTCGGGCGCGAGAATGTGCAGCGCTTCGTATCTTGCGACACCCATGACCCCGCTCTTGCCGGTGGCACGGCGGCCTGGCTTTCAAGCGCCCCCACCCCATGGCCCGCGCCCGTGCCAGAGGAGCCGCCCGCGCGTCCGTTCACCCTTTTTGCTCATCCCCAGCCGATCGATGTGCTGGCCGAAGTGCCGGACAGCCCGCCCCTGCGGTTTCGCTGGCGGCGGGTGCTCCATGAGGTCACGCTGGCCGAAGGGCCGGAACGCATCGCGCCGGAGTGGTGGCGTGAGGCTTCGCCCGCGCCCGACACGCGCGATTATTACCGCGTGGAAGACGCGAACGGCCACCGGTTCTGGATTTTCCGGGAAGGCTTCTACGAAGATACAACCGCGCGACCGCGCTGGTTCATGCACGGGCTTTTCGCATGACGGGGCCGGTAAAAGAATACGCCGAACTCGTCTCTGCCACCAATTTCTCCTTCCTGTGCGGGGCCTCGCCGGCGGCGGATCTCGTGCTCACCTCGCTGCTTCTGGGATATTCCGGCCTCGGCATTGCCGATCGTAATACGGTTGCGGGCGTGGTGCGGGCCTGGGGCGCGCTCAGAGATCTGCGCGAGGACGGCATGCTGCCCCCTGTCAAGCAACGCAAGGGCTCCGGGCCGGGAGAATACCGTATCGAGATCGCCTCGCTTGCGCCCGATGAGGCGGAAGCCGAGGCGCTGCGGCGTAAGGTGCAGGCCCGGGCGAAAGACTTCCGGCTCGTCACCGGCGTGCGTCTTGGCTTTGCTGACGGTACGCCGGACATCATCGCCTATCCCGAAACGCGTGCGGGCTGGGGGCGCCTCTGTCGCCTGCTTACGCTGGGCAATCGCCGTGCCAGAAAGGGCGAATGCCACCTCGAACGCGATGACCTTCTTCGTGATGCGGGTGATCTGCTGCTCATCCTGATGCCGGAGCGGAACCTCGCTCCGCTGCCGGCGCTGCTTGCGCGTGTCCGGGAAGCTGCGCCCGGTGCGCTCTGGCTGGGGGCGACCATGCCGCGCCGCGGCGATGACCGAAGGCGTCTTGCGAGCCTCAAGACCATGGCGGATGAACTGGGCATTCCATTGCTGGCCACCAACGACGTTCTTTACGCTGACCCAACCTGTCGCGATCTTCAGGATGTGCTGACCTGCATCCGGGAGGGGCGCACGCTGGACAATGCAGGAACCCTGCTGAAAGCGAATGCCGAGCGCTACCTGAAGCATCCCGGAGAGATGGCGCGCCTCTTCGCCGATTGCCCCGAGGCTGTCAGCGAGACACAACATCTTCTGGCGCGTGTGGAATTCGATCTTGGCCAACTCCGTTACGAATACCCGGACGAGCCGGTGCCGCCGGGCCGGGAGGCACAGGGTTGGCTGGAGGAACTGACATGGCGCCATGCCGCCATACGCTACCCCGAAGGGGTGCCCGAAAAGGTCGAGCGCCTGCTGCGCGATGAGCTCGCGCTGATCGGCAAACTTGGTTATGCGCGCTATTTCCTCACCATTCACGACATCGTGCGTGTCGCAAACGACAAGGGCATTCTGTGTCAGGGGCGCGGCTCGGCGGCAAATTCCGCCGTCTGTTATGTGCTCGGTATCACCTGCGTCGATCCGGCCGAAGGGAATTTGTTGTTTGCACGGTTCATTTCCGAGGAGCGCAGGGAGCCGCCCGATATCGATGTCGATTTCGAGCATGAGCGGCGCGAAGAGATCATCCAGCACATCTACGAGCGCTATGGCCGCGAGCGTGCGGGGCTCGCCGCCACCG
>JAIUNP010000177.1 GCA_020161975.1 Pseudomonadota bacterium
CGGGCGGTGGCTTGCGATGGTGTCGCTGGCCGGCATCATGTTCGCCGGTTTCTCCCCCTTTGGTACGTGGCTGATGCGGGGGCTTGAGGCAGGCTATCCGCCGCTGCGTGATGAGGGCCGGGTGGATGGCATCGTCGTGCTCGGCGGGGCGCTTGTCCCGGATGTCAGCTTTGCGCGGGGGCAGTTCTCCATCAACGAGGCAGGCGAGCGGCTGACCGCGTTGGCCGGGCTGGCGCGGCGCCACCCGGAGGCGCGGATCGTCTTCACCGGTGGTTCGGGTGACCTGACCGGTGCAGGCGTGCCGGAAGCGGATGTGGTCGAGGCCATGATCGGCGATCTGCTGCCCGGGCGGGCTATTGTCTATGAACGCGCCTCGCGCAATACCCGCGAGAATGCCCTGTTCAGCCACCGGCTGGCAGCGCCACAGGCAGGGCAACGCTGGCTGCTGGTAACCTCGGCCTGGCACATGCCACGCGCGCTTGGGCTGTTCCGGAAGGTGGGCTGGGCGGTGACGCCGTTTCCGGTTGATTACAGAAGCACTGGCGATGGTGCAGACTGGCGCTTCAACCGCTCGATTTCCCTTGGCCTGCGCCGAACGGATGTTGCGGCCAAGGAGTGGGCAGGCTTGCTCTTTGCCTTGCTCTCCGGCCAGAGTGACGACTTCAGACCAGCCCCGTAATGAGGATGAAACGCATGTGGAAGAACACGAGGTTCACCGATCTCGTCGGGGTGGAACACCCGCTGATGCTCGCGCCGATGGCTGGTCCCGGCACCGCAGCGCTCGCCATCGCCGTCAGTGAAGCCGGCGGGCTTGGCGGTCTGCCTTGCGCGATGCTGACGCCCGAACAGGTGGAGCGTGAGTTCAACCTGATTATAAATAAGACAAAAAAACCTATAAATTTCAATTTTTTCTGCCACTTACCTAACGTTATTTCAGAGGAAGCTGACCGGCAGTGGCGACAACGGCTTGCACCTTATTTTGCCGAATACGGCCTTGACCCTGCGGCACCCTCAACCGCGCCAAGCCGCAATCCGTTCGGTGAGGAGATGTGTCGCCTGATGGAAGCCATCAGGCCCAAGGTTGTCTCGTTTCACTTTGGCCTGCCGGATGCGGCGCTGGTCGCGCGGCTGAAGCAGGCGGGCTGCCGCATCCTGAGTTCGGCGACCACGGTCGCCGAGGCGCGCTGGCTGGAAGCGCGCGGCGCCGATGCCATCATCGCGCAGGGGTATGAGGCGGGCGGGCATCGTGGCATGTTTCTCAGCGACGATCTTGCCACGCAGGTCGGGACGTTCTCGCTCGTGCCACAGGTGGCCGATGCTGTGTCTGTGCCGGTGATCGCGGCGGGTGGGATCGCCGATGGACGGGGATTTGCTGCGGCCCTGGTGCTGGGTGCATCAGCCGTCTCGGTTGGCACGGCCTACCTCTTCACGCCTGAAGCGAAGGTGGTTGCGCCCTATCGGGCCGCGCTGGCGAAGGCCGGCGAGACGCCGACCGCCATTACCAACATCATGACCGGTCGCCCGGCGAGGGGGCTGGTCAACCGCTTCATTCGCGACGTTGGACCGCTCAGCCCGGATGCTCCGGCCTTTCCCCATGCCGCCGGAGCCGTTGCGCAGGTGCGCGCTGCGGCGGAAGCGGCGGGCAGCGGCGATTTTACCGCCTCGTGGGCCGGACAGTCGGCGGCGCTGGCGCGGCCGACGGGGGCTGCGGAACTGACACGGGACCTGGTGAGGAACTGTCGCTCAATCATGGGGGTGGACTGATGCGCTTTCTGCGTGGACTTGCCGCCCGGCCAGCCTTGCAGCTTGCCCTTCTCGGCGGCGTTGTTGCGTACATTCTGCTGTCCGGGACCAATGTCATGGGAGATCCCATGCATCAGACGACCCGGCTTCTGGCATCATGGACCGTCTTCGTGCTGATGTATCTTTTGATGGTCTGGCGGCTTCTCAGCCATTCAAGCCCGGAGGAGATCCGCAAACGGGCGCCGCAGTATGATGCCGGCTCGCGGGTTGTTCTGGCGCTGGCGGTGCTGGCGGGCGGGGCTGGCATTGTTGCTGTGATTGCCGAGGTGCAGGTTTCCGCCAAGCAAGGGCTTGGCCCGGTCGTTTTGCCGGTCTTGTCGATGATCCTCAGCTGGACTTTCGTGCATGTCATGTTCGCGCTGCATTACGCGCACGACTATTACAATCCGTTCGACGGTTCGGCGGACAAGACCCTGGACTTTCACGGCTGCGATACGCCAGTCTACAGCGACTTTCTCTACTTCTCGTTCGTGATCGGCTGCGCCTGCGCAACGGCGGATGTGAACATCCTGTCTTCGTCGGTCCGGCGATTGGCCGCTGTGCATGGCGTGATATCGTTTTTTTTCAACGCGACCATCGTGGGGCTGTTCGTGAACATTGCTGCGGGGCTTGTCGCGCAATAGTGAAGCTTTAAGAACATGCATTAACGCACTCGTGTGATGATGAAATTTCGTCCCGCTCCTGCGCCAGCACACAGGGTTTGCGCGTAGGCGCGCCGCCACCAGTCCACCAGATGCCGGGGGTGGATGGCCCGGCAATTTTAACCTAGCCGCTTAATCATCGGGTAACCGCAGCTTCGTATCGTGTCCTTGTTCCTTCGGCGCAGGAGTCGCGTCGCTGGGGTTTCGGGGTTTCCGGGGCAACCGGAAAAGCGGGGCGCGTTGCATGTTTGGTTTGAGTGCGGGTAGCGTAGTTGGTCGTGTTGCGATTTCGGCTGTTTTTGCCACCACGGCCCTGATGTCTCTCTCCGTGCAGGCGGAGGCGGCGCGAAAGCGGGCCCGGCAGGCGGCCTATTCACCACCCTTTGCCTCCATCGTGGTCGATGTGAAGACCGGCAAGACGCTTCAGGCTACCAATGCCGATGCGCCGCGCCATCCAGCTTCCGTCACCAAGGTGATGACGCTCTACATGCTGTTTGAGCAGCTTGAGCGCGGGCGTTTCACACTCGACAGCGAACTCAAGATTTCCGCCCATGCGGCGCGGCAGGCGCCGTCGAAGCTGGGGCTTCAGGCCGGCGAGACGATCTCGGTCGAGGATGCCATCAAGGCGCTCGTCACGAAGTCGGCCAATGACATTGCGGCTGCGGTTGGTGAAAATATCAGCGGTTCCGAGGATCGCTTTGCCGAGATGATGACCGAGAAGGCCCGTTCGATCGGGATGAAGGGGTCAACCTTTGTGAACGCATCCGGGCTGCCGGATCCGGAGCAGATCACGACCGCGCGTGATCTTGCCTTGCTGGGTCGGGCCATTCAGGATCGCTTCCCGAAATACTACCACTATTTCGGCACCCGTGTGTTCAATTACGACGGCAATGCCTATCGCAACCACAACCGGCTGCTGGGTCGGGTCGAGGGTGTTGACGGCATCAAGACCGGCTACACGCGAGCCTCGGGCTTCAACCTTTTGACCTCGGCCAAATCCGAAGGCCGCCAGATCATCACTGTGGTCCTTGGTGGTCGATCGGGTCGGATGCGTGATGCGCAGGTCGCCTCGCTCGTTGGCCAGCATCTGCCGCGCGCCTATGCCGGTGCCCGCCAGACGCCGAAGGTTGTCGATGTCGCCGCTCTGGATGATGAGGATGATGTGAAGCCGGCGCGCCGCGAAAAGGTCGTGATCTCGTCCGGCCAGCCGGTAGCGGCTGCGGCGATCCCCGCGCCCGTTGCCCGCCCGCACCCCGCATCGCGGCCGGAGCGTCAGCTTAGGCGTGGCTCAAATACGCGGAGGTCGGAAAGGTGGCGCGGTGTCGAAGGACGTCAATCCGAAGAAATTGCGGAGCGATAGCTTGGCTTCGGCGGGGAACCGGACTGGGAGCAACTCAGTGCCAAGAACTACAAAACTCGGTGCCGTCAGGCACCCGACCATCATCCGGCAGTTTTCGTCCGGCAGCTCCGGCTGATCGCAATCGCTACAGCACGAAGGCTTCATCGTCATAACAGCATTCATCGCGCTGGCCTGTATTCTGTGACCCAGAACCAGCACCGCCAGGACTAACCATGCCGTTATGAATTTTCGAAGCATTGAACGGAGTGTGAAGTTATCGGGCTGCTCTGTCAAATTTTGGCTTATCGCGATTCGTGGCGACTTGTCCCTCGATGCCAAATCCGAAAATCCGCCACAGGTTATCACATGCGCCGTCTCGCGCATTAAGCCGCACTCTGACCAACAAGCGGTCGTAGCCGTGCGGCGATACACTTTGTTGCGATCCGAAATCCCCGAGATACACGGCGCATGTACATGTCTCTTCGCGTCCGGTCACTCGGCGCTCGGACAGATATCAGGAGGGGAAAATGATGGAGCATGAAATGATGATGCCGGGGGGCATGATCGTGATGGCCGGCTTCGGAATCCTCGTCGCCGTCAATCTGGTGCTGGGTGCTGCAGCACTATTGAAATACTTACGATCGTAGGCGAAGGCGGGCAGGACGAAGGTCCAACCTTGCCCAGTGGGAAGGCGTTCGCAGCCGGACGGCCATGACACGGGGGCATGGCATGGAAGCTTGACCTTCCAACGATGGGAAGGTGGACGATGGCGGCACAATCGAACCGCCACCTGCAGAGGCTTCCGATGCCCGCTACCGCCCATGCGCACCATACCCACCATCATCCGGCGATCGTTCGGCCGCCGGCCGACCTGAACCGTATCGCCTGGCAGGCGACGCTTCATTGCCTGACCGGATGCGCGATCGGCGAAGTATCGGGCCTCGTCATCGGTGCGGCGCTCGGCTGGTCGGTCTGGCCGACGATCGCTTTGGCGGTGACGCTTGCATTCCTGTTTGGCTTCGCGCTGACGGCGTTGCCGTTGTTGCGTGCTGGCATTCCGACCGCCGAGGCGCTCAAGCTCGCCTTCGCGGCGGATTTTGCGTCGATCGCGATTATGGAGTTCGTCGACAACGCGACGATGCTCCTCATCCCCGGTGCCATGGACGCCGGTCTCGCCGATCCGCTGTTTTGGGGGAGCATGGCGGGCGCATTGGCGCTCGCTGCAGTCGCGGCGTTCCCGGTCAATCGCTGGCTGATCGCGCGCGGCCAGGGGCACGCCATCATCCACGCCCGCCACATCCACTGATCCGCTTGACCTTCCCGCGTGGGAGGGTCGCATCAACATTCCCAACAAGGGAGACTCCAATGAATGCCGCCGCTTCTCTCAAGTCCGACCGAACAGCCTTGACCCTCGATGTTCCGATTGAAGGGATGACGTGCGCTTCATGTGTAAGCCATGTCGAGAAAGCGCTGACAGCGATGCCAGGCGTCGAATTCGTCTCGGTGAATCTCGCGAGCGAGAAGGCGAGTCTGTTTCTGGCCAATGGCGCCGACGTGACCGGCTTGCCTGGCGTCGTCGAGCGGGCCGGGTACACGATCCCGACCTTGGAGACCGAGTACTCGATCTCCGGTATGACCTGCGCTTCGTGCGTCGGCCATGTCGAGAAGGCGATCGAGGCCGTTCCCGGGGTGGCGAACGTCTCGGTGAACCTTGCAACCGAGCGCGCGCATGTCGCAGCGTATGCCGGTCTTGTTCCGGCCGGGGCTGTCGAAGCTGCCGTCGAGAAAGCCGGCTATGAGGCGAAGCCGATTGCGGAAGCGGCGGACCATGAGCACGCGGAAGATGCCAAGTCGGAAGAGATCGGCCGTCTTCGGCGTTCCTTGATCTGGGCGGCGGCGCTGACATTCCCGATCTTCGCGATCGAAATGGGCGGCCACGCGATCCCGGAGGTCCATTCTTGGGTCGAACTCACCGTCGGACACAAATACCTGAAATACGCCTTCTTCGTCCTCGCGACGCTCGTGATGTTCGGGCCTGGGCTGCGGTTCCACCGGACTGGGCTGCCGAAGCTGCTGCGCGGCACGCCAGACATGAACTCGCTCGTATCGGTCGGCACGCTCAGCGCCTACGGCTATTCGTTGGCGTCGACGTTCGTCCCGGCGCTCTTGCCGCCCGGGACCGCGCATTTCTACTACGAAGCGGCGACAGTCATCGTGACGTTGATCCTGCTTGGTCGTTGGCTCGAGGCGATCAGCCGGGGACGGACCAGCCAAGCGATCAAGCGCCTGATCGGTCTTCAGGCCAAAACCGCCCGCGTGCTGCGCGAGGATACGTTCGTCGAGGTCCCATTGGAGCAGGTGCGACCCGGCGATCGGATCCAGGTCCGGCCGGGCGACCGGATCCCCGTCGACGGAACTGTCGTGGATGGGCAAAGCCATGTCGACGAATCGATGATCAGCGGCGAACCGATTCCCGTCCTGAAGCTCGAAGGGGCCGACGTCGTCGGTGGCACGATCAACACGACCGGCAGTTTCGTCTACCAAGCGACTAGGGTGGGAGCAGACACCTTGCTTGCCCAAATCATCCGGATGGTTGAAAGCGCCCAAGGTGCAAAGCTGCCGATCCAGGCGCTGGTGGATAAGGTCACCGCCTGGTTCGTACCGGCCGTATTCGCGGCGGCCGTGCTGACCTTTGCCGTCTGGTGGATCTGGGGTCCGGAGCCCGCGCTGACCTTCGGTCTTGTCAACGCCGTCGCGGTCCTCATCATCGCTTGCCCCTGCGCAATGGGACTTGCGACCCCGACCTCGATCATGGTCGGCACGGGCCGGGCGGCCGAGCTGGGCGTGCTGTTCCGGCGCGGCGACGCGCTTCAGGCGCTGCGCGATGTCAAGACGGTTGCTTTCGACAAGACCGGTACGCTGACGAAGGGTAAGCCGGAGTTGACCGACCTTGTGTTGGCGCCCGGCTTCGAGCGGCGCGGCGTACTTTCGGTGGTCGCCGCCGTCGAAGCGCAGTCCGAGCATCCTGTCGCGGCAGCGATCGTGGCGGCGGCAAAGGCGGAGGAGATAGCGCCCGAAGCGAGCATTGGATTTGTGGCAGTTCCCGGCTATGGGATCGGCGCGCATGCCGGTGGCAAGCGGATCGAGGTTGGCGCCGACCGCCACATGGCCAAGCTCGGGATCGATATTGTCGGTTTCCAAGCGCAAGCAAAGTCGCTCGCCGAGCAAGGCAAGACGCCGCTTTATGCGGCCATCGACGGCAAGGCTGCGGCCCTCATCGCCGTCGCCGATCCGATCCGCCCGACCACCGCGGCCGCGATCTCCGCGATGCACGAACTCGGCCTCAAGACAGCGATGATCACCGGCGACAACCGTATCACGGCCGAAGCGGTCGCTCGGCAACTCGGCATCGACACCGTCGTCGCCGAGGTGTTGCCCGCCGGCAAGCTCGACGAAATCCGGAAGCTTCGCGCTGCGGGCGGTCCGATCGCCTTTGTCGGCGACGGGATCAACGATGCGCCCGCACTCGCCGAAGCGGATGTCGGGATAGCCGTCGGTACGGGAACCGACGTCGCCATCGAAAGTGCGGAAGTCGTTCTCGTCTCCGGGGATCTCACGATCGTGGCGACGGCACTGGCGATCTCGCGGGCGACGATGCGCAACATCGAACAGAATCTGTTCTGGGCGTTCGCCTACAACGTGGCACTCGTTCCCGTCGCAGCAGGGGTTCTTTATCCCTTCACCGGCATGCTGCTGTCGCCGATGTTGGCCGCAGGCGCGATGGCGATGTCGAGCGTGTTCGTTCTCAGCAATGCTCTGCGTTTGCGTCGTTTCGCGCCGGCGTAGATTGGAACCAGGAGGGATCGGTGATGAATATCGGCGAAACCGCAGCGGCGGCGGGTGTATCGGCCAAGATGATCCGCTACTACGAATCGATCGACCTGATCAAAGCGCCGGTGCGGACGGAGTCCGGCTACCGCGTCTATTCCCAAGAGGATGTCCACACGCTGCGTTTCATCGGGAGGGCTAGGGATCTCGGCTTTTCGATCGAGGAGATATCGAGCCTCCTGACCCTGTGGCACGACCGCAGTCGCGCGAGCGCTGACGTCAAGCAGATTGCGACCGAGAAGATCACGACACTGGAGGCCAAAATCCGCGAACTGGCCGCGATGGTCGAATCCCTCCGACATCTTGCCGAAAACTGCCACGGAGACCACCGGCCCGATTGCCCGATCCTCACCGACCTGGCCAATCCGAATGTGGCTGCGACGGGAATCGCTCG
>JAIUNP010000178.1 GCA_020161975.1 Pseudomonadota bacterium
CGAGCGGATTGTCATCCGCGCTGCGCTCCAGCGAGGCGATACGGTCCACCTTCACTTCGCGTCCCTTGCGATCGGCCACCTTCTCGTGCGAGACTTTCAGATCATCGCGCTTGCCGAGGATGGCGGCGTCGCGTTTCTCGCCGGGCTTTTTCGGATCATAGCGGCGCTTGGGCAGTTCCTCCTCGGTCGCGGCAAAGCGCGCGCGGCCCTCGCGGTCTTGCGGCGGGCTGCGGAACCCCTTCGGCTTTTCCGGAGCCAGGACCTGTTCGAGGTGGGTAAAGACGGGCGAATCGAAATCGGCGCCGGCTTCTTCAGCCAAGCGCTCGCCAAGCTGATCGCGCAGATGGCGACCCCGGATTTCCTCTGCCGTGCCCTCCGGCATGTCGCCAAGCTGGAACGGACCGAAGGAGATGCGGATGAGGCGCGTCACCTGAAGGCCGAAATGTTCAAGAACGCGCTTGATCTCGCGGTTCTTGCCCTCGCGCAGGTCCATGGTCAGCCAGGCGTTGTCGCCACGGCTGCGTTCGAACTTCGCGACGATGGGCGCGTAGGTGATTGGCCCTTCCTCGGGATCTTCGATGGTGATGCCCTCGCGCAGCGTATCGAGCTGGGCCTGGTTCACTTCGCCATGGACGCGCACGCGATACCGCCTGAGCCAGGCTGTCTTTGGGTGGGCCAGCACGCGGGCGAGGCCGCCGTCGTTGGTCAGCAGCAACAGCCCTTCGGTGTTGATATCAAGCCGTCCCACGGACATGACGCGCGGCAGGCCGGGCGGCAGGTTGTCGAACACCGTCGGCCGCCCCTCGGGGCTATGCTCGGTGGTCTCCAGCCCCTTGGGCTTGTGGTAGAGCCAAAGGCGGGTGCGCTCGCGCTGCGGCAAAGGCGCGCCATCGACAAGGATCACATCGGTATCGGCGACATCCAGCGCCGGGCTGTCGATGACCGTGCCGTTCACCGAGACACGACCATCGACGATCCAGGCTTCCGCATCGCGACGCGAGCAGAGGCCGGCGCGGGCAATCACCTTGGCGATGCGGTTGGTATTGTCCTCCGCCTCTTCCTCACGCGTAGGCCGACGATCGACATCCTCACGCTTGCGGAAGGGTTTGCGCTCACCGTCATCGCGGGCGCGGAACGGCCTGTCACCATCGCGGCGCGGCGGACGGTCGCCGTAGGGGCGATCTTCACGCGCACGGAACGGACGGCCTTCGCCGCCCTCTTCGCGCTTCCGGAAGGGCTTACGCTCGCCATCCTCACGCGGGCGGAAGGGCCTGTCACCATCGCGGCGCGGCGGACGGTCGCCATAGGGGCGATCTTCACGCGCACGGAACGGACGGCCATCGCCGCCCTCTTCGCGCTTGCGAAACGGCTTGTCGCCGGAGGCGCGCTTGTCGAACGGCTTCTTCCCGCTGCGCGGAGCACCATCACGCGGGCCGCTGCGCGGGCGGCGGTCGTCCCCGCGCTTGTCATCATCACGATTGTCTGTCATGCGCGCGCTTCTAGCAGCGAGTGTTGTCCGTAGCGAGGACTATTTAGGCCGATATGAGCGCTCCGAATATCTTTCTCGATGTCGCCTTCGACGAGGCGCGGGCAGCGGCTGACCGGGGCGAGGTTCCCATCGGCGCCGCAGTGGTGCGCGACGGGCAAATCATCGCCCGAGCCGGCAACCGGACCCGTGCTGACAACGACCCGACAGCCCATGCTGAAATCCTCGTCATCCGGGCCGCCTGCGCCCTGCTGAAGGACGAACGCCTGCCGGGGTGCGACCTCTATGTGACGCTGGAACCGTGCGCGATGTGTGCGGGCGCGATTTCCTTTGCGCGCATCCGGCGGCTCTATTTTTCGGCGCCGGATCCCAAGGGCGGAGCTGTCGAGAACGGGCCGCGCCTCTACGGCCAGCCCACTTGCCATCATGCGCCGGAGGTCTATGGCGGGCTGCGCGAGCGCGAGGCAGCAGCGATGCTGCGCAGCTTTTTCGTGGCCTTGCGATAGTTCAGAAAAACGCTGTCAGCGCTTCAAGCGTCGCGGACGGATTTTCCTCGGCCAGAAAATGTCCGGCCTCGATGCCGTGCCCTTCCGCTCCCGGTGCGAAGGTAGCCCGCCAGACATCGAGCGGTGTCTGGGCGCCCGCTGCGATTCCCGCTTCGCCCCACAGGATCAGGGTCGGGCAGTCGATCGTCTTCTTCGCCTTGAGATCAGCTTCGTCAGCCTCGGCATCCAGTGTCGCGCCGGCGCGATAATCCTCGCAACAGGCGGTAATCCGCGAAGGATCGGAGAAGAAGGCGCGATAATGCGCGAGCGCAGCTGACGAAAAAT
The DNA here is from genome assembly GCA_020161975.1 of Pseudomonadota bacterium. GTDB lineage: Bacteria > Pseudomonadota > Alphaproteobacteria > Rhizobiales > Beijerinckiaceae > JAIUNP01. The sequence continues at coordinate 2,317 of JAIUNP010000178.1, forward strand.
CCTTGAGCGTCTTCTTTGCCGTCCAGCTCGCCAGCGTGTGTTCCAGCCACTGGGTCGGCGCATGTTTGATGAGGTTTTCCGGCACAGGGCGCGGCTGGGCAAGGAACGTCCAGTGATAGACCTGCACGGCGCGGGTGGCGTCCATCCGTTCCCACATCACGCTGGTTGGCACGATATCGAGCAGCGCGAGCTTGGAGACACGTCCCGGGTGATCGAGCGCGAGGCGGTAGGCGACCCGCGCGCCGCGATCGTGGCCGCAGACCATGAACTGGACATGGCCCAGATCTTCCATGACCTTGATGACATCGCCGGCCATTGCACGCTTGGAATAGGTCTCGTGATCCTCGTCCGGCGCGGGAGCGGATGACCAGCCATAGCCGCGCAGGTCGATCAGCACCACCTTGTAATGCCGCGCCAGCGTTGGCGCGATGCGGTGCCAGCAGGCCATGGTTTGCGGGAAACCGTGCAGCAGCACCAGCGGCTCTCCGCGCCCCGCGATACGCACGAAAATCTTGCCCGCATCGGTGGGAATGTAGTGCGAATCAAAGCCGGGAAAGAGGTCGATCAGATCGGACATGTCAGGCTCCCGGATTCGTTGTGGTGCGAACCATGCACAGCGCGCGGCAGCGATGCAAGATGGCTTTCGTCAGAGTGTGCATTCGGCAAAGGCCGGCAGAACCGACCCATTCCAGCGCCCGTTGAAGGCCGCAATGAGATCATCAGCGGCGCTGTGACCGCTGGCAACACGCGCATCCAGCAGGTCGAGATAACGGGTTTCATCCGCCCCCGTCCCATCCCTGAGCGCCCTGGCGGCCAGGCCGGCACGGGAAATGGCGAGGCAATCGCGCGCAAGGTCGCGCATCGACCGGCCACAGATTTCCGCATCGAAGCCAAGACGCGGCACATCATCACGCAGTTTCTGCCGCTCGGCGGCCGTCCAACCCTTCGCAAGGTCAAGAGCGGCGTCAAGGCTCGCTCCGTTGTAGAGCAGGCCAACCCAGAAGGCAGAGAGAGCGACGATATGGTCGCGGCCACCGACATCCGCACCGCGCATTTCGAGATAGCGCTTCAACCGCACTTCCGGGAAAATCGTCGAAAGGTGGTTCACCCAGTCCGATTTCGTCGCCCTTTCGCCCGGCATGGGCGCGAAGTTACCGGAGAGAAGGTCGCGGAAGGAGGCGCCGGTGACATCGTGATAAGTGTCGCCGCGCTTGATGAAATACATCGGCACATCGAGCGCGTAGTCGACATAGCGCTCGAAACCGAAACCATCCTCGAAGGCGAAGGGCAACATGCCCGACCGGGCGTTGTCGGTGTCGCGCCAGATTTCCGAACGGAATGAGCGAAATCCGTTCAGCTTTCCCTCCGTAAACGGCGAGTTGGCAAAAAGCGCGGTCGCCACCGGCTGAAGCGCCAGCGAGACGCGCAGCTTTTTTGCCATGTCCGCTTCCGAGGTGAAGTCGAGGTTCACCTGCACGGTCGAGGTGCGGAACATCATGTCGAGGCCGAGGCTGCCGACCTTGGGCATGTAGTTCATCATGATGCGATAGCGCGATTTCGGCATCACAGGCGTTTCTGCCCGGGTCCACAGGGGGCTCATGCCGAGACCGAGAAAGCGGATGCCCAGTTTTTCAGCCACAGCATTCGTGTCGGCGAGATGGCTGTCGAGTTCCGCCGCCGTCTCGTGCAGGCTGAGGAGCGGGGCGCCGGAGAGTTCGAACTGGCCGCCGGGTTCCAGCGAGATCGCGCCGCCGTTCGCATCGTCAAAGAGACCGATGGACTTGCCGTTCTCGATGATCGGCTGCCAGCCGGTGCGCTGGCGTAGCCCTTCCAGCAGCGCGCCGATGCCATTCGCGCCCTCGTAGGGCACGGGCGCGCAGTTCGCAGCGTAGAATGGGAACTTCTCATGCTCGGTGCCGAGACGCAGCGGGCCGGACTTCGCGCCCGCTTCAAGCCAGCCGACAAGCTCGTCGCGACTGTGGATCAGTTCCATATCAACGGTATCGCGGGCCATGATCCCTCTTACGACAGGCCGGCAAAGCGCCGACGCCACACCCATGTGCGGACGGATGCGTTTCCGTCAACCGCCAATATCACCGAGAGCCGCCTGCACCAACGTCATGGCGGCCACAGCGGCCGTGTCAGCCCGAAGGATGCGCGGCCCCAGCGAAAGGCGGACATGGTTGGGCCGCTCCAGCAGGCGCGCCCGTTCTTCCGGATCAAAACCGCCCTCCGGGCCGATCAGAACCGCAAGCGGTGCCCCGCGCGCAATCGCGCCCAGTGCGGCCAGCGGATCGGCAAGCGGCGCATCCTCGTCGCAGAAGATCAGCGTCCGCCCTGCCGGAAGCCCGGCCAGCGCGCGGGAGAGTGGCGCCTCCTCCGCAACATCGGCAACGGACAAAATGCCGCACTGCTCCGCCGCTTCAATGACATTGGCGCGCATCCGGTCGCGGTTGACGCGGGAGGCGACCGTGCGGTGCGTCATCACCGGAACAAGGCGGCTTGCCCCCATTTCGACGGCCTTCTGCACCATATAGTCGAGCCGGGCGGCCTTCAGTGGCGCGAAGAGATACCAGATGTCGCCGGATGTTGTCTGCGGACGGGCCAGATCCTCCAGCAGGATCTCGGGCGCCTTGCGCGTTCCGCCGGACAGGCGCGCCCGCCACTCCCCATCCCGCCCGTTGAAAACGTGGAAGAGATCCTTTTCACCAAGACGCAGCACGTTCAGAAGGTAATTCGCCTGCTCGCGCGTCAGGGTCAAGCGGGCGCCGGCCATCATTGGCGCATCCATGAAAAGGCGGGGTGCGGTAAAGTCGTATGCGGCCAAGACTGATGCTCCGATTGGTCCTTCTCCTGCGGGGAATACCGGCAAAAATCAACTTCCGCCTTGATTCTGCCGGTGTTCCTTGATCAACAAAGGGCGGCGAACGGGAACAACAAGGAGTTTTAACAATGCAGCGACGCGCGACGGGACTGGTTGCCGGCTCCATGCTGGCGCTTGCACTGGGAACGACCGCAGCGCTGGCGATGCCTGAGAGCTGCCAGAAGGATTTCGTGCCGCTGATGGACAAGCGGCAGAAATATATCAACACCATCAACGGCTACCAGAAGCGCAAGCCGACCGCCGCGCAGGCCTGCTCCACTTTTCGCGGCCTTGCCGATCACAACCAGAAGATCGCCAAGTGGATGACCGCGCAGAAGGAATGGTGCCAGATTCCCGACGACATGCTGAAAGGCGTCACCGACGCGCAGGGCCAGATCAGCCAGACCCGTGACAATGTGTGCTCCGCCGCCGCCAAGCAGGCCAAACAGATCCAGCAGATGAAGGCACAGGCAGCCCAGCAACAGCAGGGCCGGCAGCCTGGGGTGGGTTCCGGCGTGCGCCTGCCTGCCGGCGCGCTGTGAGCGAGATTTCCGGCCGCCACGATCCCAAGCCTGCCGATGCTGTCCGTTCGCTGATTGTCGACCGGCTGCTGCCTGGCGGCGCGCGGCCCTATGCGCGGCTGATGCGGCTTGATCGACCGATCGGCTGGTGGCTTCTGCTGTTGCCGTGCTGGTGGTCGAGTGCGCTGGCCTCTGCTGCAACCGGCACTGCGCCAAATCTCTGGCATTTCATGCTGTTTCTCCTCGGCGCCGTCGTAATGCGCGGAGCGGGTTCGGTGTGGAACGATATCGTGGACCGCGACCTTGATCGTTCGGTGGAGCGGACGCGCAACCGGCCCATTCCCTCAGGTGCAGTGACCGCGAGGCAGGCCGCCGCCTTCATGGGTGCGCTGCTGCTCACCGGCCTGATCATCCTGTTCCAGTTCAATGGCGCCACGGTGCGGCTCGGTTTTCTCGCAATGCTGCCGGTGGTGGTCTATCCGTTCATCAAGCGCTTCTCGAACCATCCGCAGATCGTTCTGGGGTTCGCTTTCGCCTGGGGCGGGCTGGTCGGCTGGACGGCGATCACCGGTGCGCTCGCCCTGCCCGCAGTGCTGCTCTATCTCGCGGCCATCGTCTGGACGATCGGCTACGACACGATCTACGCTTTGCAGGATATCGAGGATGATCCGTCGGTCGGCATTGGTTCGACGGCGCTTGCCTATGGCGAGAAGGTGCCGGTGTTCGTCGGCGTCATGTATGTGCTCGCCGTGGCGCTGGTCACAGGCGCGACCACGCTTGCGGCGCCAGGGTTTTTCGCTTTTGCCGGCGTTGTCGCCTTTGCCGCGCATCTTGGCGCGCAGGTGAAGGTGATGCGGCTCGACGACCCCGCATTCGCACTCCGGCAGTTCAAGTCGAACCGTGATGCGGGGCTGCTTCTGACCGCAGGATTTCTGCTCGAAGCGCTTTACAGGGCGTTCTGAATGTCGCCGGATTCCCGGCTTGCGACCAGCACAAGGCCGGGTCTGCGGCGCGCCAGAAAGCGCGGGCGACGGCTCGCCACAGCCGAACCGTAGCGGCGTGGCAGTGCGGTCAGGGCCGGCATCGGCTCGATCTGCACGATCTGGCCATCGTCTGTTTCAGCAAAGAGGGTGAGGTTGAGCTTGCGCCCTATGGAGCGCCAGAGCGCGATGATATCAGTGTCGTCATCTGCGGTTTCGACCCGCTTCGACAGACCGGGCTCAACATGGCAGAGCAGGATTTCATAACCCTTGCCACCGCGCCGGAGCAGAAGCCCCCTGTAGCCCCGCGCACCCTTGATGCCCGGTTCGTTGTCATTCGCCGGTCTTGGTGGGGCGGCTGCCGATCCGGCGAGCGCAAAGCGCGCCGGATCAAGCCCCTCGAAAGAGCCTGTCATTGCCTGATGCCTTTTCCCTGCCGGGGCTCTTTGTCCCCGATCTTGTTTTCGACTATGGGCCCGACAGACGGAAATCGGCTTAAAATTGCTGGTTAAGAGGGAGTTTCGGGGCCAAACCGTCGCGGATGCTTGAAAAAGGCTTAGCGGTATCGGTTCATTTATCATGCGGTCGAACCGCGCGCCCATTGCACGGCGCCCGCCATGGTGACACTCTCACCACCTTCAGCCCTGCCATTTGCGATGGACTATCCAATGTCTCTTGATGCCGTTCTTGCCCGTATCGACCGCGATCAGGGCGCCGCCCTCGACCGCCTGTTTGCGCTGATCCGCATTCCCTCGATCTCAACCGATCCGGCCTATAAACAGGACGTCGCGGCCTGCGCGGCAGCGCTCAAGGCCGATTTCGACAGCCTCGGCTTCACAACGACCATTCACCCGACGCCGGGCCATCCGGTTGTGGTCGCCCATCGCCCGAAAAAGGGCGCGCGGCACCTGATGTTCTACGGCCATTACGATGTACAGCCGGTCGATCCCGAAAACCTGTGGTCCACGCCACCCTTTTCACCATCGCTCAAGGAATTGCAGCCGGGGCGCACGGTCATCCACGGGCGCGGCGCCGCCGATGACAAGGGCCAGGTGATGACCTTTGTGGAAGCCTGCCGTGCGATGATCGCCGAGACCGGCGACCTGCCGGTGGGCGTGACGCTGCTGATCGAGGGTGAGGAAGAGGTCGGCTCCAAACACCTCCCGGCCTTCGTCGAGGCGCACAAGGCCGAACTCAAGGCCGATTTTGGCCTCGTCTGCGACACGGGCATGTGGGACCCGGATACCCCGGCGCTCACAACCTCTCTGCGCGGCATGGTCTATGAAGAGATCGTGATCCGTGCTGCCGACCGCGACCTCCATTCCGGCCTTTATGGCGGTGCGGCGCAGAATCCGGCGCATATCCTTGCCCGCATCATCGCTTC
>JAIUNP010000179.1 GCA_020161975.1 Pseudomonadota bacterium
GGAACTGACCTGCCCAGCCCCGGCCACGCTGGACCGTCGCATCGCATCGTGGCAGGCGTTCCACAGGATGCGCAACCTGACCTCACCCTTCTCGTCGCCTTTGGTGCAGCAGACCCGGCAAAAGGCCCGGCGGGCCAATGCGCGGCCGCGGGTGCCGAAATCGCCCAAACCGGTGACCCGCGATATCCTTGAGGCCTTGCTGGCCACCTGCGACGCCACCCATCGTGGCATCCGTGACCGGGCCATGCTGATGCTAGCCTTCGCCAGTGGCGGAAGGCGGCGATCGGAAGTTACCGCACTGAACGTCGAGGATATCGGGCGCGATGATTTCGAAGCCAAGGGTCTGGTTTGGATCCGGCTTCTGGAAACCAAGACCACCAAAAAGGATCAGGCCCCTTGCCTGCCGATGAAGGGCCGTGCCGCCCGCGCGCTGGTGCATTGGCTGGAGGTGACAAAGCTGACCAGTGGCCCACTGTTCCGCCCCATCTCGCTGTCCGACCGCCCCCTGCCCCGCCGCCTCGCCTCGGATGCACTCCGCACGATCCTGCGACACCGGTTGGGACTCGCTGGACTGCCGGTAGATTTCGCCACCCCACATGGGCTTCGCGCCGGTTTCTTGACCCAGGCCGCGCTGGATGGCGCTCCCCTCGCAGCCGCGATGAAGCTGAGCCTGCACCGCTCCGCCGTCCAGGCCCAGAAATACTATGCCGATGTCGAGATCAGCGAGAACCCGGCGACAGATTTGCTAGGTGACTGACCGACCATATCTGAAGACCATCAACCGTCCGAAAGGTAAGCTGTAAGATTTTGATGGCCATGCAAGATACGGATAATCTCGACCTCCTGCCCTTCCCGCCGATAGATCACCAGATGTGCGCCACTGGGATGAATCCGCACTGGAGGCGAAAACTCGGCACGTTCCCGGGCGATTTCTGGAAACTCGACAAGAAGGTCGAAGAGCGCAAACAGTCCATCCGCATAGTGCTCTGCCTGGTCGATGCCCCATCTGGAAGCCCCCTCAAGCCAAATTCCCGAAAGGTCAGCTTCAGCTGCGGGGCGAAGGACCCAGCCGTTACTTCGGGGCATGTTGCGCGCGCATCCGAGCCTTGAAACCCTCCCGATCAAGCGGTCTTGCAGCACCACTTGCAATGCCTGCGTCGACGGCAGCCTGAACCTCGGCGATTGCCTCACTGCGCGCCCGGTCGCGCCGGATCAGATCGCGAACATAGTCGCTCGAATTGGCGTAGCGACCTGACTTTGTCTGATCCTCGACCCAGCTTTTCATCGGATCCGGCAGCGAGATGTTCATGGTTCCCATGGCAGACTCCTTTGCATTGAGGATATGGCAAAGTTTGCCATACTGCAAGCTTGGGCTGTATTGCTATGTGCATCCGGTCATTTACTCGCGACCTATGAAACTGCAAACGGCCTATTCTAATGCCCCTGATCGGCTATGCGCGCGTCTCGACCGAGGATCAGACATGGGGTAATCGCGGGCCCTTGGTCCCCTGACCGCTGGCAAGGCTGGGAGGGTGGCTGTTCCCCGATAAGATGAAGGTACGGGCTCTCGACTGGACGCCGGGCCCAAACATCTGATGGAGAACAGCCATGAAGGAATGTATCGGCCTCGACGTTTCGATGAAAGAGACCGCCGTATCGATCCGGCGCGACGGGGAGCGCGTCTGGCGCGGAAAGTGTGTCTCCGACCCTGCAGTGATTGCGCAACTGGTGCGCAAGCGGGCACCAACAGTCGACCGGATCGTGTTCGAGACCGGGCCCTTGTCGGTCTGGTTCTATCATGCCCTCCGTGCCGAGGGCTTACCCGCGATCTGCATCGATGCCCGGCACGCCAAGTCGGCACTCGACATGGCGCCGAACAAGACCGACGCGAACGATGCCGACGGTCTGGCACATCTGGCCGAGATCGGATTCTTCCGGGAAGTGCGGGTAAAAGGCTTTGACAGCATGCTGGCGCGGACCCTGATCGCGGCCCGAAACCGTCTGGTCAGGATCACGGTTGATCTTTCTAATCATATCAGAGGGTTCATGAAGACCTTCGGTCTGCTCATTCCTGCTGGCAAGGGAAGCACGTTCGAAGCGCATGTGCGTCGACTTCTTTCCGATCAGCCGAAGTTGTCAGAAATTCTGCAGCCGATGCTCGACGCCTGGTGCGCAACCCGGCTGCAGGCCGCCCGACTAGCCCGCCGGATTGCCGCAGAAGCGCGACAGAACGATGGATGCCGGATCCTGATGTCGATCCCGGGAGTAGGTGCGATCACCGCGACCTCGTTTGTCACCGCGATCGAAAGCCCTGACAACTTCCGGAAGTCCCGATCTGTCGGTGCCTGGGTCGGCCTGACGACCCGCCGGTATCAGTCCGGTGAGATCGACTACAAGGGCCGCATCTCTCGCCGGGGCGATCATCACCTCCGCGGCCTGCTCTACGAGGCAGCATCCGTCATTCTGACCCGCAGCTCGGCCGAAAGTGACCTGCGATCCTGGGGGTTGAAGCTTCGGGAACGCATCGGCTTCAAGCGCGCGGCCGTCGCGTTGGCGCGGAAGTTGGCGGTAACGATGCACGCGATGCTTCGAGACGGCACTCTGTTTGATCGAGGTTTGAACCCAACTACCTGAGAACACGGGAATAGCGCTCGGGCCTTGAGCGCGCCGAAGCGTCCCTGCCGGGACGTAGGTAGGGCCTTTCGTGCAGGGGGATGCACCGCTGACACCTCAGCTGAGTGCGGATCAGACATAGGAAGGCCCACCCGCGAACACCAATCATGCGGCGACCAACGTGCCGACCGCGAAGACGACCCTGCTCCGGCAAACGTACCTTGGCACGCCTCGACGAACACTTTCGCTGATCAGCGACGGCTTTCTGCCCCACACCGAAAGAAAGGACTTGCAAGATGTGATGCGATTAGACGACCCCCCTGCCCCAGTCGCAGGCCCTGAAATCCGCGGGCTGCGTCGAGATCTACGAGGAGCAGGCATCGGGCGGAAACCGCGCGCGGCCGGTGCTGGCCCGCGTGTTGGAGCGGATCGGCAAGGGCGACACGCTGGTCGTTGTGCGCATCGACCGCCTGGCGCGGTCGCTGTCGCATCTGCTGGAGGTGATCGAACGGCTGGAGGCCAAGGGCGCTTTCTTCCGCTCGCTCATGGACCCGATCGACACGGCCTCGCCACAGGGCAAGTTCACCCTCCAAGTCCTCGGCGCCGCAGCTGAGTTTGAGCGCGCCCTGATCCGCGAACGCACCAAGGCCGGGCTGGCAAGCGCGCGAACCAAAGGCCGGGTTGGCGGCAATCCGGGCCTGCGCGCCGGTGATCCGGCGGCTCTGCGCAAGGTGCGGCTGGCGCGGCTGGACGGCTACATGGAACGCCTGAACGAGACAGCGCAGGACTGGGTGCCCCATGTGCGCCGCCTGCGGCCCGACCTAGCCTGGGAAGACGTGGTGCGCATCGTAAACGGCCCCCTGCCCCGCGAGCGCCAATGGACGCAAGGCCGTCTGCTCCGCGCCGTTAATGCCTATGTCCGCGACGGCTTTCTTCCCGACACCGTGCTGGTCCGCGCCGGCCGTCGCGAGACTGACGACCGCCTGCCCGCAATCGTCGCCGCTATCAAGGGCGCGGACCCCGACGTCACACTCCAGGCGATCTGCACCCGACTGGAAGCGATGCGCGAACGAACGCCCCGTGGGCGGACAAGCTGGCAGCCTTCTTCGGTGAAAATGCTGCTGGAGCGGGCGGAGAAGCTGGGGCTATTGCTTTGACGATTCGAAAGTGCGCTCATCCTTAGAAGGCAGTACTGACGGGCGCACCACAACATTTAGCAAGCGTGAACTCTGCTTGATCTGGTAGAAGTTCTTGTTTTTCAATGTCATGACGGTCAGTAAGGCTGATGACACGCCCGCTCATCCGTCAGCATCAGCCACGAGCTGTAGAATTTTCTTGCACCACTGCCAGACATGACGCATTTATTGTCGTAGCGGAAAATCGCGAGAATTGCGGTTTTCTGCGCTACAAAGAAAATGTCGCTCCAAGGGGCACAGTGAGTGTGGGTAAACCGCACCACGATCTAGATGAGGGCAGTATGACCGAAGAGCGTGTTTTTGCAGAGCTTCAGAGCGACGCATCCACACTGCATGAGTCTATCCGGATGCATCTGGAGCGCAATTTTGCGCCTGACGCCAGGAAGTACTTGAGAAGCTTTTCATCGACAGAAGCTGCCGAATTTCTTGGGCTCGCGCCTGGTCACCTGCGCAAACTCCACGCGGAGGACAAGATCCCTGACGTCCCGCTCGATGAGCGTGGACGGAAACTGTACTCGGCCGACGACCTTGCGCAGATCCGTTTGGCTCTGGCGCGAACCACGCGCGACCCTTCGCTTTATCTACGTGGGCGGGTCGGATCAGAGCCGCTGCAGATTATATCTTGCGTGTCGTTCAAGGGCGGGTCAGCGAAGACGACCACAGCGGCATATCTCAGCCAATGGTATGCCCTGCACGGCTACCGGGTGCTGGTGATCGACATGGACCCGCAGGCCTCGCTTTCGTCGATGACCGGTTTGCGGCCTGAAATCGACTTCACGCATCAAGGCACGATCTATGATGCCATCCGGTATGAGAACCCTGTGCCGATGAGCGAGGTGGTGCGGAAAACCTACTTCCACGGCCTGGACATAGCCGCAGGTGGCCTGATCCTGTCGGAATACGAGACCGAGACCCCCTACGCCCTTCGCCGTGGCTCCGAGCCACCCTTTTACCTGCGGCTTCGCGAAGCAATCCTCTCGGTTGAAGCCAGCTATGATCTGGTGTTCATCGATTGCCCCCCGCAGCTTGGGTTCTTGACCCTCTCGGCTCTTGTGGCCTCGTCTTCGATCATCATTCCAGTGGTGCCGAACTTTATCGACGTGGCATCCTTGGCCCAGTTTCTGACCATGACCTCATCCTTGCTCGATACGATCAGGGAAGCAGGAATGACGTTGGAATACGACTTTCTCCGCTACCTGGTCTCTCGCTTCGAACCTTCGGACGGGCCGCAAGCGCAGGTTGCCGGATTGCTACGCGCCAACTTTGGCAAACGCGTGATGACCGAGACGTTCCTGAAGTCCACCGCCGTCTCGGACGCAGGCCTTACACATCAGACGCTGTTCGAAGTCGGTCGAGGTAGCATGAACCGCAACACTTATGACCGCGCGATGGAATCGATCAACGCTGTCGCGCGGGAGCTGGAACAAGACATCCACAGAGCATGGGGGCGCGGCTGAGATGGCTAGGAAGAACATGTTCGAAGGCATCACTCCTGTCCCTCGGCCGGAAGAAGATGCAAATGCCCCCCTGCCCCGCCCGACCGCCAAGATGCCAGAGGTGTTTCAAAGTGCTGGGCCGATCGCAGCCATCCGCAACGATCTGCGCAGTGTCGGGGCTCGATCAGTGCAGGACATCGATCCCGAACTGATTGAAGACACCGGGTTAAAGGATCGCATCGGAGCGCTAGACGACGACATCGCCGACCTGCGCGAAAGCATTTCCAAACACGGCCAGCAGGTTCCGATCCTGTTGCGACCGCACCCGAAACTGAGCGGTCGGTATCAGGTGGTTTACGGGCGCCGCAGGCTTGCCGCAATCCGTGGCTTGGGAACGCCGGTCAAGGCGCTGATCCGCACCCTTTCCGACGAAGAGGCGGTCCTGGCGCAGGGCCAGGAAAACAACCTTCGCAAGGACCCGTCCTTCATCGAGAAAGCCTTGTTTGCGGGCGACTTGGAGGAGGCGGGTTACGATGCGCGCGTGGTTCAGGACGCGCTGAACGTGAACCGCAGCCACACGTCGCACATGCGTAAGGTGCGCGAGGCATTTCCGAGACAAGTGCTGAAACGCATCGGTGCCGCGCCCTCGATCGGATGGAAACGCTGGTACGAACTCGCCGTTGTGGTACTTGAGAAGAAGATCGACGTTCTTTCCGTCCACCCTGCCCCCTTCCCTGAAGGTTCCAGCTCAGACGAGCGATTTGCGGCCTGGGTGAAAGCTCTTCCAAAGGCGGATACCCCTAAGGAGAAACGCCAAGAGAAGGGCACAACGCCCTTCACGCTGATGGCACAGGATGGGTCCGCCCTGGGAGAGGTCGCCCTTACCAAAGGGGCATTGGGCTTCCGGCCATCGGCGCAACATAGGGGTTTCGCGGCTTGGCTGCATGCAAATGCGGATGACGTCTTTTCACGCCTGCATGAAAAATTTCTCAGTCAGTCCAAGAAGAAGGACTGATGGAATGCAACGAAAACAACAGAGGAGCAGTGTCGGAAAAGGATAGGCCTCCCGAATGGAAACCACCCGGAAGGCCCGCGCAAAACACAGGGCGCCAACCCTGAGAATGCTCATCTTCTAGCACGAGCAGACTAGCGCAGGCCCGAATCGCACGCAACATCGCTTCGCGGTGATCTGATATCTTTTATCCTTTTTCTGGAGAAGAACGGACACCGACCGGCAGGGTTGCAAGGTCTTCACTCGGCTGACCCGAGCGTTCCGCCGGATTCAACATGGAACATGTCATGTCTTCGCCCGTGCAGCGGCACGTTCGGCGCACCAATTCCTCATATCTGAACGACCGCAGCACTGTGACGCCGGTTAAGGCGGAAGACGCGCGCTGGTCGCTTCTGGATTTGGTACGCCGTTGCCGCAAACCTCTTGGTCTGAGAGACCGTGACGTTGCGGTTCTGCGAGGCCTTCTGTCGTTCGTGCCCCAGTCGGCCGACCCAAACTCACTTGTTGTCTTTGCCTCCAACCGGGCGTTGATCGAGCGCTGTGACGGTATCGACGAACGCACACTAAGGCGCCGCCTCACCAATTTGAAGGCAAACGGATTGCTGGCTCGAAAGTCGAGCCCGAACGGAAAGCGATATCGGGTACAGGATGAGTGTGCCGAAGCCAAACTAACCTACGGCATCGACCTCGCGCCGCTGTTCGCCATCCGCGATCACCTCATCGCACTTGCAGAAGAATGCTCCCGAGAAGAAATTCGGTGCAAAGCGCTCCGATCAGTGATCAGGGACATTCTTTACCACAGGGCTGCGACCATTCAGCCCGCACTGCACGACCTTGCGTGCCGCTCACTGCGTCGTTCATTGTCTTCGGACCAACTGGCCGGTCTCATTCAGGAACTACAGGAAAACCTTCCTCAGACAGGCGCTGAGACATCGTCCGTTGCAGATGCAGTGACCGTCAGCGACAGACAAAATGACCGGCACATTCAGAAGTCAAAGAAAGAAAACTATGAATCTGAAGTTGCGCCTGAGAAAGTAAGCACAGCCAATCGAACCAGCTATCCAAGAAGCACTGATGTCGGACAAACCAACGATATCACGGTGTCTGAGTGCATGGCCCTGGCCAAGAATGCAGCATCCTTCGCTTCCGTAACTGCAAAGGATTGGGGCGATGTCATTCGATTGTCCGACACCCTTGCTCCGGCGATTGGACTAGCGAGAACCGACGTAGAGACTGCTCGAAAAGCGATGGGAGCGCTTGGCTCAGCACTCGCCATTCTTGGTATTATTGAGGCGTTCGACAGAATCCGGCAACCGAGGGCCTATCTACAAGCGCTAACCAATCGGGCAGCCAGTGAAAGCATGGACTTCGTCCGTATGTTCCGCTCGCTCACAACCTGCCGCGCCCCGTCAGCGCGTAGTATGACCATTGCTTGATGTATACCCGGGTAAACATAACCCCCTCTTGCTCCACGTATACCCCGGTAAACATGCCGCCCGCTTTGAGAGGGAAAGGTTGGGGGGGTGAGCGGTGACGGGAAGTGAGATCGGGAGAGTGGCTTCCGGCGCCCGTCGTGGAGAAAATCTGATGGCGAAAGCAGCTCAGAACATCGTCCTGTCCCCGTCGCGGGACATCCCCTTCGACAAGCTCGTGCTGAGCCAGTCCAACGTACGGCGCATCAAGGCGGGCGTCTCCGTCGAGGAACTGGCAGAGGACATCGCGCGCCGCGGGCTGCTGCAGGGCTTGAACGCCCGGCCCGTGTTCG
>JAIUNP010000180.1 GCA_020161975.1 Pseudomonadota bacterium
GCTTTCGCCGGCGCTTGGCGCGGCTGCACCTTAGCGCCGTCCACCACCAGCAACTGGCCGTCAATGATCACCGATTCACCGCCCGCCAGCCCCTTGGCGATCACGGTCATCTGATCGACATTGCGGGCCACGGTGACCGGTGTCATCTTTGCGGCACCATCAACGACCGTGAACACGAAGTTCCCGCGCTGGCTCATCTGCACGGCTTCGCGCGGCACCACGACCGCATTCTTGTCCTCGCCCAGCGTCACCTTGAGGTTGACGATCACGCCTGGCCACAGGGTGTCGTCCGCATTGGCGAAGATGGCCCGGACACCGATGGTGCCGGTGGCATTGTCCATTGCATTCTCGACCAGTGCGAGTTTGCCGTCGACGATCCGTTTACTGCCATGGGCCTGCGCCTGAACGGCGCCGGTACCGCTCTCGATTGCGGCGCGAAGATCGTCAAAATAGCGCTGCGGCAGCGAAAAACTGACGTAGATCGGCGACATCTGGTTGATCGTCGTCAGCGCGATGCCGCCATCGCTCGAACGGGCGATGTTGCCGGGCTTGATGTTGGCGAGGCCCGCCTTGCCGGAAATCGGCGCGCGGATCGTGTAATAGGATTGCTGCGTGCGCAGAAGTTCAAGCTGCGCCTCGTCTGCCCGCACCTGCGATTCCTGCGCCATGACCGCAAAGCGGTTCTCGTCGAGCCGCTGCTTGGTGGCAAAATTCTGCACCGCCAACGCCTCGCCGCGCGAAAGCGTGGCGCGCGCCAGTTCCAGCATGGTGCGGTTGCGGGCCAGCGTCGCCTCGGCCTGACGGACCTGTGCGTCGATGGCACGGGAATCGAGCTTGGCCAGAACCTGGCCTTCCGTCACCGTGGCTCCATCCTGAAACGACACAGACACAATCTGGCTGTCCACCCGCGAGCGGACCGTGACGCTGGCAATCGCCTGCACGGTGCCAATGGCCTCGACCCGATAGGGCACATCTTTTCGTTCGACCGCAGCGACGGCCACCGGCGTCGGCCTGCCGGCCCCGCCGCCACCGCGATTGCCGCCTGCCTGCCGGCCACCACCGGCCGGCCTGGCAGCCGTGTCGCCATCTGCCTTGGGAATATTCAGTATGCTGTGCAGTGCCACGGGCACGGCATTCTTCAGCCCTTCGGGCATGACAGACCAGAAGCCCGGCACCAGGGCAGCAGCCGCAACAAAACCACCAAGCCCGAGAGCAAGGACGCCGAACAGTTTCTTCATGACGCTCTGATGTCCGAAAACGGCCCTTCGGCCGGGATATTTGGACGATCTATACACGAGGGAATCCGATGATGTAAGAGATCGTACAATTAAATTGTGGTAACAAATTTGCGCGGTTAGCTGGTTCCGGATCGGAACGAATTGATTGCCCAGACGGTGAGGCCAGCCTCGCGTCCGCGCACGGCAACGTGATGGGCAACCGCGCCGCTCACGTCGAAACCGGCCGCGTCCGTGCAGTCATTGGAGGCCACGCAGAACACGGAGAAGGTCTTGGTCATCTCCTCCAGCCGCGCGGCGGTGTTCACCGTGTCACCCAGCGCGGTCAGCGCTGCGCGGCCGGGCGAGCCGCCGATGCGTCCCATCAGGGCTGGCCCCCTGTGAAGGCCGATGCCGATGCGGAGCGTGGCGCCCAGCAGCGCGTTGAATTCATGATTGAGTTTTTCGACCGCGACTTCCATGTCCCGCGCGGCGGCCAGCGCCTGCCGGGCGCCGCCATCTGCAAGGCCATCCACCCCGAAAATCGCCATCAGCCCATCGCCGAGATACTTGTCGATCCGGCCACCGTTCTTTTCGATTGCCGCTGACATATCGGCCTGAAAGCGGTTGAGCACGAACACCACATCGAAGAGGAAGTTGCGTTCGGAAATGGTCGTGAAGCCGCGAATGTCTGCAAACATCACGGTGATGGTCCGCTCGACGCCCCAGTGAAACGGGTCCTGGGCGAAGGCATCATCGCGCTCGCGCACTGTGCCGGCGTCGACGAGCCGTTGTACGGTGATGTCGCCTGTCGGGTGGAGCTGACAGGCAAGACGGACGGTTTCCGGCGCGCGGATTTTGGCGAGAAGGCGCCGTTCGGCCTGCTCGGGGGCGGGCTGGCTTTCGAGCCCTTCAACAACCCGGACACGGCAGGTGGAGCAGCGTGCCTTGCCGCCGCAGACCGAGGCGTGAGGCAGGCCGTTCCGCCGGCTGATTTCAAGCAGCGTCGGCCCTGTCGGCACCCGTAAGGTCGGGCCATCGACGTAGCGGATCGTGAGCCGACGGGCGCGCAGGGTGTGCAGGGCGCGGAACAGGATGAGCGCCGCTATCGCGGCCAGGATGAAATAGAAGGCCGGATAGGCGATGCCGGTGCTCAGGCGATAGGCGGCATCTGCCGACAGAGCGGCATCGGCGGTCAGGACGGGCGGACGGGCCCTTGCCTCGCGCCCCCCCGCAACAAAGCCGCAAAGGCCAAACAGCGGCACGGCGACGGCAAATGCCAGCAACGGCAGCCGCTGCTTCCTGAACCACGGCTTGGGCCGCAGGGCCATCGTCAGCCCGATGCAGCCGTGGATCCAGACCATCAGCAGGAGGGTGGACTGGTCCAGGGCGAGATCCGGCCACAGTGACTGATAGGCGCGGGCATAGGTGGCGTCGATATGGGCGAGCTTTTCAACGGCCTTGTTGGCGGCGATATGGCGGATGAGCAGCAGCGGGATCAGCAGCCCAAAACCCGTCTGCACGGCTTCGACGATGGGCATCCGCCAGGTTCGGCGGCGGGCGAAGCGCCGCAACGCCAGAACGATGTGGATCGTAAAGCTGACATAGAGAACGATGCTCGGGATCAGCATTCCCCAGAAGCCGCCTATGACCATGCGGACCTGATCGGCCACGGCAACGCCGAAAATCCCCATGCCGGCATTGAAGAAATGCGTGGTGGCGAAGGCGAACAGGACCGAACCTGCTGCAAGCCGCAGCGTCCGCTCATCCAGCCATGCCCGCATGCGTGATCGAAAGCGCACGATAACCGTCAACGGCCCTGCATGGCTGCAAGCTGGGCGTTCGTGCGTTCAAGGCGGGCGGCAATATCCCGCATCACTGCGATGCCGATCTGCGGAAATTCCTTGATGAGGTCGAAGAAGACATCCTTGCGGATGCGCAGTGCCACGGTCGGTTCGGCAGCAACAATCGAGGCCGAACGCGGATTGTCGGTCAGGATCCCCATTTCGCCAACCACGGAACCGCGCGGCAACTCGGCGACCTTGAGGCAGGCGCCGTCATTTTCCAGAACGACATGAACCTTGCCGGAGAGTACCACATAGGCCGCGTCCGCAGGGTCGCCCTGACGAAAGAAATGGTCGGTCTCAGAGAAATTCAGCCGTTCGCTGGCAAAGGCGAGCAGCTTCAGCTTGGCCGGGTCAACGCCCCGGAACATCGGCAGGGCCTGAAGCGAGCGCACCTCATTGTCGAGTGTCACGGCGTCCATCCTCCCGGCAGCATCACGGCGCAGGCTCCGCGACAATCCGGCCATTTTCAAAAATGATAGCGTGATCGAAGCCTTCGGTCGAGGCTCCTTCGGGCAGGTCCGCAATTACAGTGCGGTTCGGCATCTTCGCCCGGATGCTGGCAAGGATGGCCAGAGCGTCGGCCTTCCGGTGACTGGTAAGCGCGCGGTCGACGATCAGGATATCGGGTTGCCGCAACAGGCAGCGCGCCAGATCGATGGCGCTGCACTGCGACTGGAACAGCAGCCGTCCGCCGGGGCCGGCCTGATGGTTGAGGCCCAGACGGCCCACGTCGTCCTGCAGGTCCAGTTCGGCCAGCGTCGTGCGGATGAGGTTGGCGATCGTCTCGTTCGCGCCGGCGATTCCGAAGCCGACACGACCAAACAGCAGGTTGTCGCGTACCGGTGCCGCAAAGCAGTATTGATCGGGGTCGTAGAGTTCCACCGGCGGATTGCCGCTGGACTGCCAATGGTCATGCAACGCGTGGCGGGCGATGACGATCTTCTCTTTCACCTCGGGTGTGAGCAGCCCGAGGCGGTGGCGGGGTTCGACATAGTTCGAGGCCAGAATGGCCAGCCGCGCGGTGCGTTCGTCGAGGCGCTCAACGGGTTTTGGCAACCTGCGCCAGTCATTGAAGATCGATTCAAATTCCGGCAACTCGGCAGCGTTGATGAAGGAAAACTGCTCGAACATCGCATGGCCCGCCGGAAGATCGGCGAAGATTTCCAGCATCGTCTCGGTGATGCGCGCGCCGATTTCGGCGAGAATGTTTGAGACGCCAAACTCGCGCAGGATGCGTCGATTGCTTTCGTCGGCAAAAATGGTGCGCTCGCCCGCACCCAGCACCACGCCGAACACCAGATTTTCGCCGATGGTGGCGTTGCTATTGTAGCGCTCGGGGTCGAAAGTCTCGACCAGATGCGACTTCTTGTCGGCATCGAGGCGCTCATGCATCGTCATGCGGGCTTTGACCAGCGCTTCGGCGAGGCCGAGGTCCGTGAGCGGATCAAGCGTGGCGGAAAGGCCGAAGCGATAGATATCTTCGCCAAGCCCGACCGTATGCAAGGCATCGAGGATGGCGGCATCGAGGCCCTCGGCATCTGCAACACCAGCGAGCGCGTACTCGTACCAGTCATCTGTCGGCGATTCGAGTGGATTGCCGGTGCGCCGCGCCTCGGCCCGCCGAAACGCCTCGGCGGCGGTTTCCGGGGGCTTCAGCGCGGGAACCTGCCGCCGAAGGCCGTAGGCAACATTCTCGCGGATCGAAACCGGAAACAGGATCGGGTCGGGCCCGGCATAGGCGATGGCCGTCGTTCGCGTTTGCGGATTCATGGTTTCGAGCGGATGGCCGGCCAGGCTGATTGAGCCGTCATAGCGGCTGATCTGGCCGCCAAGTAGCCGCGCGAAGGCCGCCTTGCCGCCGCCGACGTCATCCAAGAGCGCGTAGTTGCCGGGCAGGCTGAGGCTGATGCTGACCGAATCGAGCAGGGGCGTGCCGCGATTGTCGAACGCAGTGACGTTCTTGAAGTCCAGCGTGGCGCCGCCAGAGGAAAGCGCCAGCGCGACCGGCGGATCGTAAGCGATGGCGGCGGGAGGCGAGAAATTCTCGACGACCTGCTCGTATTTGATCGTCACGTCATTGCGCTGCTGATCCCAGTCGATCAGTTCCTTCACCGGCGGCGGAATGTCCTTGTAGGCGGCGATGACCGCCACAAGCTGCCCGACATCAAGGCTGCCCTTCAGCGCGAAATATCCGCCGAGCGTGTAGAACAGGAACGGCGTCAACTGCGAGAGCAGGTTGTTGAGATACTTGACTGCGAACTTGCGCTTGAAAAGGTCAAACCGGATGCGGAACAGTGTGCCGAGACGCCCGCCGATGTCGGCATTCTCGTAGAGCCGCGTGCCATGGCCGCGGATCGCCGGCATCCCGTCCACCACCTCGCCGACCTTGCCGGCGAGCTTGCGGGATTCGATCTGTCGTTCCTTGCCCAGAATAAGCTGTTTGCGGCGCAGCGCCGGCACGATCAGCGCCTGAAGCGCGACGGTGAGGGCGGTCAGCATCCCCAAAAGCGGGTTCTGCACCATGATGAAAAAAAGCGCGGTGCCAGCCTGGGTGATCAGGAATGCCGGCTGGATGAAGGCATCGCCGATGAAGCCTCCGATCGGCTCCACCTCGTCCTTGATCATGCTGGAGACCTCGGCCGGCTTGATCAGCCGCGCTTCCTCAGGCCGGAACAGGAACAACTGCCGGAACAGGTCGAACCGCATCCGCCGCAGCATCCGCTCGCCGATCAGGCCCTTTGCGATGTTGATCTTGTATTTAAAGGCGCCGTTGATGATGACGAGCAGGAGCAGCAGGACGCTCAGCCCCAGCAGATAGCCGAACCTGTCGACATCCGCGCCTTCGACAATGGTCCAGCGACCGCCACCGAGAAACTCTGGCACAGGTACGGAGAAGGCAAAGGCATGGATCCTTGCCGGCCCGCCGGGCGGAAAGGCCTTGCCCTGGATCGCATCGTTGACGATGAGCTTGGGCAGGTCGAGCGAGGCAAAATAAAAGGGGAGCGAGGCCAGAACGACAAACAGGATGGCGACCTGCTCGCGTCGGCTGTGCCGCCAGATGTAACGAAAGAGATTGGGCTCCATGCCCTCGCGATGCCCGATTTTTGTATTTGGTGCGACTAATAATCGCTGATTGCGACGTACTCTAGCGGTTCGTGTGGCTTTTTCCAGCACCTAAATGGATGATTCGCATAGTGTATGGATGTCACAGCTTTATGGCACGCGCCATTTATTTGGGCAGGGTGGCTTGACCGGACCGGCCCGGTGGTCTTGAAAGGCGTTGTGAACAGCCGACGAGGCGATGCATGGGCGTCGCGGGCAGGGATTATGACACACCACGGCAGCTTCTCGGCCCATGGGCCGGCCGGCGTCATCCGGTCGTGCCGCATCATGATCTACAGCCACGACACCTTCGGCTTGGGGCACATTCGGCGCGCGCGCGCCATCGCCAACGCCATCGTAGGGGCGGACAATACCGTTTCGATCATCATCGTCACCGGCTCGCCCGTCGTCGGCAATTTCGAGTATGGCGACGGCATTGATTACGTCCGCCTGCCGGGCGTGGTGAAGCAGCCGGATGGCGATTATGTCAGCCTTTCGCTGCGCGTGCCGCTCGACGAGAGCGTTGCCTTGCGCGAGGCGATCATCCGCCAGACCGCGATCTCCTTTGATCCCGACATTCTCATCGTCGACAAGGAGCCGACCGGTTTCCGCGGCGAGATTTTGCCGACGCTTGAATTCGTCAAGGCGCGCGGCACCCGTATCGTGCTTGGCGTGCGCGACATTCTGGACGAGCCGGAAGCGCTGGTGCCCGAATGGGAGCGAAAGGGCGCGGCTGCGGCGCTCGTCCAGTATTACGACAACGTGCTGGTCTATGGCTTGCGCGAAATCTACGAGCCGCTCGCCTGCCTCGATCTTCCGAAATCCGTCGATGAGCGGACGGTCTACACCGGCTATCTGCGCCGCGAATTGCCGCGCGAGCCGAACATGACGCGCTATCCCAAGCTGACCAAGGGTGACTTTCTGCTCGTGACCACGGGCGGCGGCGGCGATGGCGCGGCGCTGATGGACTGGGTGATCTCCGCCTACGAGAGCCGCCCGTCGCTGGACCTGCCGGCGCTGCTGGTGTTTGGCCCGTTCATCCCGCGCGACGATCGCCGCGCGCTGATGGAGCGTATCGGCCGGCTGAAGAACGTCGATGCGATTTCCTTCGATGCCAAGCTGGAACGCTTGATGGACCGGGCGGCGGGCGTCGTTGCCATGGGTGGCTACAATACGTTCTGCGAAATCCTTTCGCTCGACAAGAAAGCGCTGATCGTGCCGCGCGCCACCCCGCGCCTCGAACAGACGATCCGCGCCCGCCGCGCCACCGCGCTTGGCCTCAGCGCGACGCTGGAAGATCCAACCGACTTCGGGCAGGGCAAGCGCGAACCCGATGCCATGGCCGATGCCATCGAGGGCATCCTGTCGCAGCGTCGCCCGTCCGAGGCGGATGTGCCCTCGCTGCTCAGTGGTCTCGACACCATCGTTGCCCTGACGGGGGAATGGCTTTCGCCGGACAAACGGCGGCCAGGCCGGCGCTTTCGCGTCCAGTCGGCGGCCCAGTAACGGCCCATGTCCCGCCCCATCCTGCCGATCGTGCTGAAAGGCTATCCGCGCCTGTCGGAAACCTTCATCGCGCAGGAGATCCTTGAACTCGAACGGCTCGGGTTCGCGGTGGAAATCTGGTCGCTGCGCCAGCCTACGGACGGTGCCGTTCATATGATGCACAAGGCGATCCGCGCGCCGTTGCGTTATTTGCCGGAGTATCTCTATCAGGGCATTCCGCGCGTGCTGGCCGGCGCGGTATTCGCCCTTGGCCAGCCGGGGCTTGGCAGGCTGTTCGCCACCTTCTTCCGCGATCTTGCGCGTGATTTTTCC
>JAIUNP010000181.1 GCA_020161975.1 Pseudomonadota bacterium
CCGCGTGCTCGTCTCCGAGATCGATCCGATCTGCGCCCTCCAGGCGGCCATGGAAGGCTACGAGGTGACGACCATGGACGATGCGGCGCCGCGCGCCGACATCTTCGTCACCGCCACCGGCAATGTCGACGTGATCACCATCGACCACATGCGGGCGATGAAGCACCGCGCGATCGTCTGCAACATCGGCCACTTCGATTCCGAGATCCAGGTGGCGGCCCTCCGGAACTACAAGTGGCACAACGTCAAGCCGCAGGTGGACGAGATCGAGTTCCCCGACGGCAAGCGCGTGATCCTTCTTTCGGAAGGCCGTCTGGTGAACCTCGGCAACGCCATGGGCCACCCCTCGTTCGTCATGTCTGCGTCGTTCACGAACCAGACGCTGGCGCAGATCGAACTGTGGACCAACCCCGGCAAGTACGAGAAGAAGGTCTACACCCTGCCCAAGTTGCTCGACGAGAAGGTGGCAGCGCTGCATCTCGACAAGCTCGGGGTCAAGCTGACGAAGATGACCAAGGAACAGGCCGATTACATCGGCGTGCCGGAAAAGGGCCCCTTCAAGCCCGATCACTACCGCTACTGATCATTTCAGCGGCATCGGCGACACAGGACGCGCGTCCCAAAACGGGGCGCGCGTTTTTTCTTTTTTAACCCCTTCCTGACCGAGTCATGGGGCGATTACATTGGGACTGATTCGGGCGCGTCCCTGCCCGAAACCCGAGGGCGAGAAACGGGAGCGGGGCATGGCCCGACGGCCATTGAACAGCAAGATCGGACGATTGCCCGCCAGTTGGCCGGGTTCCGGGCGTGTCGTTGCCATTGCGGGCGGGGCGATGCTCGTGCCGGCGGTTGCGCTTGCGCAGGACGACAGCGGGCTGCGGCTGATGACGGCCAGGCTCGATTCGATGCGCTTTGACCTCAGCGGTCCGCTTGGGCTGCTGATGATCGGTCTTGCCATTTTTGCCGCGACCATTGCCATTCTGCACGTCCGCGCGCGTCGTCTCTGGAACGAGCAGTTCGAGGCACAGCGCGCAACGGTGGCGGACCTGCAAAGCCGCGCCGACCGTGCGGCCCTGTTCATGGGCGCAGAACCGCAGTTCTTTGTCAGTTGGGACGGGCCGGCGGGCACGCCCGAGCATGACGGCGATCCCACCGTTGTCGGCGAAGGCATGACCTCGGCACGGGCGCTCAACTTCAACGAATGGCTGCCGCTGCACGAAAAGCAACGGCTGGACGCCGCAGTTATCGAACTCAGAGCCAGTGGACAGCGCTTCAATCTGCAACTGAACGGGCTTGGCGGCGCGCTGATCGAGGCCAATGGCCAGGCTGTCGCAGGCCGGGTCGTGATGCGGCTACGGTCGGTTTCCGGCGAGCGGCTGGAGGTCGTGCGCCTTGCGGACCGGCTCGCGCGCGTGACCACCACGATGGACGCGCTCAAAGCCATGCTGGATGACATTCCCCAGCCGGTCTGGCTGCGCAACCGGAGCGGCAAGCTCGCGTGGGTCAATGCCGCCTATGTCCGGGCGGTGGAAGGGACCAGCGCAGAGGACGTGATCGAGCGCTCGGCCGACCTTCTGGAAAGCCAGACGCTTCAGGAGATCAGCGCGGCCCGCAGCCGTGGGGAAGCCTGGCGCGGGAAGGCGCAGGTGGTGGTTGCCGGCGACCGCAGGGTCATGGATGTGGTCGATGTCGCCTCGCCCGGCGGATCGTCCGGCGGACTTGCGGTCGATGTCACGGCCCTTGATCTGATGCGCCGCGATTTCGAGGAGCAAAGCGCTGCCCATGTGCGCACGCTGGACCAGATGCCCACGGCCATCGCGCTGTTCGATGCGAGCCAGCGGCTGGTTTTCTACAACCGGGCTTTCAACATGCTCTGGCAACTCGATCCGCGTTTCCTCAAGAGCGGGCCGACGCATATGGTCCTGCTCGACCGGTTGCGGGATGACGGGAAACTGCCGGAACAGACCGATTTCCGGGCATGGAAACAGGGGTTGCAGCAGAGCTTTCAGTCAAACGAGCCGCTGGAGGACATCTGGCTGTTGCCCGGCGGCCGCTCCTTGCGCGTCGTCACCAGCCCAAGCACGGCGGGCAGCGTGACTTACATGTTCAGCGACATCACCGAACAGATGCATCTGGCGCAGGATTACAATCGCCTTGCCGAGATGCAGGGCGAAACGCTGGACGCGCTGACCGAGGGGGTCGCTCTGTTCGGCTCCAATGGCCGGCTGAGGCTGCGGAACCCGGCGTTTGCCAGCCTCTGGGAACTCGATGGCGCGCAATTGTCGGCTGACATGCATATCGATGAGGTCACGCGCCTCTGCCCTCCTGAAACCCACGCCATCTGGGCCGATCTCAAGTCTGCCGTCTGCGGGCTTGGCGAGGCCCGTGTCAACAAGACCCATGAACTCAGGACTCGCGCCGGCAAGGTGCTGCAACTGTCGCTGACGCCGCTGCCGGAAGGCGCCTCACTGCTGACCATCGAGGATGTGACCTCGACGGTCACAGCGGCCAAGATGCTTTCCGAACGCAATCAGGCCCTTGAATCGGCGGCCGCTTTCAAGTCCGAGTTCATCCACAATGTCTCGTTTGAACTCCGGCTGCCGCTGACCAGCGTCGTCGGCATCGCGCAGCTGTTGGCCACCGGCACCGCCGGGCCACTGAACGAGCGCCAGCGCGGCTATGCAACCGATCTGATGCGCGCGACGGATGCGGTCCTGGCGCTGATCAACGATATTCTCGACCTTGCCAGCATCGATTCCTCCGGCCTTGATCTCAAGGTCGGCCGGGTCGATCTCTACAAGTCGATCGAGGAAGCATCGACCGGGCTCAAGGACCGGCTGGGTGGGGCGGGCGTCAACATGCGCCTCAGGATCGCGCAGAATGTGGGTGGCGTGCTCGGCGATGAGCGGCGCATCCGGCAGATCCTGTTCAACCTGCTGGCCAATGCGGTCGCCTGCTCTGACCCCGGCGACACCGTGCTGCTCACCGCCGACCGCAGCAACGACCGCATTATCATCCGCACCATCGATCGCGGCTCGACCGCGCTGACAGGGGATCCCGGTCTTGGCGTCGATGCCAAGCGGCGCATGGAGCGGGGCCAGAACATCCGCCTGTCCATTGTTCAATCGCTGGTGGAACTGCACCACGGACAGTTGCTGGTCGAAGGGCGGCCCGATGGTATGCGGCAGGTCGTCTGCATCCTGCCGGCAGCCGCGCCGGACCTTCAGAAAGCGGCGAGCTGACGTGTCCGCCGCCCCGGATTCAGCCCTGCCGGTTCACTGGATTATCGAGGTTGCGAGCCCCGATGAGACGTTCCGGCTTGCAGACGACCTCGCGATGCTCCTCAGGGGCGGTGATCTCGTCACGCTTGGCGGTGGTCTCGGTGTCGGCAAGACAACCTTGGCGCGGGCGCTGATCCGCGCGCTGGTCGGCGATCCCCGGCTTGAGGTTCCGAGCCCCACCTTCACGCTGATCCAGAGCTACGATACTCCGCGCTTTCCCATCGTTCATGCCGATCTTTACCGGCTGGAATCGCCGGAGGAACTCGAAACACTCGGCTGGAACGAGATTTCCGACGACACGCTTTTACTGGTCGAATGGGCCGAGCGGGCGGGAGCGGCGCTTGCGCCGGACCGGCTCGACATCAGCCTGCAACTTGATGGCGCGTCAGAGAGCCAGCGCCTGATCACCATCACCGGACATGGTGCGTTTGCGCAGCGAGTCGGTATGGCCCGGTCGATCCACCAGGTGCTGCGCCGCAGCGGCTATGGCACGGCGGTGCGACAGCATTTGCAGGGCGATGCCTCGACCCGTGCCTATGAACGGCTGATCCGGCCCGATGGCGTGGGCAGCGCCGTGCTGATGATTGCGCCGAAGCGACCGGATGGTCCACCGGTGCGCGGCGGCCGCCCTTACAGCCAGGTCGCCAAGCTCGCTGAGGACATTCGCCCGTTTCTGGCATTGGCGCGGGGGTTGGAAGCGCGCGGCTTCAGCGCTCCCACAATCTATGGCGTCGATCTCGCGGCGGGGCTGATCGTTCTGGAAGACCTTGGCAACGAGGGCGTCGCCGAGAACGCGGCACCGATTGCCGAGCGCTATCTTGAAGCTGTGGCAGCGCTTGCCGCGCTCCACAGCCTGTCCCTGCCCGAGACCCTGCCGGTGGCCGAGGATCGCCCCTATACGATTCCGCACTATGATCTTGAAGCCCTGCTGATGGAGACGGAGCTTCTGATCGACTGGTATCTGCCGCATATGGGCAATGCGGCGCTCTCGGTGACGGCGCGGATCGCCTTCGGTGACCTCTGGACGGCAACACTCGCGCCTGTTCTGGCAGCCCCGCTGACGTGGACCTTGCGTGACTATCACTCGCCCAACCTCATCTGGCTGCCAGACCGCGAAGGCATCCAGCGGGTCGGCATCATCGACTTCCAGGATTGCGTGCTGGGGCCGCCGGCCTACGATGTCGCTTCACTGGCGCAGGATGCGCGACTTGATGTGCCGGACGATCTCGAACTGCGAATGCTGTCCCATTACGTGCGCCTGAGGCGCGAAGCAGACCCCGCCTTCGACACCGCCGCCTTTGCCCATGCCTATGCCGTGATGGGCGCCCAGCGCGCCACGAAGATTCTCGGCATCTTCGCCCGCCTGAACAAGCGCGACGGCAAGCCGCAATACCTCAAGCATCTCCCCCGGATTGAACGCAACATCCGGCGCTGCCTTGCTCACCCGGCGCTTGAACCGCTTCTCCAGTGGTATCGAACGCATATTCCCGCGCTTTTTGCCAAGGATTAGGCTCCCGTGGACACGCCGGCAATCACCAGGGCCATGATCCTTGCCGCCGGGCTCGGAACGCGGATGCGTCCCTTGACCGATGACCGGCCAAAGCCGCTCGTCGCGGTGTCCGGCAAGGCGCTGATCGACTACAATCTCGACCGGCTCGCGGCGGCGGGGATCCGCCATGTCGTGGTCAATGTCCATTATTTTGCAGACATGCTGGCGAACCATGTCGCTGGTCGATCCGATATGGCCATTGCGATTTCCGATGAGCGCGAGCGGATTCTCAATTCCGGCGGCGGGGTGAAGAAGGCCCTGCCACTGTTGGGGTCCGCCCCGTTCTTCAGCCTCAATGCCGACACGATCTGGATGGATGGCCCGGCCTCCAATCTGGCACGAATGGCTGCGACCTTCGATCCGGGCACGATGGATGTGCTGCTTCTGGTTGCCCCGACCACCACCACCATCGGCTGGGGCAATCGGGGCGATTTCGCCATGGATCAGGAAGGGCGCCTGCGCTGGCCGAAGCCGGGCGAGGTGACGCCCTTCGCCTATTGCGGCGTTGCGATCCTCTCTGCCGCGCTGTTCGCCGACACACCGGATGAGTTCTCCCTGCTGGTCCTGTTCCGGCGCGCGGCGGAGACAAGGCGCCTGTTCGGTCTTCGGCTCGATGGTGTTTTCATGCATGTCGGTACGCCGCAAGCGGTCAAGGAAGCGGAAGAGGCCATCGCCTGGAGCAAGCAGTGATGGCTCGCGCAGGTGGCAGCGGACCACCGCGCGTCTTTACGATTGCCACCGGCACACCCTTTCTGCCGACGCTGGTTTCAGCCCTCACGTCAGGTGCCCTCACCGGTGACGGCACGCCGCCTGACAGCGCAACCCTGGCTGCCACCCGGATATTCGTGCCGACCCGGCGCGCGGCAGCGGCGCTCACCGAAGCTTTGATGGCCGCTGCGCACGGCAGGCCGATCCTGTTGCCGCGCATCCTGCCGCTGGGCGATGGCGAGGCGCTGGCGGAGGATGGCTTTGCTGCGGGCTTTGGTCCGCCTCCCGCTGAACTTTTGCCCGAAATCGGCGACTTTCCGCGCCGCATGGCGCTGTTCTCAATGATTGAAACGTGGCGGCGGGCCATGGCATCGCTGCGGACGGACCATGGCGAGAGCGAACCGTTCCATGTGGCTGGCACCCCCGCCGATGCCTTTACGCTAGCCGGTGATCTTGCCCGCCTGATCGACGAAACGATCATCGAGGACGTGCCGCTCGCCCGGCTGACCGAGGCGTTGCCAGATGCCTATGATCCCGAGCAACATGACCGCTACTGGACGCTGACGCAGCGCTTTCTTGCGATTGCCGCTACCGCCTGGCCGCAGCATCTTGCCGAAGCGGGCTGCATCGACAGTGCGGATGCACTCAAGCACCGTTTCCGAAGCGTGGCCCGTTGGCTGGCGGAAACCAGGCCGAAAACCCCGGTGATCATCGCCGGCTCAACCGGGTCGGTTACGGCAACGGCCGATCTGATGGCCGCGGTCGCGCGCCTGCCTGCCGGGGCGGTCGTGTTGCCGGGCCTCGATCTTGTGACAGAGGAAGCGATCTGGGCGCGGATCGGGGAGGATGCAACCGATCTGCCGACCCGCTATGCCCATCCGCAGGCCCAACTCAAGCGAACCCTCGCCCATATCGGCATCGTGCGGGAGGATGTGCAGCGTCTGCCCGCCGCCAGCGCCCCTTCCTTGCGTGAAGCGCTGGCTGCTGCGCTCTTTCGGCCGGCATTCGCGACGGCAGACTGGCACCGGACGAAACTCGGCCCCGGATCCCTTGACGGTCTTGTGCTGATCGAAGCGGACGACGAGCGCGAGGAAGCACTCGCCATTGCGTTGGCCTTGCGCGAAACCTTGCAGGATGAAGCCGCCAGTGCGGCGCTGGTGACACCGGATCGCGCGCTCGCCCGCATGGTACGGGCAGAGTTGCAGCGCTGGAACATCGTGGCGCAGGATTCGGCGGGCGAACCTTTGGGGCAGGCGCCATTCGGCGCCCTCGCCCGGCTGACGCTTGATGCCGCGATGCCGGGTGCCGGCTCCCTCGAAGCGCTGGCGCTTCTTCGCCATCCTGAGGTGACGCTCGGCGGGGCGGACTATCGCGATGCGCTCGATGCCCTCGAAATCGCCGCCATGCGGTGCGACCCCGGTCTTGTTGCGTTGCCATTGGTGGCAAGGGCCCGATCGGCTGCGGTAACGGCCGCCACGCATCGCGATCCGGCGCCACGACGGCGGCTCACCGATGCGGCGCTCGATGCGGCCGTCGTGCTGGCCGAAACACTCGAAGCCGCACTGACGCCGTTGCAACTCGTCCTGTCCGGACGACCCACGCTTCGGCAGGCGGCGGTGAATCGGCATCTGACCACCTTCAAAGCCTTTGATAGCAACGCCGGAGCGCGCCGTCTGGCCCTTGCCGCCACGGCCACAGGTCTTGCCCTTGGTGCAGCCGATACCACGGCCCACGCGCATACGCGACTTGCGGGCGCCTTCGTTATCCTTCAGTTGATTCAGTTGCATGACCTTCTCCCTACTTCTCTTCGACGATGCGAACGAGATGTTTTACTTTACGGATCATCCCGCGAACAGCTGGCGTATCTTCCAGCGTGCTTTTGCGGTGACGTTTGTTCAGGCGCAGCCCAACAAGGGTTGCTTCCTGCGATTTCACACGGCCCAGAATGCTGCCGGTCTGTTCAATCGTAATGGTTTTCTTCGCTGCCATAATTTCAGTGTTCCGTGATGAGCGCCGGGCACCTGCTGTTCGCAGCCGTGACCTCGGCTTACATCCTGGTCGGCATCTGGTTCGAGGAGCGCGACCTGCTCGCGCAGTTCGGGGTACTGGTCGCGCCACGACCTCGCGCTGCCGCGGGTCGGGCCTTGCACTTGCCATGCGGGCATCGGCGGCTCCTGGGGCTGGAAGTCGGTCGGCGCAGATTGTTGGCTCCCACCGCGCCGTCAACCCTCCGTGAAAGCACGGTGAACTCAGCTGTTGGCGCGGCGCTTCAGCCAGCGCATCAGCGCACCGATGGCCGGCAGCTTCTCGTACAACTCCTCCGCCGCGTCCCAGTAGTCGCGGTGTTCGGCAATGCGGCCATCGGCCGCCAGCCGCAG
>JAIUNP010000182.1 GCA_020161975.1 Pseudomonadota bacterium
GATGCATCTGCCGCGCATTTTCGTCCTGGCTGTGGCCCTCGGGCTGCATCTTCTTGCCGCGGCCCATGAAGATGGCGGGGCTTACATGATGGCGGCGACGCTGACCGGCAATACGGCTATCGATTCATTCGCGCTCTTCACAGTGTTTTTCCTGATCGGTCATTACGCCCGCGCGCCGATTTTCGCGCTGGCGGCGTTCGTCCGCGCCAATCCGGGGGCAGGAATGGTGATGCTGGCCCCTTGGGCGCTGATGAATTGGTTCGCTGTCGTGCGGGGCTGGCTGGATGTACCCGGTGCGACCTTTATCTTCGGGCTTGCCGGAGCGCTTGCCGTGATTGTCTTTTCCGTTCTGCTGAGCCGCATTCCGGTTTTCAACTGGCTGGCTATGCTCGGGCGGAACTCGCTGGTGGTTTATCTGGCCTATGCCCTGCCGCTGGCGGCGGTCCGGATGATGCTCCTTCGGGCAGATATGATTGATGACCCGGGGCTGATTGCCGCCGTCGTCACGCTCGCCGCGCTGGCGATTCCGTTAGGTCTTGCGAAGGTCGGGCCGCGGATCGGGCTCGGCTTCCTGTTCCGGCGTCCGGCCTGGGCGCGGCTGGAGCCTGGCAGGCCGGGCTGAACCTCTTGCAGAGATTGCCCGTTCGCCCATGGAATGACTGGCCTTTTGCGCCGGGCTTGTGTATCGGATGAGGATACGTCGCAGCATCCGGAATCCAGACGATGGCCAATTTCTCGCTTCCCTCGAACTCCACGATCAAGCCGGGCAAGGTGTGGCCGAAGCCGGAGGGCGCGAAGCGCGTCACCGAGTTCCATATCTACCGGTGGGATCCGGACACGGGTGAGAACCCGCATATGGACACCTATTTCGTCGACCGGGACGATTGTGGCCCGATGGTGCTCGACGCCATCCTGTGGATCAAGAACAAGGTCGATCCGACGCTGACCTTCCGCCGCTCCTGCCGCGAGGGCATCTGCGGCTCCTGCTCGATGAACATTGGCGGAACCAATACGCTGGCCTGCACCAAGGCGATGGATGACGTCGGTTCCATCATCAAGATCTATCCCCTGCCGCATATGCCGGTAGTGAAGGATCTGGTGCCGGACCTGACGCGGTTTTATGCCCAGCACGCCTCGATCGAACCATGGCTCCAGACAGTGACGCCGGCCCCGGAAAAGGAATGGCGCCAGAGCCGTGAGGATCGCGAGAAGCTCGATGGCCTTTATGAGTGCATTCTCTGCGCCTGCTGCTCCACCTCCTGCCCGAGCTACTGGTGGAATGGCGACCGCTATCTTGGGCCGGCGGTGCTGCTCCAGGCCTACCGCTGGCTGATCGATAGCCGTGACGAAGCGACCGGCGAGCGTCTCGACAATCTGGAAGATCCCTTCCGGCTTTACCGCTGCCACACGATCATGAACTGTTCGAAGACGTGCCCGAAGGGGCTGAACCCGGCCAAGGCCATCGCGGAAATCAAAAAGATGCTGGTGACGCGCCAGATCTGATCGTCTGGCCGTAATTTGGCCGAATCACGGGGATTGACTATGGTTCGTGTTGTCGGGTGGTCCTGTGGATCAACCGATGATCGGATTCGCTTGTTTTTGTAAAACAAGTTCCAGACAGGATGTTCGCCGGTTGCGCGCCCAGCTACTTCTCTCCGTTCTTCTTGCCCCGCTGCTGGTCGCCTGCGAGACCAGTTCGCGGCTTTCGCCCTTCGACAATCCCTTCGGCGGATCGGATCGGTTCGGCGACGGCGGACGCGCGCCGCAAGCTGCGCCGGTCGAACCCGGTGCTGTGCAGGCTGCGCCGCTGCCCCAGGTTTCCCGACAGGATCTGGCGCCGCCGCCAGGCGTTGCCACAGCCCCGGCGCAGCCTGTGGATGGGCTACAGGGAGGCGTCGATCCGATCACGCCTGGAGGGTCTGCTTCCGGTGTGACCCCGCAGCAGAGTGCCAAGCTCGACCCGCCCAGGGCGGCGCAGCAGGATGATGGACCCGCGCCGCGACCGACCCAGAGTTCCGTGACCGGAAACTGGACGGCCCGCGATGCCTCGGGCGGTTCCTGCCGTGTCACACTGTCGTCTGTCACCAAACTTGATCTTTACGGAGCTTCGAGCAGCGGCTGTGCCAGCAAAGATCTGCAACGCATCACGGCGTGGGAATTGCGGGGCGATGATGTCTATCTCTACGAGCCGGGCGGCGCGGTCGCTGCGCGGCTGAAGGCGAGCGGTCGCTCGATGTCAGGGGCGATCGCCAAGAGCGGGGCGCCGCTCACATTGTCGAAATAAGGGTCCGTCCCGCCCGTTCAAGGCGGGACGGAAACGCCATTATCCTCGTGAATTGAACCAGCCCAGCGGGTCCGACATCGAGTGCCCTGGCAGGTCGAGGCTTGCGAGCACGTATGCGTCGGCATCATCCGAGGATTCGTCGGCCATGGTTTGTGCCGTCCGGTGTTCGGGCTGGATGATTCCGACCGTGCCACCGCGATCGAACAGAATCTCGGCCGTGAACCGGCGCGCCAGTGCCTGCATCGGCAGGTTGGTGGCAAGGCAGCTCATGTAAAGCTTGACGTAGGAACGGTTGCGCGCCGCGCGGATGATCTTCTCGAACAGCCGCGTGCCGATGCCATGGCCGCGACAGTCCTTCTCGACGCTGAAGGCCACTTCGGCCTCGTTCGTGTGCAGGCCGCCAAGCGGACGCAACTCTGCAGCGCCGCGCAGGATGTCGTCGACGAAATAGCCGTAGATCACCACGTCCCAGCGGGAGCAGCCGCGGGAATAGTCAATCAGGAATGCATCCGACGTGGCCATGCCGAACCGCAGGTAGCGGCTTTCAGCATCCAGCCGAAGCAGATGTTGCGTGAAAGCATCGTGATCGAAGACGGACAGTCTGCGGATAACACCACGCTCAGTCGCTGTAGAACCCATGTCAGCCTCCTTCAGCTAACCCTGGAACAACAAGAGAGCCTTCCTTTTGGTTTCCCCGGTATCGTGATTCTTCCTATATCATAGGTGCATTAATGGCAAGTGAACCGGGTCGAACCATGACGTGAGTGCATACGTCCTCGTTCTTGAGCCGCATTGCCAGCCCGCACCGGGGCAGGCTATCCCATGAAAGACATGAAGTGGCAGCGGTGTTGAGGGTGGTGAAGGCCCTGCAAAAGCGGCCTGACATCCAGGGGAGAGAATATGGGGCTCAGCGTCAAGGCGCGCTATGCGGCGTTGGTGGAAGCCGGGCAGATCGAGCCGGATGCCGCGCAGGCAGCGGTGATCGAACGGCTTGATTCGCTGGCACGGACCCTCGCGGAAAGGCAACTGGCCGCCAAGGGCAGTGCGCTCGGCTGGATGTTCGGTCGCAAGGCAAAGCCGGAGCCGCCGCCCAAGGGGCTTTATATCTGGGGTTCGGTTGGACGCGGCAAGACCATGTTGATGGACCTGTTTTTTGATGGGCTTGCTGTTCGTCACAAGCGGCGGGCGCATTTTCACGCTTTCATGAGTGATGTGCATGAGCGCATCCATCTGTGGCGGCAGGCCTCGCGACGGGGCGAAGTGAAGGGCTCTGATCCGGTAGCGCCGGTGGCGGCAATGCTGGCGAAGGAAGCCACGGTGCTCTGTTTCGACGAGTTTGCGGTGACGGATATCGCCGATGCGATGTTGCTCGGGCGGCTGTTCGAGGCGCTGTTTGCCGAAGGGGTGACGATCGTCGCCACCTCAAACCGCGACCCCGTTGATCTCTACAAGGATGGGCTCAACCGGCAATTGTTCCTGCCGTTCATCGCCATGCTGCAACACAAGCTGGTGGTGTTGAAGCTCGATGCCCGCACGGACTATCGCATGGAAAAGCTCGCCGGTGCGCAGGTCTATCTTGTGCCGCTCGGGTCTGAAACCGAGCGGGCGATCAACGAGATGTTCCGGCGGATGACCGGCGGGGCGCCAACCCAGCCGGCGCATTTCACGGTGAAAGGACGCGCACTGACCGTGCCGGTGACGGCGCATGGGGTCGCGCGCTGCACGTTTGAGGAGCTTTGTCTCAAGCCGCTGGGGGCATCGGACTATCTTGCCATCGCGCATGCCTTTCATACGGTTTTCATCGAGGGCGTGCGGGTGATGGGGCAGGATAGCCGAAACGAGTGCAAGCGCTTCATCACGCTGATCGATGTCTTCTACGACACGAATGTGAAGGTGGTGATCTCGGCGGAAGCCCCGGCGGACGAACTCTATCGGGGCACGACGGGCGCGGAAGTGTTCGAGTTCGATCGTACGGTCTCGCGCCTGATCGACATGCGCTCCGAAGAGTACTTGGCCCGGCCGCATGGGCGCTCGGATGAAGGAACTTCGGGCAGTTCCGAAGGTCTTGTTGAAACATGACAGGCCAGCGCGATGGCGAGGCCGTCGAAGCGCGCATCCTCGCCATCGCCCTGCGTCATCTTCGGCGTGATGGCCTCAAGAGGATGGCCATCGTGCGCATCGCGGCCGATGCCGGCATGACCCATGCCAACGTTTACCGCTATTTCATGTCGAAAACCGCGCTGGCAGACCGGCTGGTTGCCGACTGGTTGCGGGGGATTGAGCGCGTCCTGACCGATATCGCGCAGGCGCCGGACCCCGCGGACGACAAGCTTGAACGGTTCATCACGCTCTACGCCCGGGCGCTCGGCGAGGAAGCGCGCGGTGACCCCGCACGATTTTCGGTGCTGCTTGATGCTGACGAAAAGGGGCGCGCGGTGGCATTACGGCATCGCCAGCGCGTCCGAGACCTGCTGGCCCGAGTGCTGGAAGAGGGGAGTGCCACCCGTGTCTTCATGCAGGGGGATGTGCGGCGAGGCGAGAGTTTCGTGTTCGATGCACTCCACCGGTTTCTTGATCCCCACGCGGTGGCGCGAGAGATCGCTGCCGACAGTAAGGAAGGGGGTGGTCGCGAGGCCAGACGCGACCGGATCACGCGGCTCGTTCTGAGGGGTCTTAGTGGCGCGAGTTGAGCAAAAATTACATTTTTTGATTTTTGTAACTATAAAATTCGAGGCATTTTCAAGGCGGATTGAGTGATATCGTGCTGTAAGCCGTTGATTTCTCTTTCAGGTGTGCACCAACTTGCCGGTGACAGACAGCAGGCCTCCAAGGCCAGGCAGGCCCCGACCAAAGGCTTCCTTGCCTGCCCTTCGGGGGCAGGGTACAGACACAAACCCGGATGCGCGGAGGCCGCCGGGCCGCAGTCAAATGGCATTGGTCCGGCGGAAGGGGTCGCCAGGCCACACGGCAACGTGGATATCACCCCAGGACAGGGATTTACGCCATGGCGCGTCGCAAGATCGCTCTCATCGGTGCTGGCCAGATCGGCGGCACGCTTGCCCATCTCGCAGCCCTCAAGGAACTGGGCGATGTTGTCCTGTTCGACATTTCCGAGGGCACGCCGCAGGGCAAGGCGCTCGACATCGCCGAATCCGCACCGGTCAGCCTTGTTGACGCCGGTCTCAAGGGCGCTAACGATTATAAGGACATCGAGGGCGCCGATGTCGTCATCGTCACCGCAGGCGTGCCGCGCAAGCCGGGCATGAGCCGCGACGATCTGATCGGCATCAACCTCAAGGTCATGGAATCGGTTGGCGCCGGCATCAAGCAGTATGCCCCCAAGGCCTTCGTGATCTGCATCACCAACCCGCTCGATGCGATGGTCTGGGCACTCCAGAAGTTCTCCGGCGTCAAGCCGAACAAGATCGTCGGCATGGCCGGCGTGCTCGATTCGGCCCGCTTCCGCCACTTCCTCGCCGACGAGTTCAACGTGTCGGTCAAGGACGTCTCTGCCTTCGTGCTTGGTGGCCATGGCGACGATATGGTGCCGCTGACCCGCTATTCGACCGTCGCCGGCATTCCGCTGCCGGACCTGATCAAGATGAAGTGGACGACGCAGGAGCGTATCGACGCCATCGTCGACCGTACCCGCAAGGGCGGTGGCGAAATCGTGGCGCTGCTCAAGACCGGCTCGGCCTTCTATGCGCCGGCGGCTTCCGCCATCTCGATGGCTGAAAGCTACCTCAAGGATCAGAAGCGCGTGCTGCCCTGCGCTGCCTATCTCAAGAACGAGTACGGCTCCGACTGCAACGGC
The DNA here is from genome assembly GCA_020161975.1 of Pseudomonadota bacterium. Taxonomy (GTDB): domain Bacteria; phylum Pseudomonadota; class Alphaproteobacteria; order Rhizobiales; family Beijerinckiaceae; genus JAIUNP01. The sequence goes on from JAIUNP010000182.1 coordinate 6,099, forward strand.
ATGTTCATCGGCGTGCCGGTGGTCATTGGCGAGAAGGGTGTCGAGCGCGTCGTCAAGATCAAGCTTAAGGGCGATGAAGTTGGCATGTTCGCCAAGTCGGTTGCCTCGGTGAAGGGGCTGATCGAGGCGTGTAAGGGCATCAACAAGACGCTGGCGTAACGCGAATGGCCGGTTGCGAATGGCGGACCGGGTTCGCCATTTCGTGACTGGCCGCTTTCCAATTTGCTGCCGGCAATTCGCAATTCGCGGAGGAACATATGAACATCCATGAATATCAGGGTAAAGCTGTATTGAAGGGCTTTGGCCTGCCGGTTTCGGAAGGCTATCCGGCCTTCACCCCGGCTGAAGCGATCGAGGCTGCCAAGAAGCTGCCGGGGCCGCTCTATGTGGTCAAATCGCAGATCCACGCCGGCGGGCGCGGCAAGGGCAAGTTCAAGGAACTTTCCAAGGATGCCAAGGGCGGCGTGCGTCTCGCCAAATCGGTGGATGAGGTTGGCGCCAACGCCAAGGAAATGCTGGGCAACACGCTTGTCACGCTCCAGACCGGCGCCGCCGGCAAGCAGGTCAACCGCCTCTACATCGAGGACGGTTCCGACATCGCCAAGGAATTCTATCTTTCGATGCTGGTGGACCGCGAAACCTCGCGCGTCGCCTTTGTCGTTTCGACCGAAGGCGGCATGAACATCGAGGAAGTGGCCCACGATACGCCTGAGAAGATCATCACCTTCTCGGTTGATCCGGCGACCGGCTACATGGGCCATCATGGCCGGGCCATTGCCAAGGCGCTCGGCCTGACGGGCGACCTTGCCAAGCAGGCCGAGGCGATCGGCGCCAAGCTCTACAAGGCCTTCACCGAGAAGGACATGTCGATGCTGGAGATCAACCCGCTGATCGTGACGACCGGCGGCCAGATCAAGGTGCTCGACGCCAAGATTTCCTTCGATTCCAACGCGCTCTACCGCCATCCGGATGTCGTCGCCCTGCGCGATGAGACCGAGGAGGACGCCAAGGAAATCGAGGCCTCGAAATATGACCTTGCCTATATCGCGCTCGACGGCACCATCGGCTGCATGGTCAACGGTGCGGGCCTTGCCATGGCGACGCTCGATATCATCAAGCTCTACGGCGCCGAGCCCGCGAACTTCCTCGATGTCGGCGGCGGTGCCTCGGAAGAGAAGGTGACGGCGGCGTTCAAGATCATCACCGCTGATCCGCAGGTGAAGGGCATCCTCGTCAACATCTTCGGCGGCATCATGAAGTGCGACGTGATCGCGCGCGGCGTGATCGGCGCGGTCAAGGCCGTCGGCCTCCAGGTGCCGCTGGTCGTGCGCCTCGAAGGGACCAATGTCGAGGAAGGCAAGAAAATCATCCGCGAAAGCGGCCTCAACGTCATCCCGGCGGATGATCTGGATGATGCCGCGCAGAAAATCGTCAAGGCCGTGAAGGGATGATCTGGGGCTGGAACACCGACGATCTGCTGGTGATGGCGGTTTTTCTCGCCATCTGCGCATTTTTGGTCTTTTGCGTCGTCGTTGGTCGGCGGCGCTGGGCCTATATTCGGCAGAACAATGAAGCCCTGAACCGACAGAATGCCCGTGCGCTCGCCTTGTCGGAACAGGCAACGGTGGACCGCCAGAAACTTCTCGTAACGCTCGAAGAAATCAAGACGCTTTTGCAGGACAGGAAAAACTGATGTCCATTCTGATCGACAAGAACACCAAGGTCATTTGCCAGGGCTTCACCGGCAAGAACGGGACCTTCCACTCCGAGCAGGCGATTGCCTACGGCACCAAGATGGTCGGCGGCAC
>JAIUNP010000183.1 GCA_020161975.1 Pseudomonadota bacterium
GTAGCGGTTGCTCAGATCCTTGAGACGGCGGATGCCGGCGCGGAGCGTCACGGCAGGCAGGCAATCCTCATTCCCCGTGGGAAGGCCAGTGGTCAGGCGCGCCAGGCCCGAGGCTGAAACCCCTGCCCCGCTGAGTTGCTTGATCCTGAGAATGGCCGCGACGAGATCGGCGGGAACGCCCTCATCCTCGGCAATCTGTTCGCCAAGCTTCCTAAGTTCAACGGGTTTGAGATCCTGCAATGCATTGCAGAGGCGTGGCGGCGCTGACGCAATCGACCCTGTGATGTCATCCATCCGTTCGACAGGGAGCGCCTGTACCCGGCCATCCGCAGCGACATAGGCCGTGGCGACGGGGACATCGGCGCGCATTTGGGAACGCGGCAGGCGTGCGTCGTTCTTGACGACCCGCTGCTCACCTCCCGCTCTCGTCTGCGCCATGGCCATATCCACACCTGCGATCAGCATGGCGAATGCCATGCCCAGTAAAACCCCACGAATCACGACGCCCTCCGAATTTCTTGCGGCGTCGCTGTTGAAAGGCATGTGCAATAAACAATATATTAAAGTCAATCGTTCATCGCAGCATTTGTCGTCACCTCTCCGGAACTCCTGGCCATGGTTAAATGTAAGGTCGCCCTGCTGGGGCTTGTCGCTCTCATCAGCCTGGGGTTCTCGCCGGTTCGAGCGCAGGACGCCTCCTTCGGCTGCAAGGTCCTGCTCTGCGCCGCCGCGACCAATCCGTCCTGGTCGGGCATTCCCTATTGCGTGCCAGTGATGACGCAGCTCTTCCGGATGCTCCGGCGTGGCGGTGGTTGGCCGACCTGCCCCGAGGGCAATGCCGGTGGCCTCGGCTACGAGCCTTACATGCCCTGCCCCACAGGGCAGGTCGCCTATGGTCAGATCCAGACCGGCGACAATGGTGGGACATCGCTCCAGCCCGATCCGAACGGCGGCTACTGCGTGGATCCCGAGAGGTATGCGCGGATGTGTTCTGGTCAGGAAAATCAGGCCGGATGCGATCCAAGCTATCAGCCGACGCTCCGCGTTCAGCGGGCAGATCCACATTTTGTGGACATCACCACGGGTGGGTCAACGAGCCGGTTTTATTTCTCTCTGCAGGGGTTTTGAGCATTGAAACAGCTGAAGCGTACTGCCCTCGGGCTTGTGGGGGTAATGATGGCAACGTCGGCTTCAGCTCAGCAGCGCCAATGGGCGCCCATCGCGCAGGGTACAGTGTTTGAGAGTGGCGAGGGTTGGGTGACCAATGGCAAGCGCTTTCGTCTTTATGGCGTCAGGGCTTGCGAACGCGGGCGCAGCTTCACCAACGCCTCGGGCATCAGACACGATTGCGGCGAAGCCAGCATTGCCATGCTCGTCTCAATGATCCGCGATCTCAACCCTGTCTGCACTGAGGTTGCCAGGGATGAAAAGGCCGACACTATCCACGTCATCTGCCTTGCGCTGCCTGATCGGGGTGCGGCCAAGGGCTCGCGGATCGACCTTGGAACGGCGCTGATTTCCAGCGGGTTCGGATTCGCAGCCAGAGACATGTCAGGGCGACCTGTGCATCGGGAATATTTCGTCGCCGAGGAGGTTGCCAAGCGCAAAAGGGCTGGTCTATGGGCATATCACCTGAACTGATAATCAGCGTCTTTTCTCAGCGCTTATAGAGCATTCTTGCCACGTTAATCATATCAAATAATACAATATATCAGATATTGCACTGCAATACCGACTCAGCGACAGAGCGCGCTCCGATACAATCAGGAGATATTGCGATCCATGTTAGACACAAAATTCATTGCCGAAAATACGCCCCGCAGCCCTATGCCGGCGATGATCGATCTTCTGAAAGGTGCGCCTGACACCGAGAATGTCCGGGTGCTTATCGTGCGCCGTCTCGCAACAGCCGTTCACACCGGGGACAGCGAAGAGGTCTTCTATTGGGCCATCATCCACCACGGTGTTTTTGGCGGTAAAGTCGACGGCCAGGTGCATCTGGAGCTGCTGAACGCCATGAAAGCGGCCAGCGACGGGGGGCATTGAGGAGGAGGCAAGGTGCATTTCCTCTGATTAGGACCCTTCAGAGAACAATATATCAAATCGATATCGCCTTGTAGGATTTGCCTCCCGGTGTCATTCTCAGTGCAAATTGCACGTATGATTGGATGACACCTGATGGCCCCCAAACCCGGGCGAACCAGAACGGTCGACAAGACCCTCGCTGCCTTGCTCGCGATCCGAATCGAGCAGTTGGCCCAGGAGCATGGCGACCTCGCCTCCTTTCTCAAGAAGGCGGGTATTGCTGCTGGCACCTACTACATTTTGATCCGCGGCGATGGCAATCCGACGCTCGATACGATCGAGATGATCGCGAAGGGGCTCGGGATATCGGTGTGGGAGCTGATTGGTCTTGACGACACGCTGGTCAAATATGCGCTGGCGACCAAGTCTATCGATCTTGAGGCCATCAAGGCTTCGAACAAGGCGCGGGCCGAAGCCATGGGCCAGATCGATGCACAGAGGGTTGTATCAAAAAGTCCTGAGGCTACTGAGCCATAGATGTGGTGTGATTAGCCTGTCCAACATCTTGGTCAGGCCCATGGGGTTGCGCTCGCGTTTGTCGCTTCTGGACATGATCGTCTCCGGGAAAACGCTGTCATCCTCTCGCTAGGGCAGCCTGATTGGCAAAGGCTCGAGTCTCTGATAATGTCATCTTCATGAGACATATATAACGTAAAAGTCTTATGAAGAACGCACATGCCAACGCCACACCATCCCCCTGTCGCTGTTCAGCGCGCCTTGCGCAAGCTCGGCGCTGATATTCAGGACGCTCGTCGCCGGCGGAGGCTGCCAATGGCTGTCGTTGCCGAACGTGCTTTCACCTCGCGCGCGACCCTGCAACGGGTTGAAGCGGGCGACCCTACCGTCGGAATGGGGATTTATGCTGCGGTTCTTCTCGCCCTGGGACTTCTGGACGGGCTGGGCGACGTCGCCGATATCAGCGGCGATACCGTTGGGCAGGCTCTCGCCAGCGCTGATCTGCCAAAGCGGGTGCATCTGAAGCGGGTGGCGCCGGTCAGCGGCCATGACTGATTTCGAGGTCCACATCGATCTTGGCGGGCAAACCCGCCGTGTCGGTCTTGCGCGCAGCAATCGCGTGCGCGGCAACGAGACGGTTCTGTTTGAGTATGCGCCGGAATGGCTGACCGACGCGAACGGCTTTTCGCTGGAACCGGCCCTGTCGCTTGGTCGGGGCGCTTTTGCGCCTCCGGCCGGACAGGCTATGTTCGGCGCGATCGGGGATTCCGCGCCTGACACCTGGGGGCGACGCTTGATGCAGCGTGCCGAGCGCCGACGCGCCACTGCGGAAAAGCGTGCTGTCCGCACACTTACTGAAAGCGACTACATCCTAGGCGTTGCCGACGAAACACGGCTTGGCGCGCTTCGCTTCCGGAAGGTTGGCGGCGCCGCGTTTGAAGCGCCGCTCACGACAGGCGTTCCCGCACTCCTGGAGCTTGGCCGGCTCCTGTCCATCACCGAACGCATCCTGCGGGATGAAGAAACCGACGAAGACCTGAGAGTGATCTTTGCGCCCGGGTCATCGCTCGGTGGCGCGCGCCCCAAGGCTTCGGTCATCGACCAGCACGGGCATCTCGCCATTGCGAAGTTCCCGAAGGAAACCGACGATTACAGCATCGAGACGTGGGAGGAGATCGCCCTGCGGCTCGCAAGGCTGGCCGGGATTACAACGCCGGAGCACCGGCTGGTTGATGTCGCCGGCAAGGCTGTACTGTTGTCGCGGCGCTTTGACCGGCAAGGCTCCACCCGCCTGCCCTTCCTCTCCGCCATGGCGATGATGGGCGCCAAGGACGGGACGCGCGGCAGCTATCCCGAAATCGTCGACGCCTTGGCGCGCCACGGAGCCAGAGCCAAGGCCGATGCGCAGGAACTCTACCGGCGCGTCGCCTTCAACGTCCTGATCTCGAATGTCGATGATCACCTGCGCAATCACGGGTTTCTCTGGCTTGGATCAGCCGGTTGGTCCCTGTCGCCCGCCTATGATCTCAATCCGGTGCCGACCGATCTGAAGGCCCGTGTGCTGACCACCAACATCGATCTCGACGAGGGAACCTGCTCAATCGATCTTCTGGAAGCTGCTGCCGGGCATTTCGGCCTTGGGCTCGCCGCCGCCCGGTCCACCATAAAGGACGTGGCACAGGCAAGCTCGTCATGGCGCGCTGTTGCGAAAGATGTCGGCGCCCGATCGTCAGAGATCAACCGCATGGCCAGTGCCTTCGAGCATGACGACCTCGCCAAGGCCTTGAAGCTGTAGCGCCGATCGGCCTCAGCTCTTGTCCGACCCAAGTCGGCGTCTTTCCGACGCGCCTGTTCCTATTCGGGTGTAAATGGGTGTTGAAATGGGCATGATCCGACTTCGCACTCTGTTTTCCCTCGTCCTTCTGATCTGCCCCGACCCAACAACAATGTCACTGGCACTCGGTGCTAGCGGATTGGCCGCTACGGGGCCGATTCCAGAATGGCATCTTACGGGAGCAAGTCGCGACAGAGCGGACACTGCCATCAAAGCCGCTAGTGGACCCGATTCCCGAGCATGCACAGCGCCTTTTCAAAGAAATCTACCGCGCCGAAATTGCCGGATTTCAACGCCAGCGCCAACGGCGCGCCGGAGGTTGACGACAGGGCCGGAACGCCGGGGTCGATCTCCGGGCCAATGGCGAGGGCGTCCAGACCAAGGGCAGTGACAACAGCGCCGGAGGTTTCGCCGCCAGCGACTACAAGGCGGCGGATGCCGCCGACAACCAACGCTTTGGCCGTGCTGGCGAACAGCGCGTCCAGCGCATGGGCCACAGCTTCTTGGCCATGCCGCGCCTGCAGCGCAGCCACTTCTTCCGGGACCTGCGACGAATAGATTAGCGGAGCCCTACCCTCATTGGCCCGGATAAAGGCGCAGAGCGTCTCCACCGTCACCGCACCGGCCATGACGTCGGCGACATTGATGTTGTAGGTGGGATGGGATTTCTGATGCTGCGCGATCTGCCCGAGGGTGGCGCGCGAGCAGGAACCGGCGAGGATCGCCTCCGCTCCATTGACGCGGGCGAACGACGAGCCTGCGCCCTTCACCAGCCCCTTGCGAATGAAGTTGCGCGGCAGGCCGAGCGCAATGCCGGAACCGCCGGTGAGCAGCGGCGCATCGGCCACAGCGTCGCCGATGGTCAGCAGATCATCGTCCGAAACCACATCGACAATCACCAGCGTCTCGCCCTTGCCGGCGGCATCCGCCAGCGCTTTTTTCAGTACCTCCGCGCCTTTCGACACAGCGCCGTTCCAGCTCGCCAGCCCCACCGGGTTTTTCGTCTGCAACGCCAGCCAGCGGCGGATGTCCGCATCCGTCATCGGGTTGAGCGGATGGTTTTCAAGGCCGGACTGGTTGAGCAGGTGGTCGCCGACGAACAGGTGCCCCTGATAGATCGTGCGGCCCACGCCGGGAAACGCCGGACAGGCGATCACGCCCTTGACGCCGAGCTTGGCCGCCAGCGCCTCGCCCACCGGGCCGATGTTGCCATCGGGCGTGGAATCGAAGGTCGAGCAATACTTGAACACAAACTGCCGGCAGCCCTGCGCCTTCAGCCACTCGAAGGCCGCGAGGGATTGCGCGATTGCTTCCGCCGCCGGGATCGAGCGGCTTTTCAACGCCACGACGCCCGCCTCGCACGATTCCGGGGCCTTGCCCTTGGGCACGCCGAGGAACTGCACCGTGGCCAGCCCCGGCGATCCGCCGCCGCCCTTGGCGATGGTGTTCGCGATGTCGCTTGCACCGGTATAATCATCCGCAATCACGCCGAGTAGCATGGAGTTGTCCCAATCATTTTGAAATGGGCTTGCTGGAGCTGCCATTTTCGCGACCGTCGATCAACGAAAGCCAGATTTGAATTGTCATCGCGACCGACGAAGGCTGTTCCAGCAAGGCAAAATGACCAGCATCCGCGATAATTGCGCATTCCCCATGGCGTGCAATTCTCGAAATTTCCCAAGCGCGATCGGGTGGTGTCGCCCTGTCCTGCTCACCCGTGATAGCGAGAACCGGTGTTTCGACCGATCCAAGCGTGTCGAACACGCCAGGTCTCGACAGTGCCAGTGTCGTTTGGGCAGTAACGCTGCCTGCGGTCTCCAGAGCCATCGCCACGATCTCCTGCTTCAGAACAGTCGTACCGATGTTCTGGTCAGCAACCAGGTTCGGCCAGAGAGACTCAATCGCTCCTGCAACGTCGCCGGCCTGAATGCGCGCTTCCAGGGTACGACGAGACGCCAGGTTCTGAGGAATATCCGGGCGTGCTGTTGCGCCGATCACGATTGCCCCTGCCAGCCGCGGAAGTTTCGGCAATAGGTGCAAGGCAGCGATTGCACCAAGAGAAAATCCGCAGATCAGGTCATCACTGCCCAGATCACCCGGCAGCAATTTCCAGAGATCGTCTATCGAGGCACAATCGGTGCTGACCGGAACGCGACATTCCACGGGAATGGCGAGCCTGTCGAGAACCGGAGAAAAGACGTCGGAAGTGCACAGCGTTCCCGGCAAGAGAAGCCAACGTCGCGACAAGCTCTAATACCCCCCGGGAAGAAGCTCACTCGCCCTGCCACGCACCATGCCAACGGCTGCGCGGGCTGCGCGCGTGAGGGTGCCGAAGTCATTTCCCGGCGTTACGAGCACGAAGCCTTGCTCGAGGCGCCGGCTTGCATCTTCCGCATCCGCACAGAAGATGCCGGCAGGAATACCTGCTTTCTTTGCTCGCTCCAGAATATGGATGATCGCCGCTGCCGACTTCGGCGTCTGGCCGACATTGCTGCCATCCATGGCCATGGCGAGGTCATTGGGGCCGACATAGATCATGTCGACGCCGACAACGCTCAGGATACGATCGATCTCCTCGACAGCCTGCGGCGTCTCGATCATGGGAATCACCATGACAGTTTCATTGGCGTGAGCGACATAATCGGTGCCGCCGTAGAGTAGGCCACGCGAAGGTCCGAAGGAGCGGGTGCCAACCGGGGGGTATCGGCAGGCCGATACGAGAGCTTCAGCCTCTGCTCGCGTCGAGATCATCGGGCAAATGATGCCGTAGGCGCCGCTATCGAGCATGCGCATGATCATTGGCGGATCGAGTGAGGGAACACGGACAATCGGGACAGCCGGCGTTGCTGAAATCGCCTGCAGCATGCAGAGGGCGGCTTCGTAACTGATCATGCCATGCTGCATGTCGACTGTAACGCTATCGAACCCGCACCATCCTATTCCTTCCGCGCTATACCCTGCCGGGATGGAAAGCCATGCATTGACAATGACTTTTCCATCAATGAGGTTTGTCCTGATTGCGTTGGCGCGCATCACTCGGCCGCCAGTCCGTACGGCGGAAGCAGGCGAAGCGGTGCAACAAAGCCGCCTGCATCCAGCGACTCGCCTTTTCCGGCAGCTGCCTTGAGAACATCTGCACTGAACTTTGGCATCTTGCGTTCATCACCAGTCACGATCACGAGGGCTTCGACCGTTTCCGTACCTGTATTGACAAGCTCGCGACTGAGATCTCCGGGAATGGAATATGTGTCCCACGCCCCCAGAGCGATGCTGGTTTCGTTTTCCTTGCCAAGATTGACTGACAAGGTGCCGGACTTGTTGATCAGCACCATTTTCTGACTGAGCATGAATGGCGAGACGCGCTGGCCCGGCTTGAGACGAAGCCATTCGATCGAGAAACCGTGCGGGTTGCGGACCTTCGCATGATGGTCACGCGCCTGCGTAATGCCGAAGCCGATGACCGGCGCGATTTCCGCGCCGCAGCCCGGCAGGGTGCGGTCGATGAATGCAGGA
>JAIUNP010000184.1 GCA_020161975.1 Pseudomonadota bacterium
AGCACTTGCGCCAGCTTCTTCACCCGAGTTGAGATCGTCACCATGCGCCCGACGCCAGCCACCCGCGCCCGTTCGACGATCTGGTCGAGCTCAGGCGCGAATTCCGGGAAATCGAGGTGGCAGTGGCTGTCGACGAGCATCGGTCAGTTGCCCGCCGGCTCCGCGTCCACATAGCGCGGAAAAACGCCGGATGGCGCAGGCAGCGGCGTGCCGGGCGCAAGCGCGTGCTCGTCCGATATGTGGGCGAACTGCCGGCGGTCCTGCGGCGATGCGAGCAGGTCGAGCAGCTTGTCCGCCGAGCCCGGCACATAGGGCTGAAGCAGGATCGCCACGCGGCGTACCAGTTCCGCCGTCGTCCACAGGACGGCCTCCATGCGCGCCGGATCGGTCTTGCGCAGCGCCCATGGCGCCTGCCGGTCGAAATAGCGGTCCGCCTCGCCGACGACCGCGATGACGGCCGAGAGCGCGTGATGGATCGCCTGTTCCGACATGGCGGAACGGCCCTGCTCCAGCGCCGCCGTGGCCTGAGCGAGAAGCTCGCGGTCTTCGTCGTTCAACGCCGCGTTGGACGGGACCTGCCCGCCGCAGTTCTTCGCGATCATGGACAGCGAGCGCTGCGCCAGATTGCCGATACCGTTGGCGAGGTCGGCATTGGTGCGATTGACGATCGCCTCGTGCGAATAATTGCCGTCCTGGCCGAACGGGATTTCGCGCAGCAGGAAATAGCGCATCTGGTCGAGGCCATAATGATCGGCCAGCGCGAACGGGTCGATGACATTGCCGACCGACTTCGACATTTTCTCCCCGCGGTTGAACACGAAGCCGTGGCCGAAGACGCGCTTCGGCAGATCGACACCCGCGGACATCAGGAAGGTAGGCCAGTAGATGGCGTGGAAGCGAACGATGTCCTTGCCGATGACGTGCACGTCGGCCGGCCAGTTGTGCCAGAGCGGCGCGTCCGGATCGGGATAGCCGACGCCGGTGATATAGTTCGTCAGCGCGTCCACCCAGACATACATGACGTGCTTCGGGTCGCCCGGCACCGGGACGCCCCAGTCGAAGGTCGACCGCGAGATCGAAAGATCGCGCAGGCCGGATCTCACGAAGCTGACGACCTCGTTGCGGCGCTCGGGCGGCGCGATGAAATCCGGCTGCTCGTCGTAGAGTTTCAGCAGGCGGTCCTGATAGGCCGAAAGGCGGAAGAAGTAGCTCTCCTCCTCCACCCACTCGACAGGGGCGCCGGAGGGCGCAGTCTTCTTCCCATCGGGATGGGTGGTGATATCGTCCTCGTCGAAATAGGCCTCATCGCGAACCGAGTACCAGCCGGAATATTTGGCGAGATAGATATCGCCATTGGCTTCCATCTTCTGCCACAGCGCCTGCGACGCCTCGTAATGGCGCGGCTCGGAAGTGCGGATGAAATCGTCGTTGGTGGCGTCGAGCGCCGGCCCCATGTCGCGGAAGGCCTGCGCATTGCGGGTTGCGAGATCGCGCACCGGCAGCCCCTCGCGCTTGGCGGTCTGGAGCATCTTGAGGCCATGCTCATCGGTGCCGGTGAGGAAGAACACATCCTTCCCGTCGAGGCGCTGGAACCGCGCAATGGCATCCGCTGCCATCAGTTCATAGGCATGGCCGAGATGCGGCTTGCCGTTGGGGTAGGAAATGGCGGTGGTGAGGTAAAAGGTCTGCTTCTTGGACATATCCTTCCCCTACTCCCAACCACGCGATTTGGGAACGGGGTTCTTGCAGCCCTCGTAAACGGACTTTGCGGCAGGCATGGCCCGCGACCGGCGCGGACCATGATCCCTTCACAATGCCTCAGCGAAGCGCCTTCAGGGCCGCCTTGCCGGCATAGATCGCGGTATCGCCCAGTTCCTGCTCGATGCGCAGAAGCTGGTTGTACTTCGCCGTCCGGTCTGAACGGGCGAGCGAACCGGTCTTGATCTGGCCGCAGTTGGTGGCGACCGCGAGATCGGCAATGGTCGAATCCTCGGTCTCGCCAGAACGATGTGACATCACGGCGGTGTAGCCGGCGCGATGGGCCATATCGACCGCCGCCAGCGTCTCTGTCAGCGAACCGATCTGGTTCACCTTGACGAGGATGGAGTTGGCCACACCCTTCTTGATGCCTTCAGACAGGCGCGTGACATTGGTGACGAAGAGATCGTCGCCAACGAGCTGGCACCTGGTACCGATCTTGTCGGTCAGCTTCTTCCAGCCCTCCCAGTCATCCTCGCTCATGCCATCCTCGATGGTGACGATCGGATATTCGCCGACAAGCTTGGCGAGATAATCGACCTGCTGGTCAATGGAGCGCGACTTGCCCTCGCCATGGTAGTCATAGACGCCGTTCTTGAAGAACTCGGTCGAGGCGCAATCAAGACCGATGTACATCTCGTGGCCCGGCTTGAAACCGGCCTGCTCGATGGCCTTCATCACGAAATCAAGCGCCGCCTCGGCACTCGGCAGGTTCGGGGCAAAGCCGCCCTCGTCGCCAACATTGGTGTTGTGGCCGGCCTTCTTCAACGCACCCTTGAGGGTGTGAAACACCTCCGCGCCCCAGCGTAGCGCTTCCGAAAAGCTCTCGGCACCGGCGGGCAGGATCATGAATTCCTGAAAGTCGATGGGGTTGTCTGCATGGGCGCCGCCGTTGACGATGTTCATCATCGGCACCGGCAGGACGCGGGCAGCGGCGCCGCCGACGTAGCGATACAGCGGCAGGCCGCGCGCATCCGCCGCCGCCTTCGCCACCGCGAGCGAAACGCCGAGAATGGCATTGGCGCCGAGCTTCTTCTTGTTCGGCGTGCCATCAAGATCGAGCAGCACCTGATCGATGCCGACCTGATCTTCCGCATCCATGCCGGTCAGCGCATCATTGATCTCGGAATTGACGTGCTCGACGGCGCGCTGCACGCCCTTGCCCATGTAGCGCTTGCCGCCGTCGCGCAGTTCAACCGCCTCATGCGCGCCGGTCGATGCGCCCGAGGGCACGGCCGCACGGCCCATCGACCCGTCCTCAAGCGTCACATCCACCTCGACGGTGGGGTTGCCGCGGCTATCGAGAATTTCGCGCGCGAGAACGTCAACGATAATGGTCATGGGGGCCTCTTTTGCAGAAATGCGGAATTCGGGATGCCTTCTAGCCCTGAACGGCCCCGGTGCAAAGACCGCAATGGCCGCGTCGTGAAGGGATTGTTAGCATTGTGGGGCGATAGCGCGCGCGCCGCAACCTTTTCGCAAAGCCCGTTCGTCAGACTGGCCGCATGACAAAGCTGCTTTCCCGCCGTTCTGCCCTGACGCTGGGCGCAGGTGCCGCCCTTGCCACGCCGCTCGGCGCCTGCTGGCGCTCGCAGGCCGAAGTGACCGATCCGCTGCCGGAACAGGCATTCGCGCCCGTTCCGGGCGTCGCCGGACGCGGCCTTGTTCCGCTGCCGCCGGTCGATATTGCCCGGTTCGACAATCGCGTCACGCTGCTCCATGTCTGGGCAACCTGGTGTCCCACCTGCCGCGCCGAACGCGAGGTGATCGCCACCCTCGTCGACGATACGCGCTATACGCTCGCGGGGCTCGCCTGGCGCGATGATCCTGAAAAGGTGCGCGCCTATCTGGCCAGCATCGGCAATCCTTACGCCGAACTGTCGCTGGACGATGGCTATGCAAAATCGAAGCTGCGGCTGGTGGGCGTGCCGACCACCTTCGTCATCGGCCGCGACCGCAGGATCGTGAAACGCCTCACCGGGCCGCTCACTGTGGACAGGATCACTCTGGAACTCAGGCCCGCCATCCGCACGGCGCTGGAGATACCGCCAACGGCGTGACTGCCGCTTGGCTTTCTCTTGGCAGCAGCGCCGGCCCATGCTGTTAAGGAGGCATGACCGAGCGCCCCAAGCCCCCTGTTTCCAAGTCCCCTGTTTCCAGGCCCCCCGCCCCGATCCGCCATGCTGATGCCGAGGCGGAACTGGCGCAATTGCTGACCATCATGGCCGCCCTGCGTACACCCGTCACTGGCTGCCCGTGGGATCTTGAGCAGAATTTCCGCACCATCGCGCCCTACACCATCGAGGAAGCCTATGAGGTTGTCGATGCGGTCGAACGCGACGATATGGTCGATCTCGTCGATGAGTTGGGCGATCTGCTGCTTCAGGTGGTCTTTCATGCGCGGCTGGCTGAAGAAGCAGGGCACTTTGACTTTGCGGCGGTGGCGCGCGCCATCAACACCAAGATGGTGCGGCGTCATCCACATGTGTTCGGGGATGGCGCGGCGCGCGATGCTGGGATGGTGAAAGCCGCGTGGGCGGCGATCAAAGCTGAGGAGAAAGCCGAAAAAGCCGCCCGCCGTGGCGATGCTGCCCAGCCCGGCACCTTACCCGCCGATAGTGTGCTCGCCGGTGTGCCAACTGCCTTGCCTGGTCTTACCCGCGCCGTGAAGTTACAGGACAAGGCCGGCACGGTCGGTTTTGACTGGAACGATCCCCGCGCGGTCATCGCCAAGATTCGCGAGGAACTCGCCGAGGTCGAGGAGGTGCTGGATGCCTCCGACGCGCGCAAGAACGAGGAGGTGGGCGATCTCCTGTTCGTGGTCGCCAATCTCGCGCGGCACCTGAAGGTGGATGCCGAAGGCGCCCTGCGCGATGCGAACGCGAAGTTCATCCGCCGCTTCCGGCACATTGAAACAAGCCTGGCGGCAGAGGGCCGTTCGTTGTCGGGCGCCAGCCTGGACGAGATGGAAGGGCTTTGGCAGGCGGCAAAGGGCCTCGAACCCGGACGCGGCTGACACCGCCACACCATCATCGGACACGCTTGAAAGCTCTGCTCTGCCCTACCCTGCCCGCGCCTTCGCCAGCGCGTCGGCGCGCTCTTCGAAGGCTTCGGCCATCTTGCCGAACAGGCGGTTGAATACCGATCCCGCGAGCATCTCGAAGGCCCGGCTCTTGAAGGCGTAGTCGATGGAAAAATCGACATCTGACGCGCCATTGCCGGCATCGCGGAAGCCCCAGCGGTTATCAAGGCTTCGGAATGGCCCTTCCACATACTGCACTGTGATGCGCATCCGCTCCTGATCGGGCAGGACGCGGGAGACGAAGTTTTCGGATACGGGACCATAGCCGACGGTCATCTGGGCAATCAGGCTCGGATTGCCATCCGGCTGGACAGCCCGGCGCAGCACCTTCAGCCCGGTGCAATAGGGCAGGAATTCCGGATAGCGCTCCACATCCGCCACCAGCGCGAACATATCTGCCGCCGGATGGTTGACGCGGCGCGTTGACTGAAAAAACGGCATGAATCGCGCCCCCTCACCATTCCTATAGGTGGTGACGATGCTCCGTTCAACGTTCCCGCCATTTGGCAATCAGCGCATCAAGAACGCTTGCCTGATCATCGCTCCAGGCTGGTTGCCCGGCAGGTGGTTGCGTTGCAACCCAGTCCTCGCTCTTGCCAAGCGCCCCGAAAGCCGCAGAATTTCCGGCCAGAGCGGCTACGGTCGGCTGATAGAGGTAGGGTCCGGCTTCGGGATCGTCCTCATCGTTCAGCAGCATCTTCAGGCCGGCACTGGCGGCGGTGGCGGCAACCACCTCCTGTAGTCGCAGGTGATTGTTGGAAATATGCAGCACGATCAACCCGTTGTCCCCCACACGTTCGCGATAGATCGCTAGAGCCTCGCGGGTGAGAAGATGCACGGGGATCGCATCCGATGAGAAGGCATCGATCACGAGAATGTCGAAAGTCTGCCTGCTCGCGGCGAGCTTCTGCCGCGCGTCACCCAGCACGATTTCCGCCTTGGGCGCGCACCGGTCGAGAAACGTGAACTTCGTGGTATCCTTGGCGATATCCACCACAGTCTGGTCGATCTCGAAAATCGTGATCTGATCCATCGGTTCGGCCAGACAGGCAATGGACCCGGTGCCGAGCCCGACGATTCCGATGCGCAAGGCGCTGCCGCCGCGTTTGGCGCGCGCAGCATCGATGGCTTCGGAGATCGGCGATTCCTCGTGATAATACGTCAGAGGCACCGGCTTTCCCGTCTCGCCCACCCTCTGCGCGCCATGGATTTCCGTGCCATTGCGCAGGATGCGGAACCGGCCGTCGCCGCTGACTTCCACTGTGTGCACGCCATAAAAACTGCGTCGCGTTTCGCGGGAAGCAACGCCTGGCAGCAGAACCTGCCAGACGGCCAGCAACAGCGCGAGGGCAATTGCCACCACCACACGCCAGCGCGGCAGCGCGATCGTGGCCGCAATCAGCACCAGCGGATATTCCATAACCGACGAGAACAGAACGGGCGCCAGCAACGCAGCGGCGATGCCCCCCGCCATGCCACCGGCCGAGAGCACCAGATAAAACGCCGTGAGCTGCGTGGCGTCGGGCCGCAGTTCCGCCAGCCGCGCATGACAGGCCATGGCAAGGATGAAGAAGCCGACAAGTTGCAGCAGCACATCAGCCATCACGCCAAAACTCAGTTTGAAGGCAACGACGATACCCACAACAAAAAGTGCCGGCAGCAGCGCCCATTCCACCAGCGGGTGGATGCGCCGGCCATTCGCGCCGAAAACGATGATGAAGCTGAGCAGGTAAAGCGCCAGCGGTGCCACCCAGAGAAAGGGTGCGGCTGCGACATCGGTGGAAAGATGCGCCGTAACCGCGACAAGCGCCGCCGAAGGAATGGCCGCCAGCGGCAGCCATTTCAGAATCAATGCGGTTTTCGGCCAGGCAACACCGGTCTCCGCGCGCCCGCCGTTCCGGGCCAGGCCGCCGGCCAGCGCAACCAGAAGGACCAGCACGGAATAGCCCATGGCCCATCCCCGCGTCTGTTCGGCCAATCCCGCCGTCCGTTCGACCACCAGGGGATAGGCCGCAAGCGCGCCAAGGCTGCCGGCATTGCTGGCGGCATAGAGTGGCCAGGGATTGTTGGCCCCCGGAAGCCCCGAACGGAGAAGCCACGCCTGGAGCAGCGGCGCATTGGCCGCCAGCGCCACGAATGGCAGGCCCAGCGACTGCACCAGCACACTCAGAAGCGTGGCCACCTCGCCCGCCCCTTCCAGGCCGGGCCGGACGATGGGCGGCAGCATCAGGGCACCAAGCGCCAGCACGCCAACATGAACCATCGCCGCGACGCGAACCGGCAACGTGCTTGTCAGCACATGGGCGTAAAGGTACCCGGCGAGCATGGCGCCCTGGAAAAACACCAGCGCTACCGACCAGACCGAGGCCGAACCACCAAAACGCGGCAACACCATGCGCGCGAACATCGGCTCGACCAGAAAAATCAGGCTGGCGCTGAGGATGATGGCGAACACAAAGACAAGCGTACCCCAGGCTCCGGCGCCGTTCTTTTTCTCCGCCAATGCATCACTCCTTCCAGACGCGCAGCGATAGAGCAGATTGATTCTGTACGGAACCTGTCTGACGAGAATGTGCCGTCCTGAAGGATTGAAGCTGTCTTGCCCATGGGCGCGGACCGTCCATCATGCAGACGGTCCGCGCGGGCTCATCACTCAGAATTTCACGACAGACCGGATACTGGCGCCCGCGTGCATCAGGTCGAACGCGGCGTTGATCTGATCGAGCGGCATGGTGTGGGTGATGAGATCGTCGATATTGATCTTGCCCTCCATGTACCAGTCGACGATTTTCGGAACGTCGGTGCGGCCGCGCGCGCCGCCGAATGCCGTGCCCTTCCACACCCGCCCGGTGACAAGCTGGAATGGCCGCGTTGCGATTTCCTTGCCGGCTTCGGCCACGCCGATGATGATGCTCTCGCCCCAGCCGCGATGGCAGCATTCCAGCGCCTGGCGCATGACATTGGTGTTACCGGTCGCGTCGAACGAAAAATCCGCGCCGCCGCCCGTCAGATCCACAATGGCCTGCACCACCTTGTCGTTGCCCA
>JAIUNP010000185.1 GCA_020161975.1 Pseudomonadota bacterium
GAGGGCGCGCGCACTGGCGGCGAACGTGCGCCCCTTCTTGAACAGCTTGAACTCTTTTTGCAGCTGCGCCATCAGGCGGATGCCGCCGCTCAGGTCGTCGCGCGGATCGGGGCAATCGGGCTCGGGCGCGAAGCGCAGGTTGAGCTGCTCCAGCATCGTGCCGATGAAGATGTCGTGCTCGCGCATGAAGTAGCCCATGGCCGTTGCTCCTGGTGGGATGTCAAGCCTGCCGAGTATAGGCACGGGCGTGCGTTTGTCTCCCCCATCGGAGGTAGGCCGCGGGCTTAGGCGCGGGCGATCAGGGTGTACTCGGGCAGGCCGTAGCCCTCCAGGACCGTGACCTGCAGCCCCAGCGCCTGTTCCAGCCAGGGCTTCCAGCGCGCGACGGGCGGGCGGTACAGCTCGGGCGGGCTGCCCTGGCCGGTGCGCGGCGGCGCGATGAAGTTGATCGCCAGGCCCAGCCGGCTGTGCTGGCGCATGGCAGCGATCGACTGCGCAACGCGCGCTTCCCAGGCCGGCGTGGCGCAATCCAGCTTGACGTTGAAGACGCCGCTGGCCAATGTGCAGTCGGCCACGCGCACGCAGTCGGCGGCCTGCTCGAATGCTGCCCAGGTGCGGTGGCGCCAGCGTTTGCGCGCGGCCGCGACCATGGCGGCGGACACGTCGGTGCCCAGGTAGTCGATGCGCGCCGCGCGGTGCCGCCGCCACAGATGGCCGAGCAGCGCGCCGTAGCCGCAGCCGACGTCGTTGAGCGAACACGGCGCGCTGAAGTCGCACAGCCGGAGCAGCTGCACGAAGCGCAACTCCTGGCTCGGCCGGCTGGGCCAGTCCACGCCCAGCGGCGTGGCGCCGTGGCGGCGCAGCCTGGCGCTGTAGTAGGCGCTGACCGGCGACAGCTCGGCGCCGGCCATGGCCGCTGGCGCGAGGGCGTGCGAGCCGGTATCTGGGGCGATCTCGGCGGCTACATGCACGGCTACGGCTGGGCAAATTCCGAGGCCATGGGACGTTTTGCGGATCGGATAGGTTGGAGACATCTCCGTGGCTTGGCCGGAATGGATGCCTCAAGTGCAATCTATTCCGAGTTCGAGGCAAGCCTCAGGGACCGCGCGTCTTTTGGTGGCGCACTTGACCTTCCCATTCAACTGCTGATGACCCAGAAGCACGCGGGCGCGCAGGAGGTCATCTTCGGACCTGATACCCCCAGGATTTCGCAAGACAATGTCGAAGAAGAGGACTTCATCGCATGACGACTTTCGCCCCTGAGCAATCCGTTCGGCATACTGATCATGGTGAAGGCCGTATCGTGGTCGATCAGGGGATCTTCAGCCTCGTTCAGTTCGGCACGGACATCCACAGGGTGGAGACAGCCCAGTTGATGCGCATCGAGTCGCTGGAGGATCGCCTTGCCGACCTCACTACGGACGACCCGACAGCCACGTTGGCAAAGGCGCAGGCGCTCCTGATCAGGTCGATCAACGACCAATGGGGCGTCTTTACGCGCACCCGGGTCAAGCTTCTGCCCCACCAGCTCTGGGTCTGCCGCCAGGTGACGCGCAACTGGCCAGCCCGCTGGTTGGTCGCCGATGACGTCGGCCTCGGCAAGACCATCGAAGCGGGCCTGATCCTCGATCCGCTGCTCTCCTCAGATCGGGTGAAGCGCGTCCTCGTCCTGACCCCGGCCCGGCTCGCGCCGCAGTGGCGAGACCGGATGAAGACGATGTTCGACATCCGTCTCAACCTCTATTCCGCTGACCTTGATCGCGATAGGGTCAGCTACTGGGAGACGGCCGACAAAGTGGTCGCCTCGTTCCATACGCTCCGCATGGACAAGGCGCGCGAGCGATTGTTGAAGGCCGAGCCGTGGGATCTGGTTCTGGTCGACGAAGCGCACCACTTCCAAGCGGTCGAACGCAGCGCAACCCTGACATATAACCTGCTGAAGGACATGCAGGCAGCGGGCAAGATCGGCTCGCTGGTACTGTTCACCGGCACGCCCCATAGGGGCAAAGACTTCGGCTTCCTCGCCCTGATGCACCTCCTGCGGCCCGATCTCTTCGACCCCCAGCGCGACATCGAAGAGCAGCTTGCGCACCTGCCCGAAGCGATGATCCGCAACAACAAGGCCACGGTGACCGACCTTGAAGGCAAGCCGCTGTTCAAGCCGGTGAAAACCCAGACCGTCGACTACGGCTATACCGAGGCAGAGACGGACTTCTACAACGTCATGAGCGAGTTCATCCTCGACGGTCGGGCCTATGCGAGCGACCTTGCCGGCCGTGAGCGCTCCTCTCGCATGCTCCTGCTCATCGCACTCCAGAAGCTTGCCGCCAGTTCCATCGCGGCGATCCGCAGCGCCCTGTCGAAACGACGGGGCATGCTGGCGACGACGATTGCGCAAGATGGACGCAGCGCCTCCCAGATCGCTGAGCCGCCAGAGTATGAAGAGGACGACGAACGGTCCCAGCGCGAGGAAAGCTCCGTTGGGGAAAATTCCCCGACGCTCATGTCTGACGAGATCGCCCGCCTCGACGAGATCCTTGCCCGCGCCGACGAAATCACCGATGAAACCAAGATCCAGAGGCTGATTGAGCTGATCGAGACCGAACTCCCGGTCGGCGAGCCGGTCTTGCTCTTCACAGAATACAAGGCCACCCAAGCCCTCGTTCTGAACGCGTTGAAAGCGCGTTTCGGCGAAGGGAGCACAGGTTTCATCAACGGTGACGAACGCCTCACGCTCCTTGGAGCCAGCGGTATCGCCGAGACCCGCCGCCTGTCTCGCGAAACGGCTGCCGAGGATTTCAATGCCGGACGCACCCGCTTCCTGATCTCGACCGAGGCGGGTGGCGAAGGCATCGACCTTCAGCACCGCTGCGCCACGCTGGTGCATGTTGATCTTCCTTGGAACCCGATGCGGTTGCACCAGAGAGTCGGTCGCCTCAGCCGTTACGGGCAGACCCGCGCCGTATCCGTCTACCTGCTGCGAAACCCCGAAACCGTCGAGGCACGTATATGGTCCCTTCTCGAAGAAAAGCTCGCGCGTATCCAAGCCACGCTCAGTGCATCGATGGAGGAAGCCGAGGACATTGCCCAGCTCGTGATCGGCATGGCTGGATCCTCGGTTTTCGACGAGCTGTATTCTGAGGGGTATTCGAAACAAGGCCGAGAAACCCTGAGAAGCTGGTGGACAGCCAACAGCAATCGCTTCGGCGGCGACAATGCGCTCGCGACGGCCCGAAGCCTTTTCGGCTCTGCATCAAAATTCGATTCCGCGACGATGGCCAAGGAAATCCCGCAACTCGATCTCCCACAGCTCGAGCCGTTCTTCCGGAACGCCGCCAAGACACACGGGCGCAGGGTCACAACCTCTGATGCGGGTCTCTCGATCGCAACGCCCGAGATCTGGCGCAACGATCTGGATCTGAAATCCCGATACGATGGGCTGACGTTCGACCGCGACCTCGCGCCGAAGGAGCAGATGAACCGAATGATGGGGATCGGGCATTCCCTTGTCGACAAGTTTCTGGAGCATGCAGTCAACCAGCCGGTCTTTGCCGCATATCTCAAGGATCTCGAAAACACGATCCTGCTAGCACGGGTGGAGGACGAATTGACGGGAACGAAGGCGACCGTTCATCGCATCGTCCTCGGAGTGCAACACGGGCAGTCCGCCATCCTGCGGGACGGTGAGCTGTTGTCGTTGCTCAATCGCTGCACTGGGTTGGAAGCGGCACCAGCCGAACTATCCGTAGAACATGCAGCGACGTTGCGCGAGCTGTCGATGCAGCTTGAAGCATCTGAACTCCCGGGATCGTTTGGGTTCACCTACCCAAAGGCACGGCCCATCATCGCACTGGTGCCTGCGCCGTGAGCGCGACGCCGACCGTAACGGCCCGATTGGCACCGCCTGCCATGTTTCGACGTGAGCTCCTAAGACACGTGCATAGCGACGTCGTTTGCGACGTCTCTTGGTTAGCGTCCGGTCTGACCGCACTGCCGTTTGATGATGGTGCCGGATAGTGTCCACCATCGATAGTGGACACGTTGGTGCTTAATGGCGCGTCGGACGAGGCGGCTATGGATGGATGAGATGAAGCGGTCGATCAGCTTGCAGACGACGACGCGCGGCGTTTCCGGATCGAACAAACCATAAACAATCCCACAGGATCGCGAGTTGTTGCAGAGTTTCCGCCAGTTGCGAGAGACGGCACGAGAGCAAATGTTCGCAGGAATTATTGGGATTGCGCAGCGGTTTTCCCCCTCGTGCTTCCACCATTCTTCCGCTGGGTGGCGGAATGATTTTCCGGTAGCACGAACATCAAGACATTCCCGAAGCGCCTAGACCGCTCGGAACTTCTCCACCAGCTGAATCTGATGCAAATGAAACCAGGAAGCATCGGCACGCCAGTGAGACACAGCAACTTCGAAGTTTCGCCGCCCGTCACGTAGGTCAGCCATACTGTTGAGATGAGTGTAGATGCGGTTGAATCTCGTCAAGCTGAGCGGCGCCCCCCACTCGTCTCTGTATGGTTTAGGCAAGAACGGCAGCGTTGCATCCAGATCTGCGGCAACTGCATACTCAAGAATTGCACGGCGTTCCGCTTCAGTCCGGCCATTGGTTGTACCAACCCTGTATCCAGAGCCCACCAGCGGCGACATTTCCTGACCGAAGAAACCCTCACCGCCCCCTGCCCGAAACTCTCTTTCAAATTCAAGTCGCGCTTTCAGTATAAAATCTGGGGCTTTGCCACGGATCTTCTTCAATACGTCTTCGCGTTCAGCATTCAGGCTCGCACGCTCTGCGGCAAGGCGTTCGGCTTCTTCGGCAGCGCGCCTTTCGCGTTCCGCGCGGGCACGCTTCAATTTTGGCAGAAGAACCAAAAACCAAAGAATAATGGCTGCGATGAGCAGCAACACAATCCAAAGCACGCTGTCATTCATGCGAAAAGCCTAAAACCAGTGGAAGTTATCAGTTACGCAGCAGCCGCAACGCGGGTTTGACGTTGGGCGAACAGCAAAGCGCTGAGAGCACCGTCTGCCCCACAAGCATTACACTCTGCCGCCCCACCCTAACCCTAGGGCCGTCAGTCCCCCCGCTCCATCCGTGCGCTCCAAGCCGCTTTCCCGGCACCACGACGGTCCATCCTGCTCTCCATGACCAGCGCTGATTGGACCACCATTTCCTTGCGCATCCTCGAAGAGAACTCACGGCCAACACGGCGGGCCAAGAGTTCAAGTTCACCGACCATGTCCTGCCCGCGAGGAAGGCCTTCTACGTAGCGGCGAAAGTGGCGCAGCTCCCCTTCGATGTATTTTTGCGCGTCTTCATAGGCTCCGTCACGGTTCATCTTTGCGGCCGTGGCAACGACTTGCGCACTCCACGTCCGCGCAACAATCTCGGCAATCTCCGCATCACGGGGCTGGTCCTTGTTCGCCATGCTGTCCACGGCAACGAGGTTTACTGACACCGAGCTGGTCTCAAGCGTATTCCGATCAGCGACGGCGCGCCCGGTCGCAACCATCCCGAACTTGAACTCCTCACCGCGCCGAGCTTTGGGACAAGTAACCTTGAAGACAGCGAAGCGCGTAACGTCATTCTGGATCGGGCCCGTGGAAACCACGACGCGACCACCGCGGACCTCGGCGTCCCCCTTGCCTAGAACGTCGACGCGAACGCCGGTCGGCACGGTCAGCATGATCTCAGCGCCTTCGATGAGGGTGCCGAAGATGTCATCAAGCTCACCCAGAAGGACTGAGGAAATTTCGCTTGTGAGTTCCGCGTCATGAAGACGGCCGCCCCCGTTATCGGCAATGCCCCGCAGGAGCTGTTCGTCATAACCGTCTCCGATGCCGAGTGCTGAAGTCAGAACACCTCGCAGCCGAAGTTCCCCGGCATGTTCACGCAGCTCGTTCTGATCGGAAATCCCTTCATTGGCGTGGCCGTCACTCAGAATGATGATGCGGGGCGTCATCCGCGCATCATCTTCCGCGACCCTTGCCGCACATTCGACCCCAGCGAACCAACCACCGGACAGATTGGTCATGCCGCGCGTTTGCAGCAGGGAAACCTCGGTGCGGATCCGGATCAGGTTCTCCTTGGACACAGGAACTGCGTCGAGATGGACCTGCACATCCGAGGCGAAGGACACGAGCGTCAGGCGATCGCGCTCCGTCAGGCGTTCCGTGAGCCCCAGCGCAGCGGCCTTGGCCGCATCGAGCTTTCCGCCTCCCATCGAACCGCTGGCATCGATGACAAGAGCGATGTTAAGCGGAGTGCGCTCAGCTGGGCGGCGGTCGTCCGTCAAGTTAGCGCGGAGACTGGCGACAAGGTAGCGGACGGAATCGCCTCCCTCCCAGAAGAGTTTCCGGTCGAACGCGGAGGCGGCGGTAAAATTCACATCAGTCATTTTTTGTCCTTCCGGTAAGAATGGCGCGGAACTGATCCGCGAGCTGTTCAAAAAGAATCCGCTCGCGCGGCTCGAGATCGCCGCGAACAGACAGTTCGAGATCGGGTGTGACGGATATGCGGGTCCAGATGGCACCGCGTGACCGTCTCGGCGCTGGCGTTCCAAGCACCTGTTCGAGCCGGAGGATCAGTCGTTCGATGTTCGCAAGATCAGCTGCGCGTTCGTCATCACGCAGACCAGGTTGGGATATGCGCGGAAACCTGGCGGTCGACGGCGCAAACGTCGGCTCTATAGAAAAAGAAGCCCGCGGATGACTATCCATAGACTGTGGTGGCTCAGGCGGCCTGAATCCGCGCTCCTTGATGCGGCTCAGATAGTCGCGCGCGGTGCCACGCGGAGCTAAGGTCGGCCCAGTCTCGACCGCCCATTCCCGGATCTGGTCCTCGGTCGCCATCATGAAGCGGCGCCCAATTTCCGCGAGCGAAAGTCCATGAATATCCTTGAGTGCGCGAACAGCCAGCGCCCGGTCCACATTGCTGGCGGGATAGCGTGCACCACGCCCAGCCTTGAAAGGCGGCGAGAGCAGACCCTCGCTCACCCAAGAACGCAAGGTGCGTGCCTCGACCCCGGTGCGTTCGCTTAGTTCTTCGAGTGTGATTTCATCTTCTGACATGACGCCGATGTAGGCGCATTAATGCGACATGTCAATATGTCGCATTAATGCGCCATGTTCCTGTCGACCCAACCGAGGCATCGCGAGCATTTGTCGAGATGCAGACCGAATTCAGCGACCACCCGCAATCGGACGGTCACGCAGCCTCCACCTTTGACCAGAAGCCGGTCTTCTTTCCATGCTTGGCCTTCAGGCGCGCGGCATAGGCAGGGTGCGGCTCGACCGGTCCGAAGTCCTCGATCCGTCCGGCCAGATCGGCACAGGTTGCCAGGTGCTGGGCGGCATAGCCGTAGCGCTTCTGCCTCCCCTCGTTCAGCGTGAAATCGATCATCACCCCCAGCGCCACCGTCGCGGCCAGCGGGTATTTCTCTGCAAGGATCTCGGCGGCCGGGGCGAGGAAATCGTAGTGATCGCCATCAACCTCGTCCTGCCGGTCAATCAGCAATCGCGTGGCGTGGCCAAGCGATTGCCAGTTCAGAAAGAAGGCCAAGGCGGTCAGGAGTTCGGGATGCGTTGGTCGCCCAAAGGGGCTCACCGAGTAGCCGTCACAAAGGCCGCAGTTCTCGATGGTCGGCTGACCGTCGCAAACAGAAAACGCGCCGCATGACCCCCATGTTTTGTCCACTCCCTCAAGCACAGAGCGGGCGGCGGACCCGGCATCACCGCCCGAGGGCGCCGCGCGGCCGGTTTGACCGGCACGGAACGCCCGAACGGACCAAGGC
>JAIUNP010000186.1 GCA_020161975.1 Pseudomonadota bacterium
AAAGGGCGACAAGCTGCCAGCCGATGCCGAGATGTGGCCGCGCCACCCGCCATTCCAGCCGAGCTTGCAGGATCTACACGCCAGCGGACGCCACTTCCCGCCCAACTACCTGCATGAAAGCTGGCTGGATTATCTTTACTGGGATTGCGAACTCGAACCCTGACACCGGCACAGCCCCGCAGCAGCCAACGCGGCAACGGCCAGTGAAACCAGCACATTCCAGCCGGCAAAGGACAGGCCAAGTACGCGCAAGGCCGCCTGATCGCATCGGATGACTTTCGTCGCCCGGATACTGGCCTTGAGGTCGAGCACATTGGCCGGCCCATCCGCGATCCGGCCGCCGCAATCGCTCGGGCCAGGCCAGAATGCCCATTCCGCCCCCGCGTGATAGACGGCAAGGCCAGCGCCGGCCAGAAAGACCAGAACCATCGCGCCTTGCAGGAAGCGCCCCATCCCGCCCCCGCCGGCGGCCAGCGCCGCCAGGCCGAGCGGAATGCCGATGTAATAGGGCCAGCGCTCCCACAGGCAAAGCTTGCAGGGCAGGTAACCAAATCCGAGTTCGAAAACCCACGCTCCTGCAATGGCGGCGACTGCCAGAAGAAGTGCAGAAACAAGCAGGCGGTGGTCACGCAGCATCATGAGGCACCCCGGCATTGCATGAGGTCAGAGCAGGAACTTCACCGCGTAAAAGCCGCCAACAATGGCGATAACAAGGACGGCCGCGACAAGGCCGAGATTGTTATCGATAAAACGCTTCATTGGGGCGCCGAAACGATGGAGAATGCCGGCCAGGATGAAGAACCGCGCCCCGCGCGTGATGATCGACAGCACAACGAACCAGAAGAAATCATAGGCGGCGAGGCCGCTGGCGATCGTCACCAACTTGTAGGGAATCGGCGTCAGCCCCTTGATCAGGATGATCCAGTGTCCATGCTGCTGATAAAGCGTGCGGAACGCCTCCAGCTTGTCGCCGAGCCCGTAAACCCGGATCAACCACTGGCCCACGCTGTCATAGAGGAGATACCCGATACCATAGCCGACGATCCCGCCCAGCACCGAGGCAATGGTGCAGATGAGCGCATAGCGCCAGGCATTCTGCGGCTTGGCCATCGCCATCGGCAACAGCATCACATCCGGCGGAACGGGGAAAAAGGAACTTTCGGCGAAGGACACCGCCGCCAGCGCTGTGGGCGCGCGCGGGCTCTCCGCAAGCGCAATGGTCCAGTTGTAAAGCCGCTTCAACATGGAGCGGGGATAACCGGCGCACCCGGCTCAAGTAAAGGTATTTCCGGTTTCATGCCTTGTGAATGATTGACCGGGCGCCGATGCTGGCTATAGTCCGCCTACTTCGGCAGGAACCTTCTGCTGAATGCCCCTATGGCGGAACTGGTAGACGCGACCGACTCAAAATCGGTTTCCGCAAGGAGTGCTGGTTCGATTCCGGCTAGGGGCACCACATCGCCTTCCGTTGACGTTCGCTTACTTCCGTAAGTGTCTGAAAAATCAAGATAAATCGAAATTTTCGCATCCAAAGACATCCTTTGGCGTCCGTTTCCATGCGTTTGAAGCCAGCAAAAATGTTGGACTTTCTGTTGGTCCGGGCCGCTAACCCAACATTTTCGACCCAGCAGAAACCCAACATGCCGCTCACCGACACAGCGTTTCGTTCCCTAAAGGCGACCGACACGAAACAGAAACTTTCAGATGGCGGCGGCCTTCAATTGTGGGTTCTGCCGGGCGGCACCAAGACTTGGCGCCGTGCCTATCGCTTCAATGACGCGCAAAAGGATATCGTTTTGGGGCAATAGTGCCGCGCGCCTGCAACGTCATTATGCCCTCGCCGACGCCACCGGTCATGATCCGTTGAACGTCCGCAACAAGATATCTCATCCCAAGGACTTCATGGCGCTGACACAGCAGGATGTTGCGACAAGCATCCAGGCAACCGTGCCGCCAGCACGCTTTTTTTCCTCCTCCCGCCATATTTCAGCCTGCGCCCACCACGACAATCTTCAATCCTTTGTCAATAGGACCTGGAATATCGGGGCTATTCTGATCGGAGCACGCACCAATGAAGATGTCCCGCCGTGAGATTCTGGCCGGAGGATGTGCGTTAGCCGTTCAGGCCAGAGCCGGCGATGTTTCGGCGCAGCAGCGGCTTGTGATGAATGATGCCAGCCGGCTCAATCCCACACCGCTTTTTCGTCATTTCTATGTGCGCTCCGACGAAGCCGATTTCGTTGCAGCACTTCGGCGGGAATTGAAAGAGGCTGCCGCCGTACGCCGCTCTGTTGCACTTGGTGCCGCCCGCCATTCGATGGGCGGACAGTCCCTGATCCGCAATGGCGTGGCCATGACCTTCGACATTGACCAATGCGAGTTGGACCGCACAGCCAGGATTTATCGTGTCCATGCTGGTACGCGTTGGCATCAGGTGATCGCGCATCTTGATCCCGCGGGATTTTCACCAGCGGTGATGCAGTCAAACAGCGATTTCGGTGTCGGCGCCACCTTCTCGGTCAATGCGCATGGCTGGCCGACACCATACGGGCCGTTTGGATCAACCGTCCGCTCGATCCGGCTGATGCTGGCCGACGGCACGATCCTGACCTGTTCCCGGAATGCGAATGCCGAACTTTTTGCGCTCGCGATGGGAGGATACGGGCTTGTCGGTGTGATTCTCGATCTGGAGGTCGAGATGACAGACAATATGCTCCTTCAGCCACGCTTTGAGGCGATGCCCGCCGGGGAATTCGCCAAGCGCTTCATCGCTGCGTCCCATGACCCGGCCGTCCCCATGATCTACGGTCGTCTGAATGTCGAGCGGGAGCGGTTTTTCTCGGAGGCATTACTGGTGTCCTGGCGCAAGGAGCCGACACCGGCTGGCGGATTGCCGCCGCCCGCACGCAAAGGTGCCCTGACCGGCCTCTCCCGCCAGGTTTACCGCGCACAAGTGGGCCGGGAATGGGGTAAAAGTCTTCGGTGGCATGTCGAACGCTCTATCGCGCCGATGTTGGCCAACGGCACAGCCTCGCGCAACCGGTTGATGAACGAGCCTGCACTCAACCTTGCCAATCGGGATCAGCGGCGCGTCGATATCCTGCACGAGTATTTCGTGAGTCCGGATCGCTTCAACGAATTCCTGGAAGGGTGCCGCCGCATCATTCCAAAAGCAATTGCGGAGTTTCTCAATGTCACGCTGCGGCACGTGAAGCGTGACCCGACGAGCATGCTCTCGTTTGCCACCACGGACAGAATCGCTGCGGTGATGTCGTTTTCGCAAAGGATCGATGCCGATGGCGAGACCGACATGATCAAGGTAACGGAAGCGCTGATTGATTTGGTCGGCTCCATCGGAGGCAGCTTCTATCTGCCTTACCGGCTTCATGCCCGCCCGGACCAATTCGCCCGGATTTACCCCGACGCACAGCGTTTCAGCCAGCGCAAGCGGCACTACGATCCCGGCCTTCTGTTCCAGAACACGATGTGGAACACGTATTTCAATTTTTAAAAAAAGCACGCCGATTGTGGCTATTGTCCCTCCCGACGCACGGCATAAGTGCTGACGGCACTTGAATGGGGGCTCGCCCTCTCGACGTGTCTGTCTGAATCGCCCCTGGATTTCTGGACGCCTTCTTCCCTAATTTTGAGGCAAGGAGGCCATGATGGGCAACGCCAGATTCAGCGACGAGTTCGGGCGCGACCCGGTGCGTCAGATCACCGAACGAGGCTATTCTGTAGCGGAGGTTTCGCAGCGGCTGGGCGTCAGTCAGCAGTCCCTCTACGCCTGGCTGACGGCTCCGCAGAGCAGGCGCGCGCAGGAGGTCGTCAGGCCTCCAGCCAGGTTTTGATCGCAGCAAAGGTCGGCTCGGGCTGTTCAAGGGTTGGCAGGTGACCAGCCCCTTCGATGATGACGAGACGCGACTGCGGCATCATCCGATGCATCGCCTCGTGGCGTTCAAGCGGGCAGAGCCGATCATGCAGCCCCATAAGCACGAGCGCAGGGCCTGTAAAACGGGAAAGCGTATCTGTCTGATCGGGCCGCTCACGCAAGGCGCGCGATTGCCGGGCAAAAATCTCAGGCCCCAGCCCCAGGGCCATATCCAGGCAGAGATCGAGCACCGCCGCATTGCGCGGGCCAGGCGCGAGATAGTGCGGCTTCATTTCATCGCGCATGACGCTTGCGAGTTCGCCCGAGAGCGCGCGGTCGATCTGTGGCTGGCGGCGCGCGCGGATGGTCTCGCTTTCCGCAAAGGGGTTCGTGTCAAGAAGCGCAAGCCGCTCCACCCTGTCGGGCGCCTGCCGAAGAATCTCCATCGCAACAATCCCGCCCATGCTGAGACCCGCGAGCGCAAAGCGCGCGGGCGCCTGGGCAAGAAGCACGCGGGCGATCGCTTCAATGCTCTCGCCTTCCGTGCAGGGCGCGTGGATCACCATGCGTCGCGCAAGCAGGGCCGGCAGATCGCCCCAAAGCCGGGCGTCGCACATCATGCCGGGAATGAGCACCAGCGGGGTCATTGTACGCGCCGCGCGCCCTCCTTCAACGTGGCAAGTTTCGCCCAGGCAATCTCGGGATCGACCGATCCGAAGCCAGCGAACGTGCCAAAGCCACAATCCGAGCCGGCGATGACCCGATCCTTGCCGACGATCTCGGTGAACCGCTCCAGTCGCTGCCGGACGAGTTCCGGATGTTCGACGAAATTCGTCGTCGTATCAACCGCGCCCGGCACAAGAACCTTGTCTTCCGGAATGTCCCTGGCGCGATCACGGAACACCGTCCATTCATGGCCGTGGCGTGGGTTCGCAGTCTCGAACAGGACGTAGCGCGCGGGCACCGCCATCAGCAGCGGGAAGACTTTTGCCATGTCGATATCGCAGCAATGCGGGCCTTCGTAATTGCCCCAGCAGATGTGAAGCCGGATACGTTCCTGCGGCAATCCGGCGACCGCATGGCGCAGCGCCTCGACATGCAGCCCCGCCACTTTCAGGAATTCCTCATCCGAAAGATGGGTGAAGAGCATGTGGCGTGAAAGCGCAAGATCCGGGCAATCGAGTTGCAGGTCGAGCCCTGCCTCCACGATCGTGCGATATTCTTCGCGCATCGCCTCAGCGAGGGCTTCGAGATAGGCCTCCCGGCTGGCGTAATGCACATTCTGCAGGAAGAGCGAGATGACGCCCGGCGAGGCGGCATTCATGAAACCGCGCTCCACGCCATGCACCGCCATCGCAGATTTCAGAGCCTTGATATCCTTCTGCAATTCGCCCTGGCCCTTGGAGACGACCGGGCCAATACATTGCGGTCGCGCGTATTTGGGCGTGCCACCTTCGCGCGCCAGGCGTTCGAGATAGGTCGGGAAGAGTTTCAGATCCGCCGGGGCATTTCGCTGGCTGTCACCGGCAAACCCCGTGTAGCGGTCCTTGACATAGGTCGCATAGGAGATCTTCGAGGTCTCGCCGTCAGAGACGATATCGACGCCTGCCTCCTTCTGACGACGCACGAGATCCATGACGGCCTCAGCCATCGCAGCATCGAAGGCCGATTGATCGTAGTCTTCGCCCCGCTCACGGGCGAAAAGAAAATCCACAACGCCCTGCGAGCGAGGGAGGGAGCCGACATGGGTGGAAAGTAGCGTCATGGCGCACTCCTCAAAGCAGGCGACCGGTCGCACCGGCAGGATCGTCCGTGTTACGCACACGGTACAGTGAGGCCTCGCCCGTCATCGACGGCACAAGGCTGTGCGACAGGCCCGGCGGAATGGCTGCGGTGTCGCCCGGGTTCAGTACGGTGCTGCCACCGCTCCAGCTCAACCGCCAGTGACCACGCATTGGCATCAGAATCTCGTGCTGGTCGATGCTGTAGGGCTGGTCCGAAATCGAGTTGCGCGACAGAAAGTCGACCTCGAAGCCAGGGCGGTCACGCAGTTTGCCCTTCGCGCCAATGACGCTCGCCGGCTGGCGATCCGACAGCGCCATCAGGTCCCAGTAGCGGGCGACGTGGTTGGGGATGACATCAGCCGTGGTCGGCTCGGGGAAAGCCCTGAGCTCTTCCTCGGTCAACAGCGGCATCGGCGGCACGTCATCGGGCAGCCTTTGTCCCTTCTTGGTGTCGTAAAGCCGGCCATTCCTGCCCAGCACAAGGCCGTAGTCCTTGGCATCCGTGATCACTTGCGGCGCCCAGATCACCCCACCACCGGCATCATCTCCGCCGAGAATCGCCATGATCATTCCGTAATCGGTGCCGACATTCTCGAAGGCCCTGAAAATGCCGGTGGGGATGTTGAAGATATCACCTTCCTCGGCAATAAACTCGCCGGCCGTGCCCCAGCGCCCCCAGAAAAAGCGCCAGCGCCCCTTGAGAACAAAGAAGACCTCTGCCGTGCGATGGGAGTGGAGGGAGTTCTTGCACCCCGGAGGCTGCCCGGCGGCACCAATGTTGAAGCCCGGCGTTTCCCGGATATGGACATGCTGATCGGGCGATTCCGACACGCCACCACCGATGATGGTGAAGTTCTCCTTCTGGTTCGAGCCCGGCGTATGCGCATCGATGAAGGCCGACTTGCACGGCTTCAGCTCGCCATAACGAACAATGCGGGCTTCCATCTCTTGCGGGGTCATAGGTCACCTGTCTGTAAGAGGATCTGCTTCCAGATTGCGATTTCGTCGTAGAGTGCAAATTCCCGGCGCAGCCCGATGCCATCCGGGCCGAAGGGCCCGAATTCGGCATGGCTCATGGCCATCACATGCACCCAGGCGCCGGTCGGCTGGCCGAAGGCGCCCCAGCCCTCATGCTTGCCGGTGAGCGACCAGCGAATGGCCGCGCGCGGAGAAAGCATGTCACCATCCATGCCAATCTGATGGTGGATCGCGAAGGTGGCATTGGGAAAGGACGAACGAAGGCCGAGCCAGAAGGCAGCAACAGCCTCGCGGCCCACAGCCTGTTTCGCTCCCGAATATTCGCCCACCACAGCGCGATCATAATGCGTGTGGATATGGCCGAAATCCGCTGCCATGATGCGCGTCAGCATCCCGGCATAGCGCTCGCCCCAGGGGTTCGCATTGCCACGGCCCTTGTAAACCTCCGGCAGATCGGCATCGGGCGTCAGCGGGCGGCTCGCCTTCTCGATGCCGCCCTCGCGGCGGATGAGCATCCGGGCATATTCTTCCGGCACCATACCGAGCTGACGAACGATGCCACCATAATCGCGCACCAGCCACTCATCGTAGATCGTGTCGTTCCTCGCCGCGCAATCCGCGATGATCCGGATCTGGAAGCGCCTGCCCGTTGCAGGACCAAACACACCATCAGCGGAATGCGTTGCCGTGGAGATGATGCGATGCGAGGAGAGAAAGCCGTGGGTCTCATCATCCGAGAAGATCACGTCCTCGGCAAAGAGCTGACGATCAGGAAACTCGTGGCAGGTTGCCATGGTTGCGGCGATGACCGCCTGGTTGCCCCGGCTGACGCCCATCGGCGAACGCACGGGGATATCCGGTGCGTAATAGTGATTCAGCGTACCGATCCCGCGGTGCT
Source organism: Pseudomonadota bacterium (assembly GCA_020161975.1). GTDB lineage: Bacteria > Pseudomonadota > Alphaproteobacteria > Rhizobiales > Beijerinckiaceae > JAIUNP01. The sequence continues at coordinate 7,532 of JAIUNP010000186.1, forward strand.
CCCAGATCTCCTGGGTGATATCGATGATGTAGTTGCGGAAATCCGGCCAGCGGTTCGAGAATTTCGGGTTCGGAAGGGCGGTCATGGCGCATATCCTTCGGGGATACGGGCCGAGCGGCGAACAACCAGCGGCCCTTCAATACGGTGATGGTGGGGTTCGGTATTGCCCTCGATCTGGTCGAGCAAAGTCGCAACGGCAGCCCCCACCATCGCCTCCACGGGCTGGCGAATGGTGGTGAGGCTGTAGGCAGCCCAAC
>JAIUNP010000187.1 GCA_020161975.1 Pseudomonadota bacterium
ACGGCAACTTCAGACCGTCCATGAGCGTCACCTGCCCGCTGCCATCGACCATCCCCGGCACCATGTTCATCCGCGGAGAACCGATGAAGGCGGCGACAAAGCGGTTGGCTGGCCGCGCATAAAGTTCCATCGGCGCGCCCGCCTGTTCGATCCTGCCCGCATTCATGACGACGATCGTATCGGCCAGGGTCATCGCCTCGATCTGGTCATGCGTGACATAAACCATGGTGGTGCCGAGACGGGCCTTCAGCGTGGCGATTTCGGCGCGCATGTCCACGCGGAGCGAGGCATCGAGGTTCGACAACGGCTCATCGAACAGGAAGATCTTCGGTTCGCGCACGATGGCCCGGCCAATGGCGACACGCTGGCGCTGGCCGCCGGAAAGCTGGCGCGGCTTGCGGTCCAGCAGCTTGTCGAGGCGCAGCACCTCGGCCGCCGCGCCAACCCGTCGGTCGATCTCGTCCGCAGGCGTCCGCGCAAGCTTCAGCGAATAGGCCATGTTCTGCTTGACGCTCATGTGGGGGTAGAGCGCATAGCTCTGGAACACCATGGCGATGCCGCGCTTGGCCGGCGGCACGTCGTTGACGATCTCCTCATCGATGGCGATGGTGCCGTCGGTCACGTCATCCAGCCCGCAGATGAGGCGCAGCAACGTCGATTTGCCGCAGCCGGAGGGGCCGACAAACACCGCAAATGCGCCGTCCGGAATGTCGAGGTCGATCCCATGCAACACATGGGTCGTGCCGAAGGACTTGCGAACATTCCTGAGATTGATGCTGGACATCAAATGGTCCTCATCCTGCAAACGGCGTTTCGGCCAGACCGCGCACACCGGTTGAAATGGCAAACACGCTTCCCGAGAGCGGTGCATCGGCCAGTTGCTGGGCCGTAAGCCGGATTCGGGCGCTGGTGACATAGAGTGTCGAAAGGTCAGGGCCGCCGAAGGCGCAACTGGTCGGTCGCGGGACAGGCAGGTTGATAACGCGATCGGCCTTGCCATTGGGGTCATAGCGCGTCACGCACCAGCCATCCCAATGGGCGGACCAGACATATCCCTGGCTGTCGACGGCGAGCCCGTCGGGATTGCCGACGCCTTCCGGCACCTGCACGAAGGTGCGGCGGTTGGCGATCGAACCGCTGTCGAGGTCAAAATCATAGACATAGATGCGGCGTGCGCCCGTATCGGTAAAATAGAACAGCCGGTTATCGCGGCTCCAGCCCAGCCCGTTGGAGATGGTGAAACCACTGTCCATCAGTTGACATTGTCCGTCGACATCCAGACGATACAGCGCCCCCTGCCCCGGTGTTGTATCGATCGCCATCGTGCCGCCCCAGAAGCGGCCGCGGCGGTCACATTTGCCGTCATTGAAACGGTTGCCCGGCTTTGCCGCCTCTGGCGATGCGATCGTGCTGATCTGGCCAGAAGTAAGGTCGACGGCCTTCAGACCGCTCTGCATGGCGGCAAGATAACCGCCGCGGCTGCGCGGCACGACCGCGCTGACCAGTTCGGGCATCGGGAAATTGCGAAAGGTTCCGCTCGCCGGATCGGATACGATGATCGCCGGGCTGAGAATGTCGACGAATGCCAGTTCGCGTGTGCCCGGAAGCCATATGGGCCCTTCGCCCACGAACGCATTGGTGGGCACGACAGACGCGACATCCTCGCGGTTGTGGCCGAGCGGCCTGGGAGAGGTCGTCATGGACATGGCAAGTTGGCCTGCATTTCCTGATATGCGCCGAGCCGCCTCCATGACGTCGCGACCGAGACCGTGCAGCCGGCTGACATCCAGCCGGTACGACGGACCTATGATGGCAACCGCACCGATGGTGCGGCCGCGGTGATCGGTGATTGCGCAGGCGATGGAACTGACCCCGATGTGCTGCTCGTCAAACGATAGCGCGTAGCCGCGCGCCTTGGTCAGATCGAGATGGCTGGCAAGAGCCGCACGGTCGGTAATCGTATTGGGTGTGAAGCGGGTGAGCGTCAGCCGGTTCAGGACCTGTTCCCGCACCAGGGGATCGAGGTGGGCCAACATCGCCTTGCCGGCCCCGCTGGCATGGGCGGCGGCGCGACCACCCACACCATTGCCGATCCGCACGGGCTGGGCTGCCTCGCGCTGGTCGACATAGAGCACATCGTCGCCGTTCAGGATTGAAAGCCGCACCGTCTCATCGGCGAGATCGCGCAGCCGTTCAAGTTCCGGCTCTGCCGCGCTGCGCAGATCGAAGCGGTCCCAGACAAGGTGCGCCATTTCAAATAGCCGGAACCCGAGGCTGTATGTCTGGTCGCGCTCGTCAAACCGCAGGAGCGCCGCTTCGACCAGCGTCGCCAGCATCCGATGGGCAGTGGGTTTGGACAGCCCGGACAGTTCGGCAATCTCAAAAAAGCGGAGCGGCTTTGCGCTGCCTGCAACGATATCGAGCAGAGAGAGCCCACGACGCAGCGCCTGCGCGCCGGGAATTTCACGGCCGGATTCGTCGTTGCGAGCGGGCGCGACATCAATATTCATGAATGGGCCTTCTAAAATATGAACAAGGCATCCAGAATATGGAACAATCTATCTTGAGATGCAACCAAAAATTGCTCTGATCGCGCGCCTCTCAAACAACAAGACGCATGTTTGCGGCAAACGGCGTTCATAGGAACGCGAAAACCGATGCAATATGAAAGAGTCTTTCATATTGTGATCGATCCTGCGCTGGAAACTGTAACGCCTTTCCGGCGTATCGGCCCCGGCATGGGTACGGCTCAATGGTGGATCGTTGAGAAGGGCAACTGTTTGACGTAGTCGGCCAGGAATTGGGCGAATTTCTCAGGTGCCGGTCCGGCTGTGCGGTCCGATCGCTGGAAGATTTCAAATTTTCGGGTGATCACGGGCTCAACCAGCAACCGCGTCTCCAGCCGATAGAGAGAAACGAGCGAGCGCGCATACGGAAGGCAGACCGTCAGGCCCAGCCCCGCACTGGCCATGCCGAGCGCGGTTGTCATAAAGCTGACCTCTGAAAACGGGCTGAAGCCCGTACTTCCGGGAACATGGCTGAGTTCGTTGTTCAACATGCGGGCATAATCGCCACGCAATGAAATCAGCGGGTAGTTTTTGAGATCCGCCCAGGCAATTTGTTCCCGTTCGCACAGGGCATGGCTCGCCGGAATCACGGCGAGGAATGGCATCTCAAACAAGATCTGGCTGGAAAGCTCCGAACTGACGATGCGTTCCGGGCCGATGCCCAGATCGACCTCACCACTGAAGACCCGCGCGCTGACTTCCTCGACCTGACAATCGACAACCGTGACGTCGATCTTGGGATAAAGCTCTCTGAATGCGGCGATGGCTTCCGGCAGCAAGGTGCAGGCTATCAACTGCGGTGCGGCGATGCGAACCACTCCGGCGTTGAGGGACTTCAGTTGCGCGATCGATTCGAGGGCGCGTTCAAGGTCGTCAAGGACACGTTCGGCCAGCGGCAGAAACTCGGCACCGATATCGGACAACTGAACCATGCGCGTGGTGCGATGGGCCAGTTGCACACCCAGGGATGTTTCCAGTTCACGCATGAGGCCGCTGAGAGCGCTTTGCGTCAGGTTCAGCCGTGCGGCGGCGCCGGTGAAGCTGCCTGCTTTGGCGATGGCCACGAAGGCGCGGAGTTGCCGCAGCGTGATATTCATCGTCTTACCTGATAGATATGTCACCAAACTTCGCTCATCCTGATGATGGTCCGGTTCTTATTTGACGGCAAGCTGCGAGAAACAAAACGGGGCACCCACGGAAACAGGCCGCGCAGCTGCTTGCAAAGAGGACGCCCAGTTTTGAGCGAGAGGCCCCTGGATCGCGAACAATTGTTCGGGTGTTCCAGGCCATGGACGTCGATCTGAACCCATCTGGCGCCGCTGGATTTGCGGTCCGTCAAAAGTCGGATTCCGGCTCCTCTCCGGAGCAGCGATGCCATCGGGGCTGGTCGACCGGCTTTCCGTGCGCGCCCCGGTTACCGGCATTTCACATCGAGAGCAGCACAGCCGTGATCGCGCCCGTGACACCGATCACCATCAGCAACGCGCCGCGCGACAGGGCGCGCTTTTTATGCAGCAGCCCAGCCATCGCGACGATCAGCACGGGAGCAACGACAAGCCCGGATTGCCAGATTGTCATGATGCGGCCTTGAGGCAGGCGGCATCCCGTCCGCAGCAGGCGGCGGCGCTCCGCTTGCGGATGATCACGATGCGTTTGCCGTCCGCCCGCATCGCTTCGAGCTCCTGAAGGCAGGTTCCGGCGGCAATCTCGCCGGGCATCCCGGCGCGACCCAGCACGAGCCGGGTGGCCTCGCGCCGGAAATAGGCCCGGATGGCCGGTGCAATCCCTGGCTCCTCGATCAGAACGTCAGCGGACTGGAGGCGCTTGACATCGCAGATGCGCAAGCAATCGGCGGACGGCGGGGCGGCAATCTCATCAATGACGCCGACAGTCCTTCGCGAGGTTGCGGCGATGGTCTCTGCTGCAGCAAGAATGCCGGCGCGGGCCGGTTCATCGAGCGGGGCGGCCATGGCGCGCTCGGCGAACGCCTCCCAGAAGATCCGGCGCTGCCGCCCGGGCGCAAGCCGGCGCTTGATCTCCGGCCTGATCTCGCGCGCAAAATCGGCCCAGGGTCCGAGCCAGTCCGGCACCGCAGCTTCGATCGCCCGGCGCACCGCCTGGCCCAGGATCGGGGCGGTTCCGTCGGTCGTGGCGCCGATCATCAGCGGCGAGCGGCTGACAATCGCGCCGAAATAGAAGTCGCAGGTCGCGCCCTTGTCGATAGTGTTGACGATCACGCCGGCCGCAGCGCCCGCAGCCTTGAAGGCCGCCGCATCGGAAAGCGTCGCAAGATCGGCAACAGCGATGGCCGCTCCGGCAAGGTCGGCAGGAACCCAGGGACGCTGATGCAAGGTTACAGTGCCGCTGCGGCTGCCGCGGGCCAGCAGCGCGCGCAACTCGTCCGAGGGTTCGGGCGCAAAGACCTGCACATCCGCACCGGCAGCAGCAATGAGTTCTGCCTTCCATGCCAGTCCCGGCGTATTGCCGGCCAGCACGGCCCTGCGTCCAGCAAGGTCGAGAAAGATCGGCAGCTTGGAAATCGCGGCAAAGCCGCCATTCGCTGCCGGATCATCGCTGATCATGAAACCGCCTCCAATTGCTCTTTGGAATGGGCACAGCTTCGCGCGGGGCGGACGATCCGGCCTTGATCTTTGACAAGCCGTCGACGCGGCCTGAAGGGCTGAATGCAGGTCGCCTTACCATTCATCAAGGACTTGGATAGCCGCGCCCCTTAACGCTCCGCGTCGGCAAGGTTCAACTTCGGGGCAAGGCGCATGAGCGAACTTCTCACAAAATCCGCAGCGCGAAACATATTCTATGGCGGATCCGCCTTCTTCTTCGCGATCTTCATCGGGCTGGTTGCCCACACTCATTATTATGCGCGCACGACATCGACCGATGAAAGCAGGCTGACGGCATCGGTGATCAACGGCAAGCACATCTGGGAAAAGCATGCCTGCATCAATTGCCACACCATTCTCGGCGAGGGTGCCTATTTCGCGCCGGAACTCGGCAATGTCTGGCTGCGCTACGACGGCGACAAGGACCCGAAGTCGGCGCGCGAAGCTCTGAAGGCCTGGATGATCAACCAGCCTACGGGCATCGAAGGCCGCCGCCAGATGCCCAAGTTCGTTTTCACCGACAAGGAACTCGACGATCTGATCTCGTTCCTTGAGTGGTCGTCGACGATCAAGACCAACAACTGGCCGCCGAACAAGGCCGGCTGAGCACGAACCGAGATTGTGAGGGTCTGATCCCATGAAATATCAAACGCAAGCCATCGCGAAATGGTACTGGATCGCCGCGCTGGCGCTCTTTGCCGTGCAGGTGCTGGCAGGACTTGTCGCCGGCTACATCTATGTGCAGCCAAACTTCCTGTCGGAACTGCTCCCGTTCAACATCGTCCGGATGCTGCATTCCAACGCGCTGATCGTCTGGCTGCTGCTCGGATTCTTTGGCGCGGCCTACTACATCATCCCGGAGGAAAGCGAGCACGAGATCCATTCGCCGGCCATCGCCTATTTCCAGCTGATCCTGCTGCTGGTCGGTACGCTCGGGGCGGTCGTCACCTATATCTTCAACCTCTTCCCCGGAAATCCGATCTTCGGGATGCAGGGGCGCGAGTTCCTTGAACAGCCCCTGTGGGTCAAGCTCGGCATCATCGTTGCGGCGCTGGCCTTCCTCTACAACGTCACGCTGACGGTGCTTGCCGGCCGCAAGACCGCGATCACCAACATCCTGCTGCTCGGGCTGTGGGGCATCGCGGTGTTCTTCCTGTTCTCGCTCTACAATCCGGGCAATCTCGTGCTCGACAAGGTGTACTGGTGGTGGGTTGTCCATCTCTGGGTCGAGGGCGTGTGGGAACTGGTCATGGCCTCCGTGCTCGCCTTCATCATGCTGAAGCTGACGGGCGTCGACCGCGAGGTGATCGAGAAGTGGCTCTATGTCATCGTCGCAACCGCGCTGTTCAGCGGTGTTCTGGGCACCGGGCACCACTACTACTGGATCGGGGCGCCCTATTACTGGACCTGGATCGGCTCGATCTTCTCCTCGCTTGAGGTGATCCCGTTCTTCGCCATGGTCCTCTTCACCTTCATGATGGTGTGGAAGGGCAAGAGGAACCACCCCAACAAGGCGGCGCTGCTCTGGGCGCTGGGCTGCTCGACCCTTGCCTTCTTCGGCGCCGGGGTCTGGGGCTTCATGCACACGCTGCATCCGGTCAACTACTACAGCCACGGCACGCAGGTGACGGCCGCGCACGGACATCTGGCCTTCTTCGGCGCCTATGTCTCGCTGAACCTTGCGATCATGACCTATGCCTTCCCGCATATCTTCGGCGTCAAGCCGTACAATCAGGTGCTGAACATGGTCTCGTTCTGGCTGCTTTCGGGCGCCATGGCTTTCATGACCTTCGTGCTCACCTTCGCGGGCGCGGTGCAGACCCATCTCCAGCGCGTCATGGGCATGAGCTACATGGAGGTGCAGGACCAGCTTGCGCTGTTCTACTGGATGCGCCTTGGCGCGGGGCTTGCGGTGGTGATCGGGGCGCTGCTCTTCATCTATGCCATCCTCGGCCCGAAGAAGGAGGCAACTGGCCTCGAAGGCGCGGCACTGCAACCCGCCGAATGATGCGATACCGCCCCGCCATCTTTTCGTGGCGGGGCATTCCCGTTTTAAATCCCTTGGAGCCGAGGGGGCTGCCATGAATGCCCACGCGACGCCGTCTGCGCGCGAAACCGCAATTCCCTTCTACCGTCCTATCGGCAACGAGTGCGCTGTGTTCGAGGCGGCGTTCAGGAATCGGCTGCCGCTGCTGGTGAAGGGGCCGACGGGGTGCGGCAAGACGCGCTTTGTCGCCCATATGGCGGCGCGTCTCAAGGCGCAGCTGACCACGGTTGCCTGCCATGATGACCTCACTGCCTCGGACCTGACGGGGCGCTGGCTGATCAAGGGCGGCGAGACGGTGTGGCAGGATGGTCCGCTGACCCGCACGGTCCGGCAGGGCGGCATCTGCTACCTCGACGAGGTGGTGGAAGCCCGCAAGGATGTGACGGTGGTCCTCCACCCGCTGACCGACGACCGGCGCATCCTGCCTCTGGACCGGACCGGCGAGACCGTGGTGGCGCCTGACGGCTTCATGCTCGTGGTCTCCTACAATCCCGGCTACCAGAACATCCTGAAGAGTCTGAAGCCCTCGACCCGCCAGCGGTTT
>JAIUNP010000188.1 GCA_020161975.1 Pseudomonadota bacterium
GCTCATCGCCCTTGTCGGAGAATCTGCCCTGTCCGCTCTTGGCGGGCTGGTGATCGGCGCCCTTTTCGGCTTCTTCGCCCAGCGCAGCCGTTTCTGCCTTCGCGCCGCGACCATTGATTTCTGGCGCGGTTCGCTGACAGTCAAGGTCGCGGTGTGGATGCTGACCTTCGGCACTGCCTTGCTGCTGACCCAGTGGGCCATCATCACCGACATCATTGATACATCCAGCGTGCGATACCTGAACGCGCGCGGCTCGCTGTCCGGCGCGCTGATCGGCGGCGCGATGTTCGGCGCCGGCATGGTGATGACGCGCGGCTGTGCCTCGCGCCTGCTCGTCCTGTCCGCCAACGGCAATCTGCGCGCCCTGCTCTCGGGGCTGATCTTCGCCGTGGCGGCACAGGCGTCATTTCGCGGGGTGCTGTCGCCCGCGCGCGAGACGCTGGCTGAACTCTGGACGGTCTCCTCGCCGACCGGGCTCAACATGCTCAGCTGGATGGGTGGCGGCCATGTTGCCGGCATTTTTTTTGCGCTGGTCTGGCTCTTCGGCGGCGCTTCGCTTGCCTGGCGGCTCGGGATGCGCTGGCCGATCTGGTTCTCCGCGCTGATGGTGGGTGTACTGGTGATGGCGGGCTGGGCCTTCACCTCCCAGCTTGCGGGCGCTTCGTTCACACCGCAGCCGGTCCACAGCCTGTCTTTCTCCGGCCCCTCGGCCAATATGCTGATGATGGTGCTGTCCAGCCCCGAATTGCGGATCGGCTTTGATATCTGGCTCATTCCCGGCGTTTTTCTCGGCTCATTCCTATCGGCCTTTTTCGCGGGCGAGTTGAAGCTCGAGGGCTTCCACGACGGCGCGACGATGCGGCGCTACATCGCCGGCGCGATGCTGATGGGCTTTGGCGGAATGCTGGCCGGCGGCTGCGCCATCGGCGCGGGCGTCTCCGGAGCGTCGCTGTTTGCGACAACGGCATGGCTGACGCTGCTGGCGATGTGGCTTTCGGCGGGGTTGACCGATCTTCTCCTCGATGCGCCGAAAGAGACGCCCGGCTTTGCGCAGGCCCGTTCCGGCCCCGCCGCTGGCGGCGCGGCGGAGGCCGTGCCCCCACCGACAACGGCGATCACGCCGTGATGGCCCCGGCGGAGCCGACCCGCTGGCGCAGGATGAATTTCTGAAGCTTTCCGGTTGAGGTTTTCGGGATTTCTCCAAAGACCACGGCCTTCGGCGTCTTGAAGCCGGCCAGATGCTGTTTGCAATAGTCGATGATCTCGCGCTCAGTCGCGCTCGCGCCATCTTTCAACTCGATGAAAGCGCAAGGCACCTCGCCCCATTTCGGATCGGGCTTGGCCACCACCGCTGCCAGCAGCACCGCCGGATGCTTGAAGAGCACATCCTCGACCTCCACCGACGAGATGTTCTCGCCTCCCGAGATGATGATGTCCTTTGAGCGGTCCTTGATCATCACGTAACCGTCTGGATCGCGCACCGCGAGGTCGCCGGTGTGATACCAGCCGCCGGCAAAGGCCTCTGCTGTCGCCTTCGGGTTCTTGAGATAGCCCTTCATGACGATGTTGCCGCGGAACATGATCTCGCCCATCGTCTCGCCATCGGCCGGAACCTCCTGCATCGTGTCCGGATCCATCACGGTCACGGCTTCCTGCAAATGGTAGGGCACGCCCTGCCGGCGGTTGAGCCGGGCCCGCTCGTCAATGCTCTTGCCGGCCCATTCGGGCTGGCGCGCACACACCGAAGCCGGACCATAGACCTCTGTCAGGCCGTAGACATGATGGATGTCAATGCCGATCTTCTCAGCGCCGGCGATCACCGCCATCGGCGGGGCCGCGCCGGCAATCAGGCCGATAACCGGGCGGCCCGCCCTGGCATCCGGCGCGTCAGGCGCGTTGATCAGCATGTTGTAGACGATCGGCGCACCGCACATATGTGTGACGCCTTCCATGGCGATCAGACTAAAGATTTTCGTCGCCTCCACCCTGCGCAGGCAAATATTCACCCCCGCAAGAGCGGCGATGGTCCAGGGAAAGCACCAGCCGTTGCAATGGAACATCGGCAGGGTCCAGAGATAGACCGGATGTGGCGGAATTCCCGCCGCAAGCACGTTCGACGTAGCGTTCAGATAGGCGCCGCGGTGGTGATAAACGACACCCTTGGGATTGCCGGTGGTGCCGGAGGTGTAGTTGAGCGCAATCGCGTCCCACTCATCAGATGGCCCTTCCCAGACAAACTCCGGATCGCCCGTGGTCAGAAATGCCTCGTATTCCACCGCGCCAACGCGGCCGCCGCCCTCAAAGGCTGCATCATCGACATCGATCACATAGGGCTTTGGCCCCTGCATCAGAGGCAGCGCCTTTGCCACCGTGCTCGCGAACTCCGGATCGACGAGCAGCACCCGCGCGCCACCGTGATCCAGCATGAAGGCAATCGCTTCCGGATCAAGCCGCGTATTCAGCGTGTTGAGGACGGCGCCGGCCATCGGCACGCCGAAATGCGCCTCATACATCGCCGGGATGTTCGGCAACATCGCTGCCACGACGTCATTCTTGCCAATGCCGGAGCGGACGAGCGCGGATGCGAGACGCCGGCATCGCGCGTAGGTTTCGCCCCAGGTGAAGCGTCGGCCTTCATGAACGACGCTGGGCAGCCCAGGGTGGACCGATGCTGTCCGCTTCAGAAAGCTCAACGGCGAGAGCGGCACGAAATTCGCCGCGTTCCGCTCCAGCCCCTTATCGAAAACGCCTGCCGATGCCGTCATGCCACTCTCCCTTATGCGGGAACGAGGATAAGGCCGGCAGCGCCAGTCTCAAGTGGCCGAAAGACGAATAATTTTACCGAACCTGCCAGGTCAGCCCAGCAGCGATGCCTTCTTGCCCGTCCGCACCACCAGGGTCGAGCATTCGGCATGGCGAACGATCTTGGCGGCGTTCGATCCGAGCAGATAGGTCGCCATGGATGGCGCGTGCGCGGCGACCACGATCAGGTCGGCTGAAATGCGTTTCGCCTCCTCCAGAATTTCCGCATAAACCGCGCCGTTCAGGATGGCTGAGGTCAGCCGCTCCTTCGAGAAATCCAGGCGCGCCTTCACGGCGTTCATCATCTCCTCGTACTGGGCAAGGCTGTCGGCAACGATATCGCCGGCGATTGCAGCCATCGGCGAGCCCGGCAATGGATGGCGAACATAGACGAGATGCAGACGACCGACCCCGGCGTCGCTCAGGGCCACGGCCGCCGCCAGGGCCGGCTGGACAATGTCCTGCTCCGAAAGATCAACCGCAACAATGATCGTCTTGTACATCGTGTTTTCCTGTTAATCCGCCCATCCCATGGGCCTGGCGGGCCAACCCGCTCCCAGCACGGCCCGACCGGATATCATGCGCGCGGCGTCCGGCTGTAGAGGGGGGATCAGCCGAAAACCGCGCGCATTCCGTCTGACGCACGCCCGCTGTCCATGTCGCGAGCCAGCGGCATGGCGAACGCCGCCACGCCTGACCCTACCACCATGCCCAACCATCGCCTTGATCTATAGCAAGCAGGGGCAATTATATTTATGTTTATTTTTTGTTCTTGTTTTTTTCTGCTTTTGCGCTAGCTTGACGGGATGAACCCTGACGCCCCCCTTGATCACGCGATCCCCTGTCACATCGGGTCACAGATTGATCCGGAGCGGCGGCGTGGACGCGGCGCAGTCAGCAATGCCAGCGGGCGTTTTGAAAGGTTCAGCCGCACGGAAGAGTTTGATGATCGGGGCGAAGACGAGCCGCCGCCGTTCCGGACCGAAGTCATCATGGAGCGGGCAAAGTCCATCATCACGCGCAATGATTCCCCCGACATTTCGTTCGACCGGTCGATCAACCCCTACCGGGGGTGCGAACATGGCTGTTCCTATTGTTTTGCACGCCCCTCTCATACGTTTCTGGGGCTGTCGGCGGGTCTCGATTTCGAGACGAAACTTTATGCCAAGACGGGCGCCGCTGCGCTGCTTGAGCGGGAATTGTCCGCACCGGGTTATCAACCGCGCGTCATTGCACTCGGGGCCAATACGGACCCTTATCAGCCGGTTGAGAAGGAACATCGGATCACCCGATCGGTGCTGGAGGTGCTGGCGCGGACCAACCATCCGGTCGGTATCGTCACCAAGTCGGCGCTGGTCACCCGTGACATCGATCTTCTGGCGCCGATGGCTGAAAGAGGACTGGTCAAGGTTGCTCTCTCGGTCACAACGCTGGATCGGACCTTGTCGCGGGCGATGGAACCGCGCGCGGCTGCTCCCGGGCGGCGGCTTGCCACCATCCGCGCGCTCAGTGAGGCCGGCATTCCCGTGAGTGTTCTGGTGGCGCCCGTCATCCCGGCGATCAATGATCACGAGATCGAGCGGATTCTCGAATCTGCGCGGGAGGCAGGCGCGAGCGAGGCCGGATATGTGCTCCTGCGTCTGCCGCACGAGGTGCGCGACATTTTTGCCGAATGGCTGGTGACCCATGCGCCGGACAAGGCGCGTCATGTGCTCTCACTTGTCCGGTCGACGCGCGGTGGCAAGGATTACGACCCGAAGTTCTTCAAGCGCCAATCCGGGGATGGGCCGTTTGCCTGGATGATCGGACGGCGCTTTTCGCTGGCGGCGGAGCGTCTGGGCTTTGCGAAGCGCCGCTTGAAACTCGACACAACCCTGTTCCGTCCGCCGTCAACGGCGGGGGAACAGCTCAATCTGTTCGATGTCAGCGAGGTGGCTGCGTGATGTCCATACCATAGCGGAGCAACCAGGCGAGCCCGGCGACAGCGACAAGGAGAAACAGGAGATAGACGATGAGTTTTCCGATTTTTTGCGATCCCTGAGGCTCGATCACGGCCTTGTCTGCCGCCGTTGCGCCGAGGGCAACCCGGGCTGGAACAGGCGCGGGAGCGGGTGCGCGCGCGGCTTCAGGTCCGGGCGGGGTTTGCGGTGTCCGAAGTGGTAGTTCAGGAACCCCTTCGGCGAGGCGACGCAGGTTCTGATCGCCGGCGGCGACCTTGGCCAGCGCATCCTCGGCAAGGCGTCGATAGGTGTCGAGACGGCGTTCGAGTTGCTCGCCGACGAGATAGGCATTGAGTTCCGAGTCAGATGGGGACCGTCCGTTCGCGGCTTCGTAGGCAAGGCACCAGTCACGGCGGTTGACCTCGTGCATGGCGTAGGCGACGAGCCCAACAAGGTCGTTGTCACCATAAACGAGCGCTTCGAGCATGGCGTTGCGCGCTTCGGAACGGGCTCCCGTCGCGGTGCGGCCGGCACTGGCGGTCACAGTGCGGATGGCTGCGGCCACTTTGGCAGCGGGATCGTTTCCTTTGGTCTCGGCGGTCAATTTCGGTTCTTCGGAACGGCGGATCACGGGACTGTCGCCGGGTGCGCGCTTGGCCGTTTCCGGCGTCGCCGGTTCATTCATGGCCGGGTCCGTCTTGGATTTTTCGGACATGGAATCTCCTGATGCGGTTTTGCCCCGCCGCTTTGGGCTGGCGATCCTTAAGCTTCGTGCTTACAGGGAGTTGGCATCAAGGTGAAGCGCATGACGAAAACGGGACGTGGAAATTCCGGGCAAAAAGCAGATCTCGCTCGGGAATCGATCCTGATCAGCCTCGGGCATCGGTTCATAGCCGGCGTCGATGAGGTGGGCAGAGGGCCATTGGCCGGTCCTGTCGCAGCGGCTGCGGTTGTTCTTGATCCGGCGCGTCCAGTTCCGGGCCTCAACGATTCCAAAGCGATGAGTGCTGCCATGCGCGAGCGGCTTTTCCCGGAAATCCTGCTCAAGGCACATGCATCGATCGTCTTTCTGCCGGTTTCGGTGATCGACGCACTCAATATACGCAATGCCAGCCTCGAAGCGATGCGCCAGGCGGTTTCAGGCCTCGCCGTCAGTCCCGATTTCGCGCTGATCGACGGGCGCGACATCCCGCCGGGCCTTGCCTGTCCCGCTGAGGCCATCATCTGTGGCGATCGGCGTTCCGCATCGATTGCCGCCGCCTCGATTGTCGCGAAAGTGCTGCGGGACAGGATGATGTCGCGGGCTGATATGGCCTTTCCCGGTTACGAATTTTCGCGCCATGCCGGCTACGGCACCCTGCTTCATCGCAGCGCTCTTGCTGCCCTGGGGCCGTCTGACCTGCACAGGCGGAGCTTCAAACTGGGTTGAACAGCGCTCGTCCGACAATTTTCCACGTTGAAACATAAAAATTCAAATTTTATTGCCTTTATTATGATAAAAAGATTTGTGATTTCTTGTATTGTTTATAAAATTAATTGAATATTATCGCTCTTAACTTTTGTATAACTTCTATTTAATTTAAGTATTTTTTGTCTTATGGATTTTAAATATTTTTTATGATTTCTAAAATCTGCCGATTTTTTGAGATCGTTCAAGAACGGCACACATTAAACTTGTCCGGAATAACCTGGCCTTCATCCTGATTCATGCATGGTGCCCTCGTTCGATGCGTAACCGGTGCGGCGTCATGCGTTCTTTGCGTACCGGGATTGCCGACACGAAGCCCCGGCCTCAGGTTTTGCGTACCGGGGCTTCGTTCCGGCCAGTCCCCTCCCTCCCCCTGGACACGATCCTTGCAGGTGACTGCATTGAGGAGATGAGGCGCCTGCCCTCGGCCAGCGTCGATCTCGTCTTCGCTGATCCTCCGTATAATCTCCAACTGTCCGGCGCGTTGGCGCGGCCCGACCAGAGCGTTGTCGATGCCGTCGATGACGCCTGGGACCAGTTCGAGAGCTTTGCGGCCTATGACCGCTTCACCCGTGACTGGCTCGGCGAGGCGCGGCGCATCATGAAGCCGGACGCGACGCTGTGGGTCATCGGCTCCTATCACAACATTTTCCGGGTAGGCACGATCCTTCAGGACCTCGGGTTCTGGATCTTGAACGACATTGTGTGGCGCAAGGCCAATCCAATGCCGAATTTCCGTGGGCGTCGCTTTACCAATGCGCATGAAACGATGATCTGGGCCGGTCGCGGGCCAGAGACGAAGAAGTACACTTTCCATTATGAAGCGCTGAAGGCAGGCAACGAGGATTGCCAGGCACGGTCAGACTGGTTTCTGCCACTTTGCACCGGCGCCGAGCGGCTTAAGGACGGGGATGGCAACAAGGCGCACCCCACCCAGAAGCCGGAAGCGCTGCTGCAACGGGTGCTGCTGTCGTCGTCCAACCGGGGCGATGTGGTGCTGGATCCGTTCTTTGGCACAGGAACCACCGGCGCCGTTGCGCGCCAGCTTGGCCGGCATTTCATCGGCATCGAGCGCGAGGCGGCCTATCGCAAGGTTGCCGAGGCCCGGATCGAGGCCGTGGTTCCGATCGACCCCGAATTGCTGCGCCAGCCTGCCGCAAAGCGGGAGGAACCGCGCGTCGCCTTCGCAAGCCTTGTCGAAGCCGGTCTGGTTCGCCCTGGTACGGTGCTGACCGATGCCAAGAAGCGCTTTTCGGTTGTCGTGCGCCCGGATGGACAAATCCAGAGCGACAGCATCATTGGTTCGATCCACAAGATCGGCGCGCTGGTGCAGGGGCTTCCGGCCTGCAATGGCTGGACCTTCTGGCATTTTGACGTTCGGGGGGCGCTTCAGCCCATCGACGCGCTGCGGGCGGAGATGCGCAAGCGCATGGCCGGCTGACCAGCCGCCGGCACTATCCCGCGCCTGCCCGCACCACAGCCTTTCTCATGACATTGGGGAGCGCGGCAGTCTCGATGTCAGCGGTCTCCAGCCAGGCCGTGCCGGCGGGCGGG
>JAIUNP010000189.1 GCA_020161975.1 Pseudomonadota bacterium
ATATGTCGCGCCTGTCGGCTTTGGCGGCATCCGCCCCTATGTCGAAGGCGGTGCATGGCATCTGCCCGACGCCGATTACAAGTTCCGCCGCATCTATGCGAATGGCGCCGGCACAGCTGTCGGTGTCGGCAAGACCAGCGGCCAGCAAACCTATGCCTATGGCCGGGTTGGCGCGGTGATCGGCTCGCATGAAACGACCGAATGGACCCTCGCTGGTGAAATCGGCCGGATGACGACCCGCATCGGTGCCTATGCCGAGGGGGTCTCGTCCGACAACCCGTTCGACGCGACCTTCGCCCGCTCGACTGACACGATGACCGTGGGCAAGATGCGCCTGGCGGTGACCCACCGCTTCACCCCTGTGGTGGACACAACACTCTGGGTGGCGGGCGCCAAGGCCTTTGACCAGAACATCGGCATGGTTGCCGCCGTTGTCGGCTTCGGCGCCATTCGCCCTGCGGTCACCCGTGCGAAATGGGTCGAATATGGCGCAAGGCTCGGCGCCAAGGTGACAACCAACCTGCGCGTGGACGCATTCCTGAACGGCGTCGCAGCGCCGGATTCGCACAAGGTTCACGTCGGTGCCGGGCTGAACTATCAGTTCTAGGGATATATCTGACGTCCGGCCATTTTCTAACTCCGGGATGGTCGGACGCGCTTTCGTCGAACCAACTGACGATGCGCCCCGCACTTAATCCCGTTTGACGGGCGTTCTGGCCCAGGACAGGGCCAGAACATGAGACGCAGCCGGTTCGGCAAGGTAAGGACACGAAGCCCGGATTTCGGTTGGTGGTCTTTGTTGCAAGCATGGCGTGAGCGACAGAAGCGTATGCAGACACCAGGCAGCGCAGCCCTTCGGGCCTGAGCATCACATGCAGGCGCCTGTAGCCAAAGCGCCTACCCTCACGCGCAAAGACATACGCAATAACAAAAGTATGTGCGCGTCTGCGTGGGACTGCGCTGCCACCCTACCCCTTGGCGGCTCGCGCGGCCTTCAGCCTGGCAAAATCGCTGCCCGCATGATGCGAGGAACGTGTCAGCGGCGTTGCCGAGACCATCAGAAAGCCCTTGGCGTAGGCAACCGTCTCGTAGCCCTTGAACTCCTCCGGCGGCACGAAGCGCATCACGGCGTGGTGCTTACGCGTCGGCTGGAGATATTGCCCGATGGTGAGGAAATCGACCTCCGCCGAGCGCAGATCATCCATCAATTGCAGCACCTCGTTCCGCTCTTCGCCAAGCCCGACCATGATGCCGGACTTCGTGAAAATCGTCGGATCGAGTTCCTTCACCCGCTGAAGCAGGCGAATGGAATGGAAGTAACGCGCGCCGGGGCGTACCTTGAGGTACTTCGAGGGGACGGTTTCAAGGTTGTGGTTGAACACATCGGGGCGCGCGGCGACAACGACTTCCAGCGCCCCCTCCTTGCGTAAGAAGTCCGGCGTCAGGATTTCAATGGTTGTCTGCGGCGCCTTTTCGCGGATGGCACGGATGACATTGGCAAAATGCTCCGCACCGCCATCAGGCAGATCATCGCGATCCACCGAGGTGACGACGACGTGGTTGAGGCCGAGCTTGGCGGTCGCATCGCCGATATGGGCCGGCTCGCTCAGATCGAGCGGTGCGGGCATCCCGGTCTTGACGTTGCAGAAGGCACAGGCGCGCGTGCAGGTGTCACCCATGATCATGAAGGTTGCGTGCTTTTGCTCCCAGCATTCGCCGATGTTGGGGCAGCTTGCTTCTTCGCACACCGTTACGAGCTTGTTTTCCTTCACGATATTGCGTGTTTCGGCCCATTTTGGAGAGCCCGGCGCCTTGACGCGAATCCAGTCCGGCTTGCGTTGAATAGGATTGTCAGGCCGGTGCGCCTTTTCAGGGTGGCGCAACGAGGCTGCATTCAGCCCCTCGTCACGGCTTTTACGCGGATCGTTGCTCAGAAGGTCAATCGTCGCGGCCATAAATCCTCCCGAACCGGTGCGTGCCCGGCTTTCGCTTGGGCCTTCTTAGCCCGTTCCATGGTCAGCGGGAACCCCGCCCCGTGCATAAGCCCCATACGGCAAGCGCACCTTGCCATCACGCGGGGATATACACGCAGTCTGACCGGAACGGGCAAAGCCACACCGGCATCGACCCGCATTTACAAGGCCGGATGCCAAATGCGACGCGGGGTTCAGCGCATTGCGGTCCGTCAGCCGCGAGCTTTACGCGAATTCCATGATGACTGCATCGACAGGGAGGATGTCGCCCTCCTTCGCCTTGACAGTCTTGACGGTCGAGTCCTTTTCCGCACGCAGCACGTTTTCCATCTTCATGGCTTCGACGACGGCGAGGATCTCGCCGGCCTTGACCTCCTGCCCCTCGCTCACCGCGATCTGCTTGATGAGACCAGGCATCGGGCAAAGCAGCGTCTTGGACGTATCTGCGGCGACCTTTTCCGGCATCAGCGCGAAAATCTCGGCCTCGCGCTTTGTGTAGACATAGGCCTTGGCCGAGGCACCGGCGTGGGACAGAACGTAGCCGTTCTTCACCGGGCGCACCTGCACAGCGATGTGCTGACCATCCACCGTGCCGCGCCAGACCAGATCACCCGGCGTGCAGCGCGATGCGACGTTCATCGAGGTGCCATCCGGAAAGCGGATCTTGAAACCGTGCTCGGTATTGTCGGTCTTGAGCGCAATTTGCTGCTTGTTCAGCAGCACGACGCGATCCCGCGTGATGGCACGAAACTTCTCTGCGTCCATCTGGCCGGAAATCTTGCGGCGGCGGTCATTCGACTGGTGGTCCAGCGTCGCGGCGACGGCAGCCATGCGCCGCGCCACCAGCCCTTCGGGTTCGGGAATGGCAAAACCGTCCGGGAACTCTTCCTTGATGAAGCCCGTTGACAGGTTTCCGGCCTGCCAGCGCGGATGGTGCATCAGCGCGGAAACGAACGGAATATTGTGG
Source organism: Pseudomonadota bacterium (assembly GCA_020161975.1). Taxonomy (GTDB): domain Bacteria; phylum Pseudomonadota; class Alphaproteobacteria; order Rhizobiales; family Beijerinckiaceae; genus JAIUNP01. The sequence goes on from JAIUNP010000189.1 coordinate 2,941, forward strand.
CGGATGCCGTCAATGGCGAAGGCGTCGAGCGCTTCGGCCTGCGCGGCAATGGCGCCGGCGCGCGTCGGTGCATGGGTCACCAGTTTGGCGATCATTGGGTCGTAATAGACCGAAATCTCACCGCCCTCGTAAACGCCGGTGTCGTTCCGGACAGTCACATCACCGAACTTGCCTTCGACCGGCGGACGATAGGAGACAAGACGGCCCGTCGAGGGCAGGAAGTTGCGCACCGGGTCTTCGGCATAAACGCGGCTTTCCACGGCCCAGCCGTCGAGCTTCACATCCGATTGCGTGAACCGCAGCTTCTCGCCGGCCGCAACGCGGATCATCTCCTCAACAAGATCGATGCCGGTGATGAGTTCGGTCACCGGATGTTCGACCTGAAGACGGGTGTTCATTTCGAGGAAGTAGAAGGACTTGTCCTGCCCTGCGACGAATTCCACCGTGCCGGCGCTGTCGTAGTTGACAGCTTTTGCCAGCGCCACAGACTGTTCGCCCATGGCCTTCCGGGTTTTTGCATCGAGCAGCGGAGACGGTGCCTCTTCCACGACCTTCTGGTTGCGGCGCTGGATCGAGCATTCGCGCTCGTTCAGATAGACAACATTGCCATGCTTGTCGCCGATGAGCTGGATTTCGATATGGCGCGGATCGACGATGAACTTCTCGACGAACACGCGGTCATCGCCGAAGGAAGCCGCAGCCTCGTTCTTGGCGCGCACAAAGCCATCGGCCACCTCATCGCGGCTATAGGCGATGCGCATCCCCTTACCGCCACCGCCGGCTGACGCCTTGATCATGACCGGATAACCGATTTCGTCGGCGATCGTGACCGCCTGCTCGGGTCCCTCGATCACGCCGAGATAGCCCGGAACGGTGGAAACCTTGGCGGCATTGGCAAATTTCTTCGATTCGATCTTGTCACCCATCGCTGCGATCGCCTTTGGGTTCGGACCGATGAAGGTGATGTTCGCGGCCTTCAGCGCCTCGGCGAATGCTTCGCGCTCGGACAGGAAGCCGTAACCGGGATGCACGGCTTCGGCGCCGGTCTGCTTGCAGGCCGCAATGATCTTGTCGATCACGAGATAGGACTGGGCGGCCTGCGGCGGGCCGATGAAGACGGCTTCATCAGCCATTGCGACATGAAGCGCGTCCTTGTCGGCCTCAGAAAACACCGCGACGGTCTTGATGCCCATGCGCCGCGCCGTCTTGATGACACGACAGGCGATTTCGCCCCGGTTTGCGATAAGGATTTTACCGAACATGTCAGACCCCTGCGCTTTTCATTGCAGGGGTAGGTTGTACCGGGTTTTTTGCGTTGCGAAAGAGGCCGGGTATCAGACCAAAGACGAGCCAACGCCACGCATTGCACCACACTTCATCGCATATTGGAGGATGGAGGATGGCACTTCCTCGGTCTGAAGGATCAGGGCGCGGAAGAGTTCCGGCACGGACGGACTGAAATGTTCGCCCACCATGGTCATCAGCCAGGCGGCATCATTAGGCGAAATCCTGCCGGTGGGGCGGCTGCCAAACACCAGAAATTCCACCATGCTTTCAACGAAGTAAGCGGTCCAGTCCTTGCTTTTACCCGATTGGGCCGCATCGATCTCGAACATGATCTCCGCTTCGCGGCGCCGCAACACCGGCGCGATCATGAAGAAGTCGTCGATCGTCTCGTGCGCCCGCTTGGGCACCACACGAACGCGCGCAATCCGGCTCTCGGCTTTCATGGCCTGTGCAGTCATCTTGTCTAACCCCATTCCCCTGTGACCGGGAGCTTTTGCCCCTCTCGTCGTGAAATGAGGATGCACCAGGGCCTTCCGGAATCCGGTTAACGCCGAAAGATGAACGCGCGCCAACCTTAATAACGCGCCAGAATCCGTGGTTTCCGCACAGTGAATCGCAGATATCCCTCAGCATCTTGCGACTCGCCCCGCGCAGTGTTCCACTCGCGCCTGAAAGGTGCCCCATGCCCCCATCACGATCCGCGCTCCTGACCCGTGCCCGCGACTTTCTCGACCGTGTTGCGCTCATCGACGCGCACAACGACCTGCCTTACGTCATTCGCCACGCGAATGCCGCCGGCGATGTCGCCGCCTATGATCTCAATCGCGTGCATCAGGAAACGGACACGGATATTCCGCGCCTGAGGCAGGGACGTCTCGCCGGTCAGTTCTGGGCCGCTTTCGTGCCCACCGACGTGGCCGATCCGGTGAAGTTCACTCTGGAGCAGATCGCACTTATCAAGCGGGTGAACGCCGCACATCCGGATGTTTTTCTACCGGCCCTCCGCGCCGGCGATGTCGCGCGCGCCAAGCGGGCAGGCAAGATCGCCTCGTTCATCTCGGTCGAAAGTGGCGTCGGACTGGGGAACAGCCTCGAACTGCTGCCGCTCTGGCATGAGCTGGGCGTGCGCTATCTCACGCTCTGCCACAACGAGACGCTCGACTGGGTGGACAGTGCGACCGATGCGCCCCGCCACAACGGCCTCAGCGATTTCGGCCGCGCCGTCATCACCGAATGCAATCGCCTCGGCATCATGGTGGATCTGTCGCACACCTCGCATGATGCCCAGATGCAGGCGCTCGATGTCACGCGCGCGCCGGTCGCCATCACCCATACCAATGCCTTTTCGCTGGTTGATCACCCGCGCAACGTGAAGGACGAGGTGCTGATCCGCCTCAAAGCGAACGGCGGCATTGTCTGCGCCACTTTCGTGCAGACCTTCACCAACCAGGCAACGCGTGATTGGGTGAAGGCCATTTCTGATCCCTGGGGCAAGCCGCTGGCCGGCAACATGAAGGCGGGAATTGCCGCTCATGAGGCCGCCGCCGGCCCCTGCCCGCCTGCGACCCTCGCGCAGGTCTGCGATCACATCGACTACATGGCGACGAAGGCCGGCATCGACCATATCGGTATCGGCTCGGACTATTACGGCAGCCGAAATCCGATGGGACTGGAGGATGTCTCCTGTTTTCCCAATCTCATCGCCGAGCTGATGGGGCGCGGCTGGTCAGAGGCGAACCTCAGGAAAGTCGCCAGCGGCAACATGCTGCGTGTGCTCAGGGGCGTTGCAAAGGCGGCGGAGTAGCACGCCGGGGCCCGGACGTTGCGCTCGTGGCGGGACAATTGGCGGGCGAAACCTCGCTCCCGGTTGGAAGATGGTATTTTTTCTGACGCTGCTGCCACTGCTCCTGCGAGCCCGTTATGGCAATCATCTTCGCCGCCAGCGCTGGAGAGGAGTGCTGGTTGATGAGGTTCCCCTTCAGGACATCAAAGCGGATGTTGCGAATCTGCGGGTTGCAGGCCGCAGGCGGCGCGAACTGCCGCAAGAAGTAACGAAAATAGGCGAGCACTTCGCCGTGTTCGTATACGCGATCGATTTCGAGACTGGTCAGCTTGTCGCGCGCGGCGGAATCGACGTCGTAATAGCCTGTGACCATCGACGGATCGAAACCGTAGACCCGCGTCACCTCCGCGCTGGCATAGGCCATCTGTTGCGCGAGGCCACCGCCCAGCGAATGCCCAACCGCCGTCAGTTGCAGGGATTTCCGCTTCGGGCACTCCTCGCGCATCACCTCGACGATCTCCGGGGCGAAATCCTGCACCTGCTCATACTGGTCGTAGAGCGGCAGCAACCGGTTGAACCAGCGCAGGTTTGAAAACCAGTCGTCCACCTGATCGAAATTCGTGCCGCGAAAGGCAACGACAACCTCGCTGCAATCGTCACGGACGAAGGTATGGATGCCAAGCCCGCCCACCGGCGAGCGACAGCGCCCCTGATCGATGCGCTCGTAACTGCACGGCAGATAGTCTTCAGCAAAGCCCTTGTGCACCCACCGCCAGGACTTCATCCAGCTGTCGATCCGCTCCTTCAGCGGCACGCCCCGCTCATCGGTCATGCCGTAGAGTTTCCTCCAGCCATCTCCGGGGTCCTGCTCGCCGCCATAGGCCCGGACAGACAGAAGCAGATAAGGAATGTAATAGCCCGCGATATCAGCCACAGGCAGCGTTCCGTGATCCTTGCTGCTGTAAGGGCCGATGCGGACGATGGCCTCATCCTCATTCTGCGTCAGATAGACCTGCGAACATCCCGCCAGAACCAGCGCGACAAGCCCGAAAAGATAGCGCGTCGTCATTATCCGCATGGTAACCCCCGGCCCATCATGGTCCGGGAGATCGATTATGCAACACCTGTTCGGGTGACATTCAGCGCGGACAGCGGCGGCGGCGCTCCTGCGCCACGATGGCCGCAATTTCGCGCCGCTGGTTGGCGGAGAGCGGCACGTCGTTCACGTTGTCAAACTGGCAGCCCGCATTGCCGAAGGTGCGGATGGCGCTGGCGGTCTTGAAGCAATATCCCGCGTCTTTGTAGATCGCGTTGCGCTGGTACCAGAGTTCATCGCAGGACATCTGCGCGCGGGCCGGCTCGGCCGACCCGGCAAAAGCGGCGAGCGCGACAAGTCCGATGCGGATGTCCAAGCCTGGCATGATGCCTTCCTGTCCGGAAAAGGTCGGGGGGATAGAAAACACTCCCCCCTCGCCTTTGTCCATGGTTGGTGTGGCAGCTCAGCCTGCCTTGGCCTCGCGGCGGCGCTTGGTCAGCACGAATTCGGTATAACCGTTCGGCTGCTTCAGCCCCTTGAATACGAGATCACAGGCCGCCTTGAAGGCCACGCCGTCATAGCCCGGCGCCATCGGCTTGTAGGTGGGGTCGCCCGCGTTCTGGCGGTCCACCACCTTGGCCATGCGCTTCAAGGTGGAGCGCACCTGCTGCTTGGTGCAGACACCATGATGCAGCCAGTTGGCGATGTGCTGGGAC
>JAIUNP010000190.1 GCA_020161975.1 Pseudomonadota bacterium
GTTGTCCGCAGCCCTGCATTTTGTGAGGGGCAGATTTGCAGGATGCGCAGGATTCCGCAAGCGCCCCCTTGACAGACATAAGGATGATCTGGCTTTAAAATACCCGGTTGGTCAGCCAATGAAAATGCCGGCTTTTTCAGCGTATCAGCTCTCGAAACGCTCCAGACCGCGGATATTGCGGACCGTGATTCCGCCTGCATCTACAACAATCAGTCCGGCATCCTCCAAAAGTCTGAGAGACTGATTTGCGCTTTGTCGTGACAGGCCGGACAGAAGGCCGATCTCTTCTTGCGAGATGCGCAGGTGTGAACCGACGCCTGGATAGAAGACCGGGTTGAAGAGCCAGGCGATATTGCGGGCAAGCCGTTCGGTGGCGTTCAGCGTCCGCTCGAACTCGACCTGTGCCATGAACTGGCTGAGACGTTCGTTGAAATGGCCGACCAGAAAACGGTTGAACGCGGCCGAATTCTCGTAGAGCCAGAGGAACGTCGGCTTGTCGAGCAGGGCGAGCCGCGTATCGCGCAACGCAATCACATCATAGCGACGCGGTTCATTCTTGATCAGGCTGCCCTCGCCGAACCACCCTCCCGCCGCAATGCCGGCAAAGGTCATCGCCTTGCCGTTCCGCGCCACGGTTGAAAGCTTCAAGAGACCATCCACGTTGCCGACCCAGCAATCGAGCCGATCGCCGAGATGGCAGACATAGGCGCCGCGCTGTACCGTCTTTTCGGTCACCGCACGGGCGGCGCGCGCGCGCTCATCGTCGGAGAGGTCCCGCGACCAATGAGCAATGCGAAGGAGGGTCTCGACGGCAATCACGGGCGCGATTCTATCGCGTCAGCGGGCAGCAAGCCACGCCGAATATGCCATGGAGGCAGGTTATTTGATGCGAAACATGCCATGGCAACCCGCACAGGTTGCAGTCAGCTTCGAAACGGCCCCCATGACTGCCTGCCAGTCGGCACTGCTCGGCGGCTGACTGGCCGCGTCAGCCGTCTTGGCAACCTCCGCTGCGGCCTGATGCATGACCTGTCCCATGGCGCGAAACTCCGAGGGCATGAACTGCCCCGGATGCGGCGCTCCGGGTGGATGTTTGCCCATCACTGCAAGTCCGTCGCGCGCGAAAGCCGCCGCGGCCTTGAAATCGCCTTCAGACAGCCGGGCGAGCAACGTATCGAGCTGTTCGAGATGTCCGCGCATCTCATAACGGAAGAAACTGCGCACATCGGCGGGCAGTTCGATGGCTGTGCGGGAATCGGTCGGCAAAGTGAACGCCGGCGCACTCCCGCCCTGACCGGGCGACTGCGCAACGACTGCGCCTGCGAGGGCAACAAAACCAGCAGCAAAACCAAGAACGCGTTTCATGCCATCTCCATATATCAGATGACACTAATATACAGAAAAGACGATGTATGGGAAGCCAAAAAATCGCAGCATAAGCAGAGGGGTCAATGCCCCGCCGCCAGTGCCACCCTTGAATCTCCTGCATCGTTGCCCGCCGCATAGCGCGCCAACAGCGCCGCTTGCTCGGCTTTGGCCGTCACCAGATGCGCCTCCTTCACATGGCCGAACCCGCGGATCTTTTCCGGAATGCGCGCAAGCTCCACCGCAACCGCGTGATTGTCCGGCGTCAAGCTGGTTCCGAAGCGTTCAAGCAAGATCTCGTAATCGGCAATGAGCTGCCGTTCCGTCCGGCGCTCGGCTGTCCGGCCAAAGGGATCGAACGGCGTCCCGCGCAATCCCTTGAATCGGGCAAGCAGACCAAGCGCCTTCAGCATCCACGGCCCGAAGCTGGTCTTCATCGGCTCCCCTGTTGCCGGGTGCTTCCGGTTGAGGAACGGAGGCGCCATGTGGAAAGTCAGGCGGATGTCGCCGTCGAAAATGCTGTTGATCTGCCGGAGAAATGAGCCGGATGAGTAGAGCCGCGCCACCTCGTATTCGTCCTTGTAGGCCAGAAGCTTGGCATAATAGCGGGCCACCGCCTCGGTCAGCGCCGTCTCTCCTGGCATGATCCGGCTTTCCAGGGCCCGCACCGCCTCGACTCTTGCGCGATAGCGTGCGGCATACGCGGCATCCTGGTAGTTCGTAAGAAACTCGACCCGACGCGTGATGAGTTCATCAAGGGTCGTGGTCAACTGCTCCTGCCGCGTCGGCGGAATCGACCGCGCGATCAACCGTTCGACAACGGTCATGTCGTCATGGGCCACCCGACCCCAGCGGAAAGCAGAGAGGTTCATCGGCACCGCTTCGCCGTTGAGCTCAATGGCTTTCTCGATCGCCGCACCGGCCAGCGGCACCGCGCCTTTCTGATAGGCATAACCCAGCATGAACATATTGGCCGCCAGCGTATTGCCGAAAAGCTTGGCAGCCATGCCGGTCGCATCAACGAAATCAGCCTGTCCTTCGCCCGCTGCTGTGCGGATGGAGCGTTTCAGCCGCTCCGCCGGCAGTTGGTAATCAGGCTTGCGGGTAAACTCGCCCGACGCAACCTCCGCCGTATTGACCACGGCAATCGTCTCGCCGGGCCGCATCGAAGCCAGCACCTTCTTAGAGCCGGAGACGACGAGATCGCAGCCGAGAATGAGATCGGCGGCACCCGCTTCCACCCGGATGGAGTGGATATCTTCCGGGCTCCGCGCAAGGCGGATATGGGAATAGACCGCTCCCCCTTTCTGCGCGAGGCCGGCCATGTCGATCATGCCGCAGCCTTTGCCTTCGAGATGCGCGGCCATGCCGAGGATGGCTCCCACGGTCACCACGCCCGTACCACCAACACCCGTGACGATGCAGGCCCAGGGATCATGTTCGAGATCGTGGAACGCGGGATCTGCGACCGTTGGAATGGCCTCGGCGCCCGCGATGCTCGCCGCCTTCTTCAACCGCGCTCCCTCGATGGTCACGAACGACGGACAAAAGCCTTCGAGGCAGGAAAAGTCCTTGTTGCAGTTGGATTGGTCGATACGGCGCTTGCGGCCATATTCAGTTTCAAGCGGCTGCACGGAAACGCAGTTCGATTTCTTGCCGCAATCGCCGCAGCCTTCGCAGACCAATTCGTTGATGATCACGCGCTTGTCGGGGTCGGGATAGGTGCCGCGTTTGCGCCGCCGGCGTTTCTCCGCCGCGCAGGTCTGGTCGTAAATCAGCGCGGTGACGCCCGGAATGGCGCTGAGTTCCTCCTGCACAAGGTTGATGTCCGAGCGGTGGTGAAAGGTAACGCCGGGCGGAAAATGGGCATCCGGCCCATATTTCGTCGGCTCATCGGAAACCAGCGCGATGCGCTCGACCCCCTCCGCGCGCACCTGCTGGGCGATTTTCCAGGGCGTCAACATCCCTTCATGCGTCTGCCCGCCGGTCATCGCCACGGCATCGTTGAACAGGATCTTGTAGGTGATGTTGGTCTTCGAGGCGATGGCCCAGCGGATAGCCAGGCTACCGGAATGGTTGTAGGTGCCGTCGCCGAGGTTCTGGAAAACGTGGTTGCGTGCAGAGAATGTCGATTCGCCGATCCAGTTGGCCCCCTCGCCGCCCATCTGCGTAAAGCCTTCGGTGCGGCGGTCCATCCATTGCACCATGTAATGGCAGCCGATACCGGCATAGGCTCGCGCCCCCTCCGGAATGACAGTGGATGAATTATGCGGGCAGCCCGAGCAGAAATAGGGCACACGCGAGGCAACTTCCGTCACCTTCTGTAGCGCGCCCTGCGCATCATTCAGCCGCTTGAGCCGCCCCCTGAGATCCTCATCCGGACGCCGCGCCAAAAGACGCTGGCCGATGGCGATGGCGATGTCATTGGGGTCAAGCGCCGCGGTCACCGGGAACAGCCAGTTGCCGCCCTCGTCCTTCTTGCCCACGACCACCGGCTGGGCAGCCGTGCCATAAAGCTCCTCGCGGACCTGCACCTCGATCAGGCTGCGCTTTTCCTCAACGACGATGATCGTCTCCAGCCCGCGCGCGAAATCCTTGAGTTCTTCGGGATCGATCGGCCAGGGGCAGGCAATCTTGAACAGTCTCAGGCCAATATGCCGCGCCTTCTCCGCGTCGATACCGAGCGTTGCCAGCGCCTCGCGCGTGTCGAGGTAGCTTTTCCCAACCGTGATGATGCCGATCGCCGGTTTGTCGCCGCCCCTGAAGATCATCTGGTTGAGGCCATTGGCCCGTACGTAGGCCAGCGCTGCCGCGCGCTTGAATTCGTGCAGCCGACGCTCCTGTTCAAGGAAATTGTCGCCCCGCCGAATGTTCAGTCCGCCCGCCGGCATGATGAAATTCCCCGGGCGAATGATCGAGACCCGATCCATCGATCCATCGACGGAAGCGGTCGATTCCACATTGTCCTTCACCGCTTTCAACGCGATCCAGACGCCGGCGAAGCGGCTCATGGCATAGGCGTGTTGTCCGTAGTCGAGGATCTCCTGCACCCCGGCAGGGTTGAGCACCGGAATCATGTGATCGACGAAGTTGAACTCCGTCTGATGCGCGTTGGTGGAACTCTCCGCCGTGTGATCGTCACCGGCGAGCGCAATCACGCCGCCATGCTGCGACGTGCCGGCCATGTTGGCATGGCGGAACACATCACCGGTGCGATCGACGCCCGGCCCCTTGCCATACCAGAGCGCGAAAACCCCGTCATACCTGCCCTCACCGTGCAGTTCCGCCTGCTGCGTGCCCCAGCAGGCCGTGGCAGCAAGGTCCTCGTTCAGCCCCGGCTCAAACCGGATCGGCGCAGCGGCGATGTCCTTCTTTGCTTTCAGAAGTTGCTGGTCGAGCCCCCCGAGCGGCGAGCCGCGATAGCCTGAAACAAAGCCCGCCGTGTTGAGACCGGCCCGTCGGTCGCGCTCTCGCTGCATCAGCAGCATCCGCACGATGGCCTGCGTGCCCGAAAGGAATACCTGCTCCTGCGCAAGATCGTACTTGTCGCCGAGCGTCACATCTCTGAGTGGCAGCGGAATTCCCATGGCGCTCTCCCTCGACACGGCAACCGGAACAGGACGATTCGACCGGCACCCATTCTCTCCGGCTTTTCATCCTTCGTATATGTCAACAACACTGACCTAAATTGGGGGCTTTTGCAAGTCCTTCCGGGGAGTGCCTTGAAGCGCGCCATCAATGGGCTGCAACCATGTCGTGCCTTCGGTGGGTTTCAGCCGGAGGCGATCATCAAATCGTTGGATTTCGCGGGGGCCCGGCCTAGGCTCCGGATACTGTTCGCAAGGTGATTTGCCTTGGGGGAAATCTGTGCCGTTTGTCCATGTTGATCGCCTGACCGTTGCCGCCATTGTTCAAGGCGTTTTCGATGATCCCTTTGCCGTGCTGGGCGAACATTTGGCCGGGCGGCGACATGTCGCGCGGGCCTTTGTGCCTGGGGCAGAGACTTTGAGGGCGACGACCCTGGACGGCAAAAGCCTCGGCGTGCTCGAGCGCACGCATCCTGCCGGCTTTTTCGAGGGGTTGATCAAGGCGCGGAAGCACCCCGGCCCCCTGCGGTTCGAAGCAGAGAATGCCGATGGTGCCTGGTGGTTTGTCGACCCATACTCCTTCGGGCCAGTACTGGGGCCGATGGATGATTTTTATGCCGCCGAAGGCACGCATCTGCGCCTTTATGACAAGCTCGGCGCCCATGTCATCACCCACGAAGGCATCCGGGGCACGCATTTCGCGCTGTGGGCACCCAACGCCCGGCGCGTTTCCGTCGTCGGTGATTTCAATCAGTGGGACGGGCGGCGGCACCTGATGCGCCGGCGGTCAGATTCCGGGCTTTGGGAAATCTTCCTGCCAGATGTGACGGAGGGGGCGGCCTACAAGTTCGAGATCATCGGCGCTGATGGCAGCCTGCGCCTGAAGAGCGACCCCTTCGCCTTTGCAGCGGAACTGAGGCCTGCCAACGCCTCGATCATCACCAACATCGACAATTTCGCCTGGACCGACGACGCCTACATGCACCGGCGCGGGCATGGCGAGGTGCGGCGGAAGCCGATCTCGATCTATGAGGTGCATCCCGGCTCCTGGCGGCGGCAGGCCGATGGGCATTTCCAGACCTACGATCAGCTTGCTGACGAACTCATCGCCTATGTCTGCGAACTCGGCTTTACCCATATCGAGTTCCTGCCGATTTCCGAGCATCCCTTCGATGCATCCTGGGGCTATCAGCAGACCGGTCTTTTTGCCCCAAGCGCGCGTTTCGGATCGCCGGATGGTTTTGCCCGTTTCGTCGACAAGGCCCATGCTGCAGGCATCGGCGTCATTCTGGATTGGGTGCCGGCGCATTTCCCCACTGATGCGCATGGCCTTGCCCTGTTCGATGGCACGGCGCTTTACGAGCACGCCGACCCCCGGCAGGGGTTTCATCCGGACTGGAATACGGCGATCTATAATTTCGGTCGGCGGGAGGTGACGAGCTTCCTGATCAACAACGCCCTGTTCTGGCTGGAGCGCTATCACATCGACGGCCTGCGCGTGGATGCGGTCGCTTCGATGCTCTACCTCGATTATTCGCGAAAAGAGGGGGAATGGATTCCGAACCGGCACGGGGGGCGCGAAAACCTCGAAGCCATCGAATTTCTCAAGCGCCTCAACACCGTCGTGCATGAACGTCACCCCGGCGTCCTGATGATCGCCGAGGAATCGACCTCTTATCCCGGTGTTTCGCAACCGGTGCATCTTGGCGGGCTCGGCTTCGGCTTCAAGTGGAACATGGGCTTCATGCACGACACGCTCGACTATCTGAAGCGTGATGCCATCCACCGGAAGCACCATCACAACGAACTGACCTTCGGGCTGATGTACGCCTTCAGCGAGAATTTCGTGTTGCCGCTCAGCCATGACGAGGTGGTGCATGGCAAGGCCTCGCTCCTGCACAAGATGGCCGGCGATGATTGGCAGAAATTTGCAACGCTCCGGGCCTATTACGGCTTCATGTGGGGCCATCCCGGCAAGAAACTGCTGTTCATGGGGCAGGAGTTCGGCCAGCGCCGCGAATGGAGCGAGGCGCGCGGGCTCGATTGGGATCTGCTCGCCCACGCGCCCCATGCCGGACTGCAACGGCTCGTCGGCGACCTCAACCGGCTTTATTGCACGACGCCGGCACTCCATGCGCGCGATTGCGAGCCGGCCGGCTTTGAATGGCTGGTGGTTGACGACGACGCCCGCTCCATCACGGTGACATTGCGCAAGGGGGCGACAAGTGACCCGCCGGCAGTCGTCATATCGAATTTTACCCCGATTCCGCGTGCGGGCACGGTCATTCCACTGCCGTTGGCGGGCAGCTGGTCCGAGCGGATCAATACCGACGCCGCAGTCTATGGCGGCACCGGCATGGGTAATCTCGGGCGAATCCACGCAACACCGGTCACGGGCGGGCGCTGGCCGGCACAGGCGAGGGTCAATCTTCCGCCACTCGCAACGCTCATCTTCACATTTGCTGGAACAGGCAGCGCTTGACGGCTTCTGCTCAAGGCTGGTCATATTCCGTTCACCATCGGAAGCGCAGATGCGCACCCGGCACCGGAGGGCCGTATCCATGTTCGATTCCAAGAAACTTCTCGATGCCCTGATTCAGGGCGCAACCCAGCCGTCTGGCGGTCAACAGGGTAGCAATAGCCTCGGTGGGCTGCTCGGCGGTCTGCTCGGCGGGGGACAGCAGGCCAATGCCGCGCCGCAGGGCGGCGGGGCCGGCGGCCTCGGAGATCTGCTCGGTCAGGTCCTCGGTGGCGCCAAGGGCGGCGCGCAGGGCGGCGGACTGGCTGATATGCTCGGCGGTCTCCTC
>JAIUNP010000191.1 GCA_020161975.1 Pseudomonadota bacterium
GGGCGGGGTCTTCAGGCAGGAACCGGCCCGCCTTTTCCGCCAGATAGATCAGTATGGCGCCCGATTCGAACAGGGCGAGCGGCTTGCCACCCGGACCGTTGGGATCAAGGATCGCCGGGATCTTGCCATTCGGGTTCAGCGAAAGGAACTCCGGCGTCCAGGTTTCATTCGCGCCGATGTTGATGGCGTGCGGTTCATAAGGCAGCCCCGTTTCCTCCAGCAAAATCGAAACCTTCACGCCATTGGGTGTCGGGAACGAATAAAGCTGGATGCGGTCGGGGTGCTCTGCCGGCCAGCGGCGGGTGATGGCGAATTCAGACAGATCGATCATGGCGCTCTCCCGAAAATTGTCATCGCAGGCTAACCGCTTTGGCGATTCCGCGACAGAAATTTTCACCGTGTCGGCGCCGTCGCGAGGCTCAGGTCTTTTTCTTGGCGACATTCTCCGGTCGGGCCCGGAAGCTGTCGGCCCACCCCGCCTTGACCATCTGGTGGCCGCGCGCCACTGCCAGCGCATTGGCGGGCACATCCTTCGTGACCACCGAACCGGACCCGACATAGGCGCCGTCGCCGATCTTCACCGGCGCCACCAGCGCGGAATTCGAGCCGACAAACGCCCCTGCCCCGATCTCCGTCACGAACTTGCGGAAGCCGTCATAGTTGCAGGTGATCGTGCCCGCGCCGATATTGGCCTCCGCACCCACGGTCGCATCGCCGATGTAGCTGAGGTGGCTGATCTTTGCACCTTCCGCCACCTTCGCGTTTTTCACCTCGACGAAGTTGCCAACCTTGACATCCACGGCGAGATCCGCACCGGGGCGTAGCCGCGCGAACGGGCCGACACTGGCGCCCTTGCCGATATGCGCACCCTCGATATGCGAAAAGGCGTGGATCACCGCGCCGTCATCAATGACCACACCGGGGCCGAACACCACATTCGGCTCGATCACGACATCGCGCCCGATTTTCGTATCCGGCGCGAGAAACACCGTCTCCGGCGCGATCAAGGTAACGCCGCTGCGCAACGCCTCCTGGCGCAGACGCTTCTGGATCACCGCCTCCGCCATCGCCTGCTGAAGCCGGTCGTTGACACCGAATGCCTCGAGCTCGGGCACCTCGACCACGACGGCGAGCATCCCTTCGGCGCGCGCCACCTCGACCGCCGAGGTCAGATAGAATTCCTTCTGGGCGTTGTTGTCGTCGATGGCATCCAGCAATTCCAGCGCGCGGCGACCACTCAGCGCCATCATGCCGCCGTTGCACAGCGTCACCTGCCGCTCGGCGTCGGTCGCGTCCTTGTGTTCGCGGATGGCGAGTAATTCACCGCCATCCGTCAGCAGACGACCATAGCCAGTCGGGTCCTTGGCGTGAAAGCCCATCACGGCAACACCGGCGCCGCCATGCACCGCAGCCGCGAGGCGCTGCACCGTCTCGGTCCGCACCAGTGGCGTATCGCCGAACAACACCACCACGGCATCATAGCCTTCCGCGATCGAACTGCGCGCCTGAAGCACCGCATGGGCGGTGCCGCGCCGCTCGGTCTGAACATAGCAATCAACGCCCGGCATGACGCGCCGCGCCTCATCGGCGACCGCCTGATGATTGGGGCCGACAACGACCGCAGCCTTGGCGAACCGCGCCTTCACCACCGAACCAAGGGCCCGGGCCAGAAGCGTTTGCCCGGCTACCTTGTGCAGCACCTTGGGCTTGGCGGAGTTCATCCGCGTGCCTTCGCCGGCTGCCAGTACAATGGCTAAAGTCGTACCGCTCATCGTAACGAATCCCCGAGATTGTTCCGTTCCGGGCCGTGACGTATAGCCCCATGGCCCCACTTGGCAACGCGTCAGTGGCTCCCGCCTTGGACTTGCCACTTTCAATCGTAAGAAAACGTTTCTCCGCTGCACAAATCCCTTCCGATCCTCGGACGAAACGGTATAGCTAGCGAACAAATCAGTAGTCGGGTTTCATTCATGGTGCTGGACGTGACGCGCGGGTTTCCGATGAACCGGAGATCGCTTCTTCTGGCGGGCGCGGCCACATTCTCAGGTCTGGCTTCCGGAAGCCACGCGCAGGAGGCACTGCCCGGCGCCGATCTCCTCACGGACGGCGTGACGTTCGACCGCGCAAAGCTGGTCGACTATGCGCGCGCGCTCGCCAAACGCCCCTATGTGGCGCCGAGTGCGACCTTGCCCGAGCCGTTCAACACTCTGAACTACGATCAATACGTTGGCATCCGCCACCGCCCGGAGCGGGCGATCTGGGCCGATCAGCCGAATGGTTTCGTGCTGGAGCCGCTGCATCGCGGCTTCATATTCCAGGCGCCCGTACAACTCGTTCTGGTGGATGGCGGCAAAACCCAGCGGCTTGTCTATTCGCCGCAGCGCTACGATTTTGGCAAGCTGGCTGCCCCTTCGTCAAACATTGGCGATATCGGCTTTTCCGGCGTGCGCATTCTCGTGTCCAGCCCGGAAGCGCCGCCGCGCGAGATTGCCGTGTTCCAGGGCGCGAGCTTTTTGCGCGCCATCGCCCGCGGCCAGGCGTTCGGGGCGATTTCCCGCGCGCTCAGCATCCGCACAGCGGATCAGCGCGGCGAGGAGTTTCCATTTTTCCGCGCGCTCTGGATCGAGCGGCCATTGCGCGACGATCATATCGTCGTTCATGCCCTGCTTGATTCAGAAAGCGTCGCAGGTGTCTTCAGTTACACGATCCACGCGGGTGAGTTGACGCTGATCGACACCGAGGCGGCCATTTTCCCGCGCGTGACGCTGGACAACGTGGGGCTCGCCGGAATGCAGGGCACCTACCTGTTCAGCGGGGTCGACCGACGCGGCATCGACGACTACCGACCATCGGTCTACGAGGTCGGCGGCCTGCAAATGGTCAACGGCAACGGCGAATGGATCTGGCGTCAGATTTCCAACCCAAAGCAGTTGCAGGTCTCGTGGTTCGGGCTCGACAGTCCACGCGGATTCGGGCTGGTGATGCGCGACCGGAACTTTGCGTCCTTTCAGGATTACGATGCGCGGTTTGAGATCCGCCCGACCCTTTGGATCGAGCCGATCGGTGACTGGAAATCGGGCGCGGTCCAGCTGTTCGAAATCCCCTCGAACGACGAGATCCACGACAATATTATCGCCATGTGGCGCCCCAAGGAACCGCTGACGGCAGGCAGCGAGCATTTCCTGGCCTATCGCCAGAACTGGTGCTGGTCCCCGCCGGAAAAGCCCCAGCTCTATACGGTTGCCGGCACCAGAATCGGGCGCGGCAGCCAGAAGCGCCGGCGGTTCGTGGTCGATTTTGCCGCCGACCCCGCATTGCAGGTGAAACCGGAAGAGCTTCAGATTGCCTTCTGGGCCTCGAACAACGGCGGACAGAACCTGCGTCTCATTCCCGCTTCGGACAATCGCCCGTTGCGCGTGACATTTGAACTCGATACCGGCAGCGAGACGATGATCGAATTGCGGCTCGCGCTGATGAATGGCACCACGCCTGCCAGCGAGACCTGGCTTTATAGATGGACGCCGTGACGACACAGCACCCAAGGCATCCGCCTGTGACACATCCTGCCATGCCGGCTGAATCGCCGCTGGCCATGCCCACGCAATCCTTCCGCTCCTGGAGTGCGAAGGAAAAGCGCACACTTGTGAACGCGGCAGCGGCAGCCACTCCCACGCTCATCCGCCTGTGGGTGTTTGGCGGCGGGCTGCTGATCACGGCCTATGGCGCCTACGAGATGTACCGGGTGGTGAACGCCGGCACGGGAATTACCTTTCTCCAGTGGCTGCTGGTGATCCTGTTCGTCGCGAATTTCATCTGGATTGCGCTGGCCTTCACGGGCGCGGTGGCCGGGTTTTTCTCGCTGCTGTTCAACAGGCCGCGCAGCATGGTGCGGCCTGCCACGCTTTCCGGGCGGACCGCCGTGGTCATGCCGATCTACAACGAGGCGCCGAGCCGGGTGTTTGCAGCCATGCAGACCATGGCCGAGGGCGTGTCAGCCTCCGGTCTTGGTAGCCATTTCGACTTCTTCTTCCTTTCGGATACAACCGACCCGGATGCCTGGATCGCAGAGGAGCGCGCCTATTTCGCGCTGCGCGAGAAATTCCCGCACGATATTCGCCTGTTCTACCGCCATCGCATCAAGAACACCGGGCGCAAGGCTGGCAACATTGCCGATTTTGTGACCCGTTGGGGCGGCGCCTATGACCATATGCTGGTTCTGGATGCGGACAGCCTCGTCGAGGGGGACACGATCGTCGGTCTCGCCGGCGCGATGGAGGCCGACCCCGACAGCGGCATCATCCAGACCCTGCCGCTGATCATCAACCGCAACACCCTGTTTGCGCGGCTCCAGCAGTTCGCAGCGCGCGTTTATGGCCCCGTGATCGCCGAGGGGCTGCGTCTTTGGATGGGGCGTGACGGCAACTACTGGGGCCACAACGCGATCATCCGCACCAAAGCCTTCGCTGATCATTGCGGAATGCCCGAACTCTCGGGCAAGCCGCCCTTCGGCGGACACATCATGAGCCATGATTTCGTCGAAGCCGCGCTGATCCGCCGCGCGGGCTGGTCGGTGACGATGATCCCCGGCCTTGTCGGCTCCTATGAGGAGAGCCCGCCCTCGCTGATCGACCTGACGGCGCGCGACCGGCGCTGGTGCCAGGGCAACCTGCAACACACCCGCGTGATCGGCGCCAAGGGCTTCCGATGGGCGACGCGCCACCACTTTCTCACAGGCATCGTCTCCTATCTCGCCTCGCCTCTGTGGCTGGCGCAGCTGGTTGTCGGTATCATGCTGGTCATTCAGGCCTATCTGATCCGACCGGAATATTTCACCTCGGAATTTTCGCTGTTTCCGGCCTGGCCGCGTTTCGATGCCGAGCGCGCGCTGAACCTCTTCCTCGTCACCATGGGTATCCTGTTGGCACCGAAGCTGTTCGGCTGGCTGCTGGCGCTGCTGCGCTCCGACGAGCGCCGGGCCTATGGTGGCGCCATCCGGCTGACGCTCTCGGCGATCTTTGAAACCATCATGTCAGCCCTCATTGCACCGATCATGATGGTGATCCAGTCCGGCGCGGTGTTCCAGATCCTCTTCGGCGGCGATACCGGCTGGAAGCCGCAACGGCGGGATGACGGCACCATGCCCCTCAGCGACATCGTGCGGCGGCATCGCGGCCATGTGGCGCTTGGTGTCTTTACCGGCATCGTTACCTATCTGATCTCGCCTTCGCTGTTTGCCTGGATGTCACCGACCATTCTCGGCCTGCTGCTCGCCATCCTGATTTCCTGGTGGACGGCGCTGAGCAGCCTCGGCATCGCGCTGAAACACTTCGGCCTGCTCTGGACGCCGGAGGAGCGCAGTCCTCCGGCCATCGCAGAGCGGTCGAATGCACTGCAAGCCCACTACGGCGACTTCGATATGGTAGACGGCGTCACGGCCCTGCACGACGACGAAAAGCTGCGGGACCGGCACAACGATCTTTTGCCCCACCATATCCGGCGCCGGCGCGGCGAGATCGACCGCGACCATGTGGTGGCGGAAGCCAAGATCGCAGATGCGGAAACCATCGCGGATGCCGCCGCCTGGCTGACGACGCGGGAAAAAACCATTGCCTTGCAGGATCGTGCGCTTGTTGCCATGCTCGCACAGTTGCAACACGCGCCCGGACATCCCAAATAGGAGATGTGCTGCATGTGAGCATTTCACATGCGAATCATGGATCGACTGCCCATCGGAGGACTGGAACATGGGATTGTTTTCATTTGTCAAAAGCGTCGGCGAGAAGCTGTTCGGCGCCAGCGAAGCCAAGGCCGCCACGGCTGACGAACTGAAAAAGGAAGTGGCCAAGCATGGCCTCAACGCCGACGGGCTGAACATCGCCGTCGATGGCGACAAGGTGAGCGTGTCCGGCACGGCCATGAGCCAGGCAGACGCCGAGAAGATCATCCTGGCGCTCGGCAACACGATCGGCGTCGCGCAGGTCGATTCGCAGCTCGTCTCCAAGCAGGCCGAACCGGAATCGCGGATGTACACTGTGAAGGCTGGCGACAACCTGTCGAAGATCTCGAAGGCGATGTACGGCAATCCGAACCACTACAACGAGATTTTCGAGGCCAACAAGCCGCTGCTGAAGCACCCCGACAAGATCTATCCCGGTCAGGTGCTGCGCATTCCGGCCCTCGGATGAACCACATCTGTCGTTAGCGTTTGACCCGCGCCCGCTGTTCCCCTAAACAGCGGGCGCGTTTCGTTTTGGGCGAAGCGCACCGGCAGAGCCGGTGGGTGCCGCCGTGGCGGCCCCGGGCGGGTAGCTCAGTGGTAGAGCACGTGACTTTTAATCATGTGGTCGAGGGTTCGATCCCCTCCCCGCTCACCAATTTCCGGAAATCCGAACAGAACGCTTGATTGCCGGCAAATCAAATCGTCAAATGGCCTGAACCGGAGCCATTTGATGACTGACATTTCCCTTCGCCTTGCTGCTGCCCAAACCATTGCACGCGATCTCGGGGCGCTCGCGATGAGCTATTTCACCGACCGGACGAAGCTCGGCACGTCCATGAAAGGCGCGCAGGACTGGCTGACCGTCGCTGACGGCACGGTCGAGGCAACATTCCGTACGCGGATTGCCGAACTCTTCCCCGATGATTCGGTCATGGGCGAGGAACAGGGCGGCGGCGCATCCGACCGGCTGTGGATCATCGACCCCATCGACGGCACCGCGAACTTCGCGCACGGCGACCGGCAATGGTGCATTTCCATCGGCTTTCTCGCCAATGGCCGGCCCGAATTCGGCATTCTCTATGCCCCGGCTCTGGATGAGTTCTTCATGGGCCGGCGCGGCCATGGCGCGAGCCTCAACGGCAAGCCGATCCGTGTGGCGGATACGGCCAGCATCAGCCAGTCCTCGCTGGAAATCGGCTGGTCGAATCGCCGCCCGCTTGACGAGTATCTCGACCGGGTGCGGCGCTGCTTCCAGGCCGGCGCTTCGGTCAAGCGCGCAGCCTCGGGCGCCATGGGCCTTGCCTACTGCGCCTGCGGTCGCACGGATGGCTATGCAGAAAGCCATATCAACGCCTGGGATGTCGCAGCGGGCGTGGTGATCGCTGCCGAGGCCGGTGCCTATGTCAACGATTTCTTCGCCAGCGCCACAGCCCTGAAGAACGGCAATCCAATTATTGCGCTGGCACCAGGGATCGTGGATGAGGGGCGACGTCTTCTGGCGCTGGATTGAGCGGCGCCGGTCGCGTCAGGCGCAGCCCGCCCGGCGCGCCTGACGCCAGAACACCCACAGCTTACGCAGGCGGGACAGATCAACCCGCCGCTCGAACGGGTTGCCTGTGCCGCGTGCCAAGGCATCAAGATAGGGCTGCACCAGCGCAATCGGAAGGAAGGCCGGAGCGCTTTGCGGCGTCACCGCACCGATATGCCGGCGCGTTTCGGCAAGGTGATGCCTGGCGCGATTCACCACCTCCGCCAGCGCCGCCCTGAGTGCCGGACTGTCGCGCCCGGCGCGGATATCCGCCGCTTCGACGCCGTGCTGGCTGAGAACCTCCGCCGGCGGCACGAACACCTGCCCCTGCCGCGCCTGCCATGGGAAGGCGCGCAACAGCCCTGTCAGCGCATAGGCAACGCCGGCATGGCCAGCCGCATCCACACCAGCTGCCTCCCGGCCCTGGTTCAGCACCAGCGTCGCAAGACGGATCAGGGCAGAAGAGGTTTCACCGC
>JAIUNP010000192.1 GCA_020161975.1 Pseudomonadota bacterium
GAGATAGGTATCGCGAAGCGGCATAAGCCGCGCCTTTCGGCCCCATGGTGAAGCGGTCGCCGATGGGAATGATGACGATCTCCGGCTTCCAAAGATCATCGATCATCGCCATATCCGAAAACACATCCGTATCGCCCATATGCCAGACGACCGGCGCACCCGGCAGGCGGATGATGGTGCCATTGGCACTGCCGAGCGCATGGGAAACGCCGTCTTCCAGCGCACCGGAGGAATGATCGGCGCGCGTGAGGGTGACGGAGACCCCGTCACTGTCCACGGTGCCGCCGGTGTTCATGTGTTCAAAGGCCGCCCCGGAATCCTCGCCGCCGTTCAGGGCAGCCGCCTTTCCCATCAGCCAGACGCCAAGATCGTAATTGCAGAACACCTTGGGTTGCTGGCGGATGGCGATGTCGGCCGCATCGCCTGTATGGTCCGAATGCCCATGCGTGATGACAAGATGCGTTATGCCATCTGTGACCGACGCATAGCGCCGGGAAACGCCCTCGCCGTCATTGCCCGCGAAAGTGGGATTGCCGTTCAGGAACGGGTCGACAAGGACGCGTTTGCCGCTGGCTTCGAGGGTGAAGGCCGAATGGCCGTGCCAGGTGATCTTCATGTCGAAATGCCTCCCGATTTTTCTGCACCGCCGCAGGGACTATTGTAGGAGGGTGGCAGATCGAAGACGGGAGTGGCAAGTGGCAGACAACGTGATTTCACTGGAAGAGGCGGCGACACGCCTTCAGCGCGGCCAGCGTCTGCTCGGGCTCGATCTTGGCACCAAGACCATCGGCCTTGCGCTGTCCGACATCGAATTCCGCATTGCCACCGCCATGAAGACCCTGAAGCGCACGAAATTCCGCGAGGATGCGGCGGCGCTGGTGAAAATCGCCGGCGAACATCAGATTGCGGCTCTGGTGCTGGGGCTGCCACTGAACATGGATGGCTCGGAAGGTCCACGCGCGCAGGCAACGCGCGCCTTTGTGCGCAATCTGGCGCCTATCCTGCCGTTGCCGGTCATTTATTGGGATGAACGCCTCTCCACCGTCGCCGCCGAGCGCGCGCTGATCGCGGCGGACATGTCACGGGTAAAGCGCGGCGCGGTGATTGATGCCACCGCAGCCGCCTTTATTCTTCAGGGCGCACTGGACCGGCTCGCAAACCTGCGCGGCTAGGCGCAGGATCGCACGGGCACGCGCCCCTTATTGCGGCATCGGCGGCGGGCGTACGCCCGGCGGCAACAATTCACCGGTGTAGGGGTTGGTGTAGCGATGGCGCGGGTTGTAGGGCTGCGACTGTTCCCACTGGACCCGATTGCGGGCTCCGGCGCGCTGCGGCGCCACGGCATAGGGTGATGACGTATCGGCGGGCGGCGCCACCCGTCCGCGCTGGCGCGGCGCGTGATATTGCGGCTCCGAATAGCCATAGCCCGGGGCATAGCCATACCCTTGGGAATAGCCATAGTTCGGCGCCGGCGCATAACCGTATCCCGGCGGCGGATAATCATCGTAGGCGTAATAGTCGCGGCGCTGGCGCGAATGTTGCGATGCTGCAAGCGCAGCGCCGCCAAGCACGAGCGCGCCGATAATTGCGGCAGCCGCTGCGCCGCCGTTGCCGCGATGGCGCCGAACATAACCATGGCGCGGCGGCGCACCGCGACGGTAGCGAACCTGCGCAAGCTGCTCGCTGGCGCCAAGATCGCGGCTCATCGGAATCGGCTGGGCCTGAACGGGAGGCATGGTCGAAATGACCAATGCGCCCGACAGAAAGACAGCAGCGAGACGGCGGAACCCTGTAACCTGTGTCATGGCCTTTTCCCTGTACTCCTCAAGCGTGAGGCAGTAACGCTTTCTTAAGACCGGCGCCGTGAACCCGATCTGAACGGGGACCTTCACAGGCGCCAGCCATTTGCGAGCGGCTGACCCTACACCATGCCTGGAATTCTCGACAGCGTGACGACGATCCTTCTGGTCACGATTCTGGGATGGTGGCTGCGCGATCGCGGGCATGTCACGGATGAGCACTGGCGCGGCTTCGAGCATATCAGCTTTCAGGTGTTCTTTCCCGCGCTGATCATCTACGCGCTGGTAAAAGCTGATCTGAAATCGGTGCCTGCGTTGAATTTTGGCGCTGTCATGTTCGGCTCGGTCGCCTCCGCCGGCCTGGCCCTGCTGGCGGCCTATCCGCTGCTCAACCGGCGCTTCGGCATGAGCGGCCCGGCCTTTGCCTCGGTCTTTCAGGGGGCAATCCGCTGGAACACCTTCGTCGCCGTGGGGCTTGCGGATCAGCTTTTCGGCAAGCGCGGGCTGACTCTGTTTGCGGTGGCGATTGTCGCCATCATTCCGGCCATCAACGTTACGTCTGTGCTGATTCTGCGCCGCTTTGGTGAGGGGGACAAAGGCAGGCTGAGCGCCGTTGATCTTCTCAAGAACCCGTTCATTTGGTCCAGCATCGTCGGACTGACCATCAATGCCACCGGATTGCCGATGCCGACCGCGTTGATGACGGCGGCTGATATCTGCGGCAAGGCATCATTGCCGGCGGCACTGCTGCTGGTGGGCAGTGGTCTTCGGCTGGCCGATCTTGGCCGTCCGTCAATGCCGGTGCTGCTGTCCTCCGGCATCAAGTTGATCGGCCTGCCGATGCTGGCGGCGGGGATAGGCCGCCTTGCCGGGCTGACAGGGCCGGATCTCGGCGTCCTGCTGGTCTGCACGGCAGTGCCGACGGCGGGCGCGGCCTATATCATGACACGACTGATGGGCGGGGATTCGCGGCTGATGGCGGCCATCATCACCTTCGAGACAATTGCCTGTGCGGTGACATTGCCGGCGATGCTGCTGCTTCTGGGAGGGTGAGGCATTCCTGCCGCGTCGCGGCAGTGCAGCGCGCCCTCGAATCGAACCGGGGAGCCGTCAATCGATGGCGGCGCGCTCGCCGGCGCGGAGGAAGGTGGCCGGATCCACGGCCTCGTCGTCGATGCGCACCTCATAGTGCAGATGGGGGCCGGTGGAACGCCCGGACGAGCCGACCAGCCCCACCACATCGCCTTTGGAAACCCGGTCGCCGACGCTGACTTCAATGGCCGAGAGATGTGCGAAGCGCGTCGTCATGCCGTAACCATGGTCGATCTCGACCATGCGGCCATAACCGCCCACCCAGTCCGCCTCGATCACCTTGCCATCCGCAGTCGCGCGGGCCGGTGTGCCGGTCGAGGCGCGGAAATCGAGGCCGGCGTGCAAGGCAAGGCCGCGCGTGAATGGATCTGAACGGGCGCCGAAGCCGCTGGTGGTGTCATAGCCGCGCGGCAACGGGCGACGAACGGGCAGCGCACGAACGACATGTCCGAGGCGCTCGGTCTCCTCAAGGTACGTTTGTGCGGCAGCCAGCGATTTTTCAAACTGCACCGCCTCCGCACTGGTCAGCGGAATGAGCGGACCGCCCATTGCGGTTTCGGTATTGGCTTTGGCCGGCGTTTTCAGGAAGCGCGCGACATTGAGGCCGGTGTTATCGATCATGCTGCGGTAGCGGCGGGCAGAGATCTGCGCCTTGCTCTCGATGCCGCGCAACTGCGCCATTTGCGTTGTTGCCATCATGGTCGCGCTGGTCTGTGCCTGTTCCAGAATGAGAGGCAGCGAACGGCGATCCACATGCGTCAGGTGCGGGCTGGGCAGGGCAAGTGTCTTGGGCACGGCGTTCGGCGCGCCGGTGGAAGTGCGCAGGCCCGGTTCTTCCGGCATCGGCTTGGCGCGCGGCTGCGCATCCTTTGTAGCGGCCGGCGTCCCGAGCGGCATGAAGGCATTGATGGTGCCGGTGACATCGGGCTTCGGCGCCGCTGGAACGCGCGCCTCCGGAACCGCAATGCCAGCGCGCGAGGCATCATCCGCGATGCGGGCAATCAGCGCCTGGCGCGATTCAAGCTGGACCTGCCGGTTGATGAGTTCGTGCAGCTTTGCTTCAACCGTGTCCTGATCGACAAGCTGCCGGCCCGCAACCCGGTCGATGTGGGTGCGAAGCTGGGCAATCCGGTCCTCATAGGCATATTGCATCCGGGCCTGACCGGAGAGGACCGAGCGCAGAACCTCATCCTTTGAAAAGATGTAGAGGCCGGAGACAACAGCGGCCATGCAGACGAGCAGCATCAGGCCAACCAGGCTGCCGAACGTTGCGGGGCTGATTTCGAACTGGCGCACACCCTTGCGGCTGCGATACTCGACGGCGAGCGTTGCCGTTGAATTGGCAAATGAGCGGGCGCGAGGCATGGACTTCTGCATCGGAACAACTCGAAACTTGGCGTCACAGGACAAGTACGGACTGCTTCGATAAGACCCCAGTAAGGTTAATCGACCGCTAAGCGGAACAAGTTGAGGTTGTTTTCATTTGCAGCATAAGGGACGAAAGCCCAGTCACCCATGCGCCGTGCGGGAGCGAGCGGTCAGAACAGCGTGTTGACGCCAATCCGGTAGATGTCGCCACGATTGAGGAACTTGTAGCTCGTTGAGAGGGCCGGGTTGCCCTGATCGCGCAATGTGACGATGCGGTCGCCGAACTGGTAGTGCAGATATTCCCCGCGCAGTGTGATCGAGCGCGAAATTGCGACCTCGACACCGGCGCCCAGCGCCCAGCCGGTGCGGGTTGAGGAATCGCTGGTGGCGCTGTTGACCTGGGTTGTCGTGGTGGTGCCGCCCGAGAGCGGCACGGTGTTGATAACCGCGACCTGTGCCGCAGAGGTGCGCAACTGGCTGAAGGCAAGGCCGCCGGTGCCATAGACGAGCATCCGGTCGAGCACGGCATAGCCGGCGCGCGCCCGCAGGGTCGCCAGCCAGCTTGCCTGTGATTTGAGGTTGATCGTCTCGGTCCGCGTGACAGACAAGGTGGGGAGCGAAGCCCGGTGAACGGCGCTCGACTGGCCATCGCTGTTACTTCCCAGCAGGCTGATATCCGCTTCGACGCCTGCCACGAACCGCCCGGCCTGGAAATTGTAGCCCACGCCGACGCCCCCCATCAGCCCCTTCGGCGACAGGTCGAAACGCCGGAATCCGGCGGCCTCGAAAGACCCCGCCGCATAGCCGGTGTAGCTCGAAAGATTGCCGCCAAGCGGGGAAGCGATGTGTCCGATATGCCCGCCGAAGCTGAAGCCGGCCCAGCTGAAACTCGGTTCGGGGCGGTAAAAATCCGCCGCGCCGGCAGACGAGGCAAGCGTGGCCAGAACAGCAGCGAGGAGGTGACGGCGGGACATGGGCAAACTCCGGAGCCGGCGCAACTCCGCGCCGTCCTTCGTCAAATGCACCCGTTTCCGGTAAAGTCCCGTTCACCTTCAGTTGCGGCCAGGGGCTTATTCGCAGGCAAGGTAAACCGATGGTTGCGGCTGGCGCGGATCCTGGTCCAGCGGCGCACAGTCAATCCGTCAGTGCATCGGCCCGCGCTTGGACGAGAACGAGCCGTCCTTGTTCTGCACAAAGGATTCCTGAATTTGCGGATGCCGCAACGGTTCGTCCGACGTGTCCGGAACGAGGTTTTGTTCCGAAACATAGGCGACATACTCGGTTTCATCGTTCTCGGCATAGAGGTGGTAGAAGGGTTGATCCTTCCTGGGGCGGATGTCCTTGGGGATCGCCTCCCACCACTCCTCGGTGTTGGCGAACACCGGATCGATGTCGAAGACGACGCCACGGAACGGATAAAGCCTGTGGCGGACAACCTGACCGATACTGAACTTGGCCGCTCGAAAAGCCATCACTCAACTCCTGATGCTGGGGGCAGCGCATAGGTCAACCCTGTGCCCAACGTCAATTGCACTCATATCACGGGTTTTTTGTTCGGTAAAATCCCGTTAACGATTGACCCTGACCCCGGAAGGGTGCAGAGGCATCCACACTCATTTGGTTAGAGAGCAAAGAATTTGCCGCACCCATGCTGAACGTCCTCAACCTCGCGCTTCCGTTCTTCGGGCTGATCGTGCTCGGTTTCTTCTGTGGCAAGATCAAACGTTTGCCCGAGAGCGGTCTGGCGTGGATGAATTTCTACATCGTCTATGTCGCGCTGCCGCCGCTGTTCTTCCGGCTGATTGCCGCGACCCCGTTCGAGGAATTGCAGAACTGGTGGTTCGTGATCGGCACCACGCTGTCCACCTATCTTGTTTTCGTGCTGTCGCTCGGCATCGGACTGGCCTTCTACAAGGGGGATCTCAGGCCGGCGACCATTCAGGCGGTACTCGGCGCATATTCCAACATCGGCTATATGGGGCCGGGGTTGACGCTGGCTGCGCTCGGCCCGAAGGCCGCCGTTCCCACCGCGCTGATCTTCGTGTTCGATAATGCGCTGTTGTTTTCGCTCATCCCGTTCCTGATGGCGTTGGGGGCAAGCGAGAAGCTGGATGTCTGGGGCACGATGAAACTGGTTGTCTGGCGCATTGTCAGCCACCCGTTCAACATTGCCACCTTCATTGCGGTGCTTGCGGCGTACTTCCAGTATCATCCGCCGGCCGCCATCGACACGATGATCACCTACCTGAAGAACTCGGCGGCGCCGGTGGCGCTGTTTGCCCTGGGCGTAACGGTGGCCTCGCGCGATATGGGCAAAGTGCCGCGCGAATTGCCAATCCACCTCTTCATCAAGCTGATCCTGCACCCGCTGATCGTTTGGGTGCTGCTGTCGCTGATCGGCGGCTTCGAGCGGGAGTGGGTCTATACGGCGATCCTGATGGCAGCCTTGCCGCCGGCGCTGAATGTCTTTGTCGTGGCGCGGCAATATGACGTCTATATCGAAAACGCCTCGACCGGCATTTTGATCGGCACGCTGGTTTCGATCATCACGGTGACGGGGCTGCTCTACCTGCTGACGACGAACGCCCTGCCATTGAACCTCTTTGGTCGGTAGGGAACCGTCCCTTGCCTTCGCTGGTGCGGCTCCTCTTTCAGGATGTCCGGGCGCAAAAAAGAGGCCGGGATTTGCATCCCGGCCGAGGTTGAACGCGACGGGTCTCGTCGGGTCAGAAATGGAGGCGCGCACCGAAGGTCCAGGTATCGGACCGGACACGCGGATCGGCGGAGGTTTTCAGCCGCACTAGCGGCACGAAATCGGATGAATGGACATATTCGGCGGCCAGCGAAATCTGCTTGTGCGGTTTGATCTCAAGCCCGGCCACCCACTGCTTCATCTCGTGCCAGGTCGAATTGTCCGGCCCCTGCGAGCCACGGCTGAAGCCGACCGAGGCAATTGTCGTCCAGCCTTGAATGGTTGTGGTGTAGCGGCCCTGAACGGTCATCGCCGTGACCCTGGCGCCGCCGGCCGGCCAGTCCTTGACGGTGCTGGTATATTCGGCCTGCACGTCAAAGCCCTTGTAGCTCACCATGCCGTTGACATCCCACGCACCATTGGTGATCCGCTTGCCGGCCAGCGCGATATCGCGCGAGGTGTGATGGGCGAGGGTGGAATCGTAGATCGTGCCGTTGAGATAGCCGCCGCCAAGCTTGACGATCAGGCTGTCGCCGAAATCCCAGGTTTTGGAGCCGTTCACGGAAAAGTTGCCGATGCTGCCGCGCCGATGGTCGGAATCGGCAACGCGGAGCTGGCGCCCGCCACCGAAGGCCGTGGCTGTGATGTGCCAGCCATCCTTCTTGTAGCCGACAAGAAACTGCCCGTCTTCGGCCTGCGCGTTGAAGTAATGATTCGTCATGGAATGGACGAACGGGTTGAACGAGCGCATGTCACCGAAGTCGATCG
>JAIUNP010000193.1 GCA_020161975.1 Pseudomonadota bacterium
AGGCATAGACCGGGAACTGCTTCAGGTTGCCGACCGACAGAAAAGCCTTGCGAGCCTGCCAGTGATCCTGCCCCGGATAAACAAGATCAGTGTAGACCACCTCGACAAAGCCTGTGAGCCATTCGGTCGGAACCATCGTCAGGCCGATGTGGGCGTTGTTCCACAGGAACTCGCCCGCACGCCTTTGCCGTTTATGCTTGGTGGGGAACTGCCCGAGAAGCGGGAACTTCCCGATGATGTTGGTGCGCTCCATGTTCTCCGAGAAGCGGGCGAGCGCGCCGATATAGAGCTTCCCGGCCATGAGTTCGCCGCTCTCCACCGCTTCCAGCGGCGCGACGGCCTTGCCGTTGACGTGCCACTGCCAGTCCAGAATCTTGCCGGAATAGTCCGGCGCGATATCGATGAACGATCTTAGGCCAAGTTCGGCTGGCGGCGGAGGCGCATCGCCGGCCTTGCCGGTGACGGCAGTCCCGAGAAGCGCAAGAGCGGATAGCGAGAGAGTGCTGGGTCTGTGCAACATAGTCTACCCTGAAACTTGGGAAGAACATAAATTGTTAGCGTTAATGCTTGGTTGCCCGTTCTTGCGCGCACGCGTTCCTTTCTGACCCTGCGGTGCTTCCACGGACCGTGCTTGCCTCAAGAATGCGGAATTATTCCAGATTAGGTTTGGAATCATTCTAAATTAGGTTTAAGAGGGCGGCATGGAACTTCAGACACATGCCCTCCGCACGCACGCTCATGCGCCCGACGCCGCTTCGGACCTGACCGAGGGCGCGCGCCCTGCGGCACGCCATGGCGATGTCCATGATGCGGTCTCGTTCGAGCCCATCGCGATAGCGCGCATCGTGGTCGCCGGCATCGTTGCAGCCGTTCTTTGGTTCGAGCCTGCAAGGCCCTGGCCGCTGGTGCTCGGCTCTGCTGCGCTGCTGTTCTCCGGCTGGCCGATCCTGCGTGAGGCGGTGGAGAATATTCTCGAACGTCGCATGACCATGGAACTCTCGATGTCCATCGCGATTGTGGCGGCAGCGGCGATTTCGGAGTTCTTCACGGCCATTGTCATCGCCTTCTTCGTGCTGCTGGCCGAAGAACTGGAGCACCTGACCGTTCAACGCGGCCGCACCGCGATTCGCGATCTTGTGGATTTCATCCCGCAGGAGGCGCGCGTACGGCGCGGGCGCGAGATCGTCACCGTGCCGGTGGCGGAAATTCGACCCAACGAGCGCGTGCTGATCAGCCCCGGCGAGAAGATCTCCGTCGATGGCATCGTCATCGACGGGCACTCCAGCGTTGACCAGTCGCGTATCACCGGCGAATCCATGCCGGCGGAAAAGGGGCTTGGCGCAACGGTCTATGCCGGTTCGATCAACCAGATCGGCAGCCTTGAAATTCAGGTTGAGCGCGTCGGGCGCGATACCAGCTTCGGGCGCATCATCGAGGCGGTGGAGCGGGCGGAACAATCGCGCGCGCCGGTGCAGCGCATCGCCGACCGGCTGGCTGGTTACCTCGTCTACTTTTCCTTCGCCGCGGCGGTCATCACTTATCTGATCACGCGCGACATCCGCGATACGATCTCGGTCATCATCGTTGCGGGCGCCTGCGGCGTTGCGGCGGGAACGCCGCTGGCGATTCTGGGCGGCATAGGCCGGTCTGCCAATCTCGGTTCCATCATCAAGGGGGGCATCCATCTCGAAACGCTGGCGGCTATCGATACCATCGTCCTTGACAAGACCGGCACACTGACGCTGGGCGAACCGGCCGTTGAAGCCGTGCGCGCCGCGCCGGGCTTCACGGAGGCCGAGGTTCTGCGCCTCGCCGCCGGGCTGGAAATGCGGTCCGAACATCCGCTGGCGCTGGCGGTGCTGGCCGAGACAAGGCGGCGGGGCATCACCGTGCCGGAGCCGGAGACTTTCAGCTACACGATTGGCCACGGCATCAGCGCGCGGATGGAGGGCAGGGACCTCCTGCTCGGCAACCGCAAGATGATGGCCAAGGCGAAGATCGCGGTGCCTCAGGCGAGCGGCGAGGTAGGCGGTTCCGAGATCATGCTGGCGGTGGATGGTTCGTTTGCCGGTGAAATCCGTGTGGCGGACCCCGTGCGCCCCGAAGCGCGGCAGGCGATGGACGATCTTGCCGGGCTGGGCATCCGCACGGTGCTGCTCTCGGGTGATATTCAGGCGGTGGCCGACAAGGTTGCGCGCAGCCTGGATATCGCCGAAGCGCAGGGCGACATGCTGCCCGATGACAAGTTCAGGCGCATCCGGGCGCTGATGGCCGAAGGTCGTCATGTGGCGATGGTGGGCGATGGCGTGAACGATGCGCCGGCGCTCTCATCGGCCAATCTCGGCATCGCGATGGGCGGCGGCACGGATGTGGCCAAGGAAAGCGCCGATATCGTGCTGATCGGCAACGATCTGTCGAAGCTGGTCGAGACCATCCGCATCGCGCGGCGCACGCGCCGTATCATCATGCAGAATTTCGGCGGCACCATCGCGGTCGACACGGTCGGCATCGTGCTGGCGGCGGTCGGGATGCTGAACCCGCTGATCGCCGCGCTGATCCATGTCGGCTCGGAACTCGCCTTCCTGCTCAACTCGGCCCGGTTGCTGCCGAGCGCCGACAGATTTGGAAAGCCATCCGGAAACGCTTGACGTCGGCGGGCAGGGCGGCTCCTCTTTCGGCAACGACAGGAGCCAGCCAATGAGCCGCAGCATCTTCGGAACCTTCGACGGCACCCCCGTACTGGAAACGCGCATCACGGACGGAACCTTGCGCGCCAGCGTCATCGATTACGGCGCGGTTCTGCGTGATCTCGAACTCCGGATGCCGGATGGGCGCTGGCAGCGGCTCACCCTCGGGTTTGACCGGCTGGAGGATTACCACCAGCATTCGCCCCACGCCGGCGCCATTGCCGGGCGGGTGGCAAACCGCATCGCAAACGGGCGTTTCACGCTGGACGGCGAAGAGTATCAACTGCCGCTCAACCTTGGCGGTCTGCATTCCATCCACGGCGGCGGCGCGGGCTTCGGCAAGCGGCCATGGACGACCCTGGCCGCCGATGCCGACAGCGTGACCCTCGGCATCGTCTCACCCGATGGCGAGGCCGGTTATCCTGGCGCGGTCATTGCCACCTGCCGCTATCGTCTGGAAGGCGGCACGCTCAGGATCGAACTGACGGCGACGACAGACAAGGCAACCGTGATCAACCTCACGAACCACGCCTATTTCAATCTTGATGGCAGCCCGGACATTCTCGACCACACTTTGAGCATCCGCGCCAATGTGCGCACGCCCACCGATGCGAACGGCATTCCCGATGGCTCGCTCGCGCCCGTCTCCGGCACGCCCTACGACTTCCGGGTGCCGCGCACCGTGCGCGAGTTGACGGCAGCAGGCACGCATTTCGGCTATGACAGCAATTACGTGTTGCGGCGCGACCGGCGTGAGGCAGATCGGTCCGGACTGGAACTGGCGCTGGCCGCCACGCTGTCCTCCGCCCGATCGGGCGTGGCCATGGAAACCTGGACCACCGAGCCCTGTGTGCAGTTCTACGATGCGCACAAGCTGAACATTCCGGTCCCGGGCATTGGCGGCGCAACCTATGGCCCCTGCGCCGGCCTGTGCCTGGAAACCCAGCACGCGCCGGATAGTCCCAACCTGCCGCATCTCCCGTCCACGGTTCTGCGCCCCGGCGCTGTCTATCGCCACATCACTGAGTATCGCTTCTCGGCAGCGGGATGAGACAGCGGCGGAACGCCGGGATAATGGCGATCTTGCCAAGGGGGGCGGGGCCGCCTCGGACATCGCGTCAACCTCGGACAGGATCATGAACCCTTCCGCGCCTGATCGAAATTGAGCGCAAGCCGAAGGCGGTCCGATGACACGGTGATCTGGTCGTGCCGACGGCGCGGACCGGTATGCGGCGACGATGAAGCCTTGCGGTCCGAATATCCCGCGCGGGGAGGTCGTCGTTTGCTCCCCAGGCAATCAAAAGCAAGGCCGATCGATCTGGCTCAACAGGACTGCTGACATGTCTGGTCCAGCGAAGGTCGACGTTGCCCTTGATCCGGTGCCCAACGTTACTTTGAGACCAGCGTATGGATCTGCACTGATGGGGCAACGTCGCGCGCAAGATCGCACACGTGAGTGTGGTGGGTAAAACAGATGACCTGGCCAACGTGGGCGAGATCCGACAACAGCCGCAGTGTTTCCGACGTTCGGTCATTGTCGAAAGTTTCGAGAATATCATCAGCAATGAACGGAACCGACGGGTGTATCGCTGTAAACTCGCGATAGCCTGCGATGCGCAGCGCGAGATAGAGCTGAAAACGCGTCCCCGTGGAAAGTTCGCTCGCCAGCTTCGATCCACCGCCCGCATCGACAGTCACCAGAACCTCACCGCCATGTCCGGGTTGGGTGGCGAGTCCGGCGTAAGCTCCACGGCTGATGATGCTGAAGGCCTCCGAAGCGCTCTGCAACATGGTGCTTCGGTGCTGATCCCTGAACTGCCGCAGGGCACGCTCTGTTGCAATTGCACCGGCCTGCAAGGCCAGATAGCGCCGTGCAAGGGCTTCGATTTCGATAAGCTTGGTGCGCCTGTGGGCCCGAAGCCGTGCAACGGCATCATCGCCACCAACGGCGTCGAGATTTCGACGGGCCTCCCTGAAGGCGGCAAAGGCAGCCGGAACATCCGCATCGCTGTCTTGCAACTGCGCTTCGAAAGAAGCGATGTTGACGGCGAGACCAGCTTCGTCCAGCCCGCCGAGGGCTTGGGTGGCTGTCTCGATATCCGCCACATGCAGTTCAGCGAGCAGTTTTTCCTCGATGTCCCGGGCCCGATGTTCAAGTTCCGCCCGCCGGCGGCCGGCCTCTACGGCAGCCAGTGCCGCAGGCAGATCAGGCACCGCAAGCTCCGCAAGAATATCGTCGGTCTTCGCATGAAAATCTGACTGCGCCAGGCCAAGCTCCTGTTGCAGGCCCAACGCGCGGTCAAGCCGGCGTTCGGCGTCGTCGTGACGCTCCCGCGCGGATTGCGCTTTTGCAATTCGTTCCTGAAGGTGCTGGTCCAGTTGGTCCGTCGTGAACCTGTCCGGATTGATGCCAAGACCATGGGCGAGTTCCACCAGCGCGACCCGGAATGCCGCGTCATCCTGCTCCATGGCGGTGATGCGATGCTGCGCCTCCTGCCACTTCGCAATGATGCCCGGGGCGGGCTCGATAATGTCGAGAATTTTCTGAACATCTGCGGGGGGCAGTGCACTTGCCAGTCTTCCCAGCCAGCATGTGGACAGCAGGTGCTCCCAACGACCTTGCCATTTTGAGAGGTCATCGTTGATTTCAACGATCGCCGCCCGCCAACGTTCGATGTCGATCCTGCAGCGGTCGAGTTTCCGCCGGTATTGCAGCGCATCGCGGCTGGCAGAAACAATCGTGCGGATGCTTTGCATCAAGGCATCCAGCGACGCCACATTTGGCGCTGCCAGACCCGCTTTTTCAAGAGCGGCGACCATCCGCTTGATAGCCGCGCGTTCGTCCTGCTCTGCCTCCGCGAGGTCGCGGCGCAGATCGTCCAGCCGTGCAAGGACTTCCACAGCGGCGCTGCGTCGTTGCAGCCACTGCGTCAGCTCCGGTATTCCGAAGCCGGGCGGAAATTCCGGCGATATACCGCCGATCAATGCGGCAATCTTGGCATCCGCATTTTGCAGCGCCCCTTGCGTTGCCGAAGCGCGATCCCTTGCTGGTCCCAGCAAAATGTCCGCGGCGAGCACCTCCTGTCGAAGACGGGCGAGTTCGGCGGAGCGCTGGGCATGGCCAAGCTGCGCCGCGCCGGCAGCGTCATCCTGCCGCATCACCACCTCGAATGCCTCGGCCGTGGCAGCATCGAGTGCACGGCGATGCCTCTCCCATGCTGCGTCCCTGGCTTGCCGGATGGCGCTCTTGTCTGCGTCGGAGAGCAGCCCCGTATCAGTTGTTATGGCATGTGTGGCGGCCGCAGCCCCGTCGCGTTTTCGGGATAGCTCATCGAGTTCACGCCGAGCATTTTCGCAGGCAGTCGCTGCATTGTCCCTCTGGTGTCGCAACTGTTGCACCGTCGCCTCTTCAGGCGCAAACATCCCGCGCAGCGCGTTGCCGTCGCCGCGCCATGGCAACAGTGCTTCCATCGCCCGGTCCGTACGGGTTTCTTCCCTCCTGACCTCGCGTTGCAGCCCGTGCAGGCGAGCCGTAATCCCGGCCTCCCGCAACGTTTCCAGCATCGTCTCCAGGGCGGAGGCCGTTTCCTCATCAAGGGCGGGGCCAGACAGGCCGGGCGATGTGATCTCGGCGTCCTCCAGTTCGCGCTCGGCACGCTGAGCTTCGCGCAGGTGCAGTTCGCGCTTGGCGTCCAGCGCATTCCTTTGCCCCATCAACGTACGAAGCTCGCTGGTCAAGGCAAAGGGCAGGGGAACTGTTTCGGGCGGTGTGTCCGGGGGCAGGCCGACCTGTTGGATGATGCCTTTGAGGTCCAAGAGAGCCTCATCGCAGGCGCTGCGCCGTTTGGGCAGGTCTTCGCGCGAAGCCGCATGACGCCCACGCAACTGATGCAGGGAACCGTGCTTGTCAGCAATGCTCAGAGCGGCTTCATCCTGCGCAATCGCATCCCGCTCGGTTTGGCAATCAGCGATCTCCCGCGCCAATTCACTGGCTCTTGCTTCCAGTGTGATCCGTTGTGGCTCAAGCGCAAGAACACGTTCGACCAACGCCTCGGTCAACGCTGCCGCGCCGTCATCCTTGGCAATCGCGCTGCGCAGGGTTTGCCATTCGGCGAGCAGACCCATGGCCCGACCCTGCCTGTGCGCCAGGTCAAGACCACTTCTGGCGAGGCTTTGCGCCTTCAGCGCCTCCTGATGGCAGCGCTCAGCCTTGTCACGGGCCTCGACAAGGGCGGCATAAGCAGCACTGGACGTATCGATCTTCCTGATCTCACCATCCAGTTCGGCAATCGCACGCTTGGCCTCGGCGATGGCGGTTTTTGATGCACGCTTCCGATAGAGTTCGTCCGCTTCCTCGTGCAGCTTTGCAATGTGCTGATTGATACCGCCAAGCCCCGAGGTTGCGGAAAAGAGCAGTTGCCCAAGGTCGCTCCGGCTCTCCAAAATGCTATTGCCGCCGCTTTCAAGGCTCTCGTTATCGAGCACGAACATCTGCTTGTACTGGTCGCGCGTCACGCCACCCAGTTCGGACAGAATGGCCTGCTCCGGGAGGATTTTCCCCGCACGATCCAGCAAACTGTCGCGAAGCTTTTTCACACGCTGGAAATGCCGTATCCCATCCCGAAACGCGAGATCAGCGGCAACCTGCATTGTGCCTTCGCCGTGCCGGAAGTCATATCGGCTGTTGCGCGGTATTCCGTACAGCAGGTCGAGATAGCCCGAAAAGGCGGTGGATTTACCCGCTTCATTTGGCCCGTAGATGAGATGGAAGTCCGGGCGATCCGGCAGTTTTTCGCCAAAATCCAGCACGAAATCCGTAAAGTGGCCGTAGCGCGTCAGATAAAACCGCTGGAGGCGCATCACTCGGCTCCGCCGATCACAGACAATCGGGCAATCGCGATCTCTGTTCCGTCGCGGATGGCCTCATCCACAAGTACGGCAAGTCCAGCGTCTCCATCGCCAAAAATGGTTCGGCATTCTGCCGGCAGCTCGCCCCGTAGGTCCGCGGCGATCC
>JAIUNP010000194.1 GCA_020161975.1 Pseudomonadota bacterium
GGCAAGACCACCCTGCTGCGGACGCTTGCCGGGTTCCACAAGGAGGATTCGGGCAATCTCATAGTCGCGGGCACGTCGATCGGCAAAGTTCCGGCGCACAAGCGCGACATGGGCATGGTGTTTCAGGATTATGCGGTGTTTCCGCATCTGTCTGTTGAAGACAACGTGGCCTTTGGCCTGCGCCAGCGCAAGGTGTCGAAACCGGAAATTGCGAGCCGGGTCGCAGAAGTTCTGAAGATCACGCAATTGCAGGCGCTGGCCCACCGGATGCCGCACGAACTGTCCGGCGGCCAGCAGCAGCGCGTCGGCATTGCCCGCGCGCTGGTGATCCGTCCTAAGGTTCTGCTGATGGACGAGCCTTTGTCCAACCTCGACGCCAAGCTGCGCGTCGAACTCCGGCAGGAGTTGCGGGCCATCCAGCAGCGCATGGGCATCACCACGGTCTATGTGACGCACGATCAGGAAGAAGCCCTGTCGATGTCGGACACGATCTGTGTGATGTATGGCGGCGTCATCCAGCAGGCGAGCGCGCCTTATGAACTTTACAATGAGCCGGCCAACAAGTTCGTCGCAACCTTCGTGGGCGAGAACAACTTCCTGACGCCGAAGGCGCTTGAAGGCGCGGCAGGTGTTGCGCAGCTCGATCTGGCAAAACGCATTCCGGCCGGGACAGAAGCCGTCATCGCCGTCCGCCCCGAAGACATGCGCGTGACCGTTGGCCAGGGCGTCGAGGCCGCTGACCGCATCACCATCCGGGCCACCATTGATTCCGTGAGCTTCCTTGGCCGCGAACTCCGCGTCGGCGGCCTCACCGCCAACGGTGAGGCAATCTTTGCGATGGCGCATCCCACCGCCGATCTCGTGCGGCTCAGGCCGGGTGATACCGCTACCTTCTCCTTTGCCGCCGCTGCGGCAAAACTGTTCGAAAACTCCGTCACCGGCAGGAGGCTCTGATGAACCAGTCCGCTTCCGCTCCCTCGTCTCTCATCCGGCTGTTCCGTCCCGATTTCTGGACGGCAATGACCTGGCTGACCTTCGCGGTCCTCTTCATTCTTTTGATCCTGCCGATCTTTTCGGTCCTGTCGGTCAGCTTCATCGACCCCAAGACCGGCGGATTCACGCTGGCCAATTATGTGCAGGTGTTCACCCGTTCCTATTATCTGACGGCCCTGTGGAATACCTTGCTGATCGGCACGCTCGGAACGCTGGGGGCCTGCCTGCTGGGCGTGCCGCTGGCCTATTGCACCGCACGGCTGCACATTCGCGGCCGCACCATCATCTCGACGCTGGCGATCCTCGTGCTGGTCGCCCCGCCCTTCATCGGCGCCTATGCCTGGATCATGATGGCGGGTTCCAACGGCTTCATCACCAACGCGCTGAAGGCCATCGGCCTGCCGGCACCGACGATCTACGGCCTGCCGGGCATCGTATTCGTCTTTTCGTTCAAGCTGTTCCCCTACATCTACCTGATGACCGAGACGGCCCTGAATGCGGTCAACAAGTCACTTGAGGATGCGGCTGAGAACATGGGCTGCACCGCGTTCGAGCGGTTCATGAAGGTGACGCTGCCGCTGGTCTTCCCGGCGGTTAGCACAGGTGCGATCATCGCCTTTGTGCTCTCCATCGCCGACTTCGGCACGCCCGCCCTGCTCGGGCGCGGGGTGCGCACGCTCTCGACCATCGCTTATACTGCCTATACCTCGGAACTCGGGGGCCAACCCTCGATGGCGGTCACGATCTCGCTGGTCATGGTGATGATCTCGATGGTGGTTCTGCTCGGCCAGCGCTACATTCTGTCCAAGCGCCGGTATGCCAGCGCGCTGACCAACCGACCCATCCGCTATCGCCTCACAGGCTGGCACAACATCGCCGCCCATGTCTTCTGCTATGCCGTGGTGGGCATCGCAATGCTGCCGGCGGCCGTGGTGTTCTACACCTCGCTGCTGAAGACGCGCGGCCCGGCCTTCATTGGCGGCTTCGGGCTCGAAAGCTACCAGCGTGTGCTTTACGATGCGCCGGAAGCGATCCTGAACAGCTTCAGCTATGCACTCGCCGCGGTGGTGCTGATCGCGATCTTCTCGGGCATTGTCTCCTACATCATCGTCCGGCGCGACCCGAAGGTCGCCGGCACCATCGACCTCCTGCTGATGGTGCCCTATCTGATCCCGGGCGTCGTGATGGCGATCGGTTATGTCGTGATGTTCCGGAACCCCCTGTTCGACATCACCGGCACCGGACTGATCATCATCCTGATTTTCTTCATGCGCCGCCTGCCCTATGGTGTGCGTTCGACAACGACCAACCTTCGGCAGATCAAGCCCTCGATGGAGGAGGCGGCGATCAACCTCGGCGCTTCACCGCTGACGACCTTCCGGCAGATCACGCTGCCGCTGATCATGCCCGGTCTCATTGTCGGCTCGCTGATGAGCTTCATCACGGCGATCAACGAACTCTCCTCGACGCTGATCCTCTACACCGCACGCACCATCACCATGCCGGTGAAGATCTACGTCTCGGTGATTGACGGCGAATTCGGTATCGCGGCGGCCCTGTCCTCGATCCTGCTGATCAGCACGGGCCTCTGTGTCTATTTCGTCTTCCGGCTTTCGGGCGACAAGGAAACCTCCTTCGTCTGATGCCACCTTCAGCACCTTCCGCCGCGATCGATCCGGGTGCGGCGGCCCTTCCGTGTCCAGAGTTGCAGGTCTCGCGTCATGCAAATCGAAGTCTTTTCGCGCTCTAAGTTCCGTGCGAACGGCAAGATTGGGGATGATGTGCCAATGGTCATCCCTGGCCACATCTATGCCGTGTTCGATGGAGCAACCGATCCCTTCGGTACAGTGGTCAACGGGGAATCCGTCGGTCGGATTGCCGCCCGCACGGTGGCGGAATTCTTCTCCGGAATCGCGCTGGATCCGAAACTGTCCGCGCTTAGCGGTCCGGACCTGATCCAGCAGGCCGCGGATCGGCTCGGTGCGGTCAACGCTCGGCTCGGCTTGAAACGGCCCGCTTCGACCACTCTTGCCGTGGTTATCGAGGAGGCGGCGGCCTTCCGCATCCTTATTCTCGGCGATTCCGGCGTGCGCGTGAACGGCGAGGCGCCTTACGTCCATAACAAACTCGTCGATGAGGTGAGCACGGCGGCGCGCGTCGCGGCGTTTCGCCTGCTTCGGACACGGTTCGACGGCGATGCAGTTGAGAAGAACGCCCGGCAAGTGGTTTTTCTGGGCTTTCAGCAGGCCTGCGAGGATGGGCTTCTGTCCCGCGCCGAAGCCGAACGGGTGGTTGATGCCGTGTGCAGGGACGCGCGATTCAGCGCCCTGTCCGATCATGTCCGCTTCTTCCTGATGGGCGGCATCCAGACCCAGTCCACCCACACCAACAATGCCGTAAGTCCGCTCGGCTACAGCGGTATGAACGGTTCGCCCCCGATGCTGCGCGAAATGATCGAAACGCGCCTGCCGAAAGCGGGCGTCCGGACAATTGAACTTTTCACCGATGGTTACGTTTCGGTGCCTGCCGGCACCGGGGTCGCGGCCTGGGAAGAGGAATTCGCGCGGGTCGAACGGACCGATTTTCACAAGATCGGCGCCCACCCCGGCGTCAAGGGCTCGACGGCGGAGGAGTATTCCGACGATCGTACCGTCATTGCCTTGGCTTTTGGAGATGTCCCATGACCGCTCGCCTCGCCGGCGCGCTGATGCGTGCTGAAACCGCCGAGATTCCGGCTCGCTTTGCGGCGGCGCTGCTGCGCCCCCTGCCGGTGCCGCCGGCGCTGGCCCTTCAGAACCAGCAGGCGATCTATACGCTGGCGCGTGGCAGTTCGGATGCGGCGGCGATGGTGCTCGCCTATGAAATCATGCGCGTAACCTCCATTCCAACCACGACCCTGCCGCCTTCGGTGTTCAGCCTTCAGGATGGTATCCGGGCCGGCGGTGCGCTCGCGCTGGCGATTTCACAATCGGGCAAAAGTCCGGATCTGGTGCAGGCGGCCAATGGCTTTGTGAACAGCGGCGGCAAGGCCATCGCGCTCGTCAATACCATCGATTCCCCGCTGGCCGGCGCGGCCGATCTTGCCATTGATCTGCTGGCCGGGCCGGAAAAGGCCACGCCCGCGACCAAGTCCGTTGCCTGTTCCATTGCTACCGGCATGGGCCTCTTGGGCCAGGGCCACAGCGCCTACGCGGCGGGCTTTGCCGGGGCCGTCCGCGCCGTCGAGGCCGCTGCGCGGACCGGGGGGCCGGTCGGGCTGGTCGAGACACTCGCGGAAAGTTCCAGCATCTATGTGATCGGTCGGGGCAGCGGCTTTGGCGTCGCACTCGAAGTGGCGTTGAAGCTCAAGGAATGCTGCGCGCTCCATGCGGAGGCTTATTCCGCATCCGAGGTGCTGCATGGTCCGCTGCAACTCGCCGCGCGCGGCCTCACTGTCCTGATCCTCGACACCGGCGAGGCCGCAACACAGGCGAGCCTTTCGGCCGCAGAACAGCGCTTTTCCGCCCATGGCGCGCGGGTTTTTCGCATCGGCGCGGAACCGGCAACCCTGTCGCCCGCCGCCGCCGGTGCTGTTCTGCTTACCCGCCTTTATCCGGTTGTCCTGGCGACCGCCCTTGCCCTGGGGCTTGACCCGGATGCGCCGCACACACTCTCCAAGGTGACTGAAACGCTATGACCGCCGTAACCGCCGACCTGTCGCAATGGGCCACCTGGCGTGAGATCCACCAGCAGCCGGATGTCTGGCGCAAGGCCGCTGATGACCTTCTGCCAGCGCTGGATGATCTCCGGCGTTGGATCGCTGGGCTCGATATCACCGAAGTCTGGTTCTGCGGCGCCGGAACATCGGCCTATATCGGTGAGATCGTCGTCGCCAGCCTGCCCGACCGTCCCGCGCGGCGGCTCCGCGCCATTGCCAGCACCGATCTTGTTGCCACCCCGCGCCACTTCCTCGACGGCAGTGCCCGTCCGCTCGTCGTCTCCTTCGGGCGTTCGGGCAACAGCACCGAATCGGTTGGCACGCTCGATCTGATCGACCGTCTGGCCCCGAAGACGCCCCGGCTCAACATCACCTGCAACGGCGAAAGCGTCCTTGCCCGGCGTCCGCCCCAGGCGGGCGGGGAACAGCGTGTGATCGTCTTGCCTGATAAAACCCACGACACCGGCTTTGCGATGACATCGAGCTTCACGACGATGCTTCTGACTGCGCTCATGGTGTTCAGTGATGCTCCGGCCGTCCGGCTTGACGGGCTCGTGACCGGCGTTGCCGATGGTGCCCGGGTGCTTCTGCCGGACGCTGTCCGCGCCGTTTCCGGCTTGATTGCGCCTGAACGGATCGTGTTCGTCGGTTCCGGCCCGGCGGCGGCGGTCTCGCGCGAAGCTGCGCTCAAGGTCATGGAACTCACCGCCGGAACCATTCCGGCACTCTCGGAAAGCAGCCTTGGCTTTCGCCATGGCCCGAAGTCCTTCGTGACTGGCAATTCCCGCATCGTCCAGTTCGCATCCACTGCCCTGCCCGCGCGCCTCTATGATGCCGATCTTGCAGCCGAACTTCGCCGCCAGTACGGCGATGGCGCGGTGACGGTGATCGGTCCGGAAGACAGCGATTTCCCGCTGCCGCACGCTGGCCTGCTGCAACCGCTGCTCCAGATCCTGCTGCCGCAGGTCGCCGCCGTTGCCTGGTCGCATGCGCGCGGGCTCAATGTCGACGATCCCTTCTCGGGCACCGGCACGCTCACGCGTGTTGTCTCTCACGTCACCCTGCATACGAATGAGGGATGAGATGGCGGACACCTTTGGCGTCGATGTCGGCGGCACTAAAATCGAGGCCAAGGTGTTCGATGCCGCATGGAACACGCTTCGCAGCCGCCGTGTGCCGACGCCGGATCGTTACGACGATCTCGTCGCCGCCCTGACAGACCTGGTCGGCTGGTTGCGTGGCGACCGGGCTGGCCGCATGCGCATCGGCTTTGGCTTGCCGGGCTACATCGATCCGGCGACCGGCGAGAGCATGACCACCAACATTGATGCGAACGGGCGCGGTCTCCGGCATGCGTTGTCCGCCATTCCCGATGTCGATCCGGTGTTTGAGAATGATTGCAACTGCTTTGCGCTTTCCGAAGCTGTGCTTGGCGCGGGCCGGGGCTATCGCACTGTCGTCGGCCTCATCCTCGGCACGGGAGTCGGCGGCGGCATCGTCATCGATGGTCGCTTGCTGGCCGGTACGCGTGGTGTCGTCGGTGAATTTGGCCATATCGGCATTCCGGCGACGCTTGCAAACCGGTATCGCCTGCCCATGGTTACCTGCGGCTGCGGCCGCATCGGCTGTTATGAAACCCTCGCCTCGGGTCGGGGCCTGCCGCGTCTTTGCGAGGCGCTGACCGGACGTCGGGCCAGCGGGCGCGAGATCGCGGCAGAAGCCGCTGCGGGCAGTAACGCGATGCAGGGTGTGCTCGACGTCTGGGGCGAAATCGTTGCGGAACTGATCAGTGCCATCCAATGTATCGCCGACCCCGATTGCATCGTGCTCGGCGGCGGCCTTTCGGGCATGGCCGGGGTTGAAGAGCGGCTGCGCAAGGCGACCAATCCCATCCTACTGCCGGCCATCGCAAAGCCTGCCATCCTCCGCCCCGAGGGTGGGGACAGCAGCGGCACGCGTGGAGCAGCCCTTCTGACGCAGGAGAACCGATCATGACCGATCCTTTGCGCGAAATCATCCGTCGCAACCGGGCGGGCGAGGCGGTTGCCATCCCTTCGGTTTGCACGGCGCATCCGGAAGCGCTCACGGCTTCGCTGATGCTGGCCCGTGATCTTGCCTGGCCGGTGCTGATCGAGGCGACGAGCAATCAGGTGAACCAGCACGGCGGCTATACCGGGCTGACGGCCGATGGCTTCCGCGCCATGGTGCTCGAACTTTGTGAGAAGGCCGACGTCCCGTCCAGCCTCGTCACCTTCGGCGGTGACCATCTCGGACCGCAGGCCTGGCGCAGCCGCGCCGCGCCCGAGGCCATGGCCGAAGCGGCGGAACTCGTGCGCAGCTACGTTCAGGCCGGGTTCCGCAAGATACACCTCGATTGTTCGGAAGGCTGCGCGGGCGAGCCTGCGCAGGTGGGCGATACCGTTGCTGCCGAGCGCGCCGCCGAGCTTGCCGGGATCTGTGAGGCGGCGGCCAGTGATCCTGAAACGCTGGTCTATGTTGTCGGCACGGAAGTGCCGCCGCCCGGTGGCGGTCGTGGCGAGGATCAGGCGATCGTCCCGACGTCCGTTGAAGCCGCTCTGGCAACCCTGGAGGCGCATCGTGACGCCTTTGCGCGGCGGGGCCTTGATGCCGCCTTTGCCCGCGTTGTCGGCCTTGTCGTCCAGCCGGGGCTGGATTTCGAGCCGGAACATGTCCACGCCTTGCCACCGGATGGCGCAATGGCGCTGCGGGCCGTGCTCGACGCCAAGCCCGGTCTCTGCCTCGAAGCCCATTCGACCGACTATCAGGCGCCGGAAACCTATCGCGCCCTTGCCCGGGCCGGTTTCGCCATCCAGAAGGTCGGCCCCGCGCTTACCCATGCCTATCGGTGGGCGGTCTATGCGCTGGCCGAGCTGGAAGCGAGCCTCACAGGCCGGCGTGGTACGCCCGATATTGCCCTGACAATGGAGCGCATCATGCTGGAAACCCCGCGCTGGTGGTCCGGTCATTACCACGGCACGCCGGAAGACCA
>JAIUNP010000195.1 GCA_020161975.1 Pseudomonadota bacterium
CGCGCTGATCATCTGCGCCCTGGCGCCGCTGATCCTGACGCTGTTCGGCGAGGCTTATGCCGCCGCTGCCCCGGTCGTCTACATTCTGGCGGCCGGCTACACCTTCCGCGCCCTGATCGGACCGGCAGAGGAACTGCTGATCATGCGGGGGTTTGGCCGCTCAGCCATGCTGTCGCAGTTCATCGGGCTTGAAATGACGGTGATCATGGCCTGGCAATATGTGCCACAGATCGGCGTTCTCGGTGCGGCCCTCGGTCATTTCGGCGCGCAGTTCGCCACCACGATCATGCTGGCCTTCTGCTGCCGGAAGCTGACCGGTGCCCTGCCGCTTCCCCTTCCCACAAAGACATCCTGACCAGGAGCCTGTAGATGCTCTACGCGCGCCAATGGGAACTGCATCCCGCCCTGCCCTACGTTGCGGAATGGACGACGACAGCCCGCCTTGCCACGCAGATCGACCGCTGGCGCGCGCTGGCTGCGGCCGCCATCGAGCCGAACCCGTTCTATGAGCCTGAGTTCCTGCTCGCTTCCGCCGAACACATCGAAAAAGCAGAGATCCGCTGCATCGCCATCTACAGCGATGGCGCCCATGACAGTGACCTGATCGGTCTGTTTCCGATGAAGCGCGCCCAGATCATGCCTGGTCTGCCGCTGCCGGCGCTGGAATTCTACCGCAACATCTATTGCACGCTGACCGTGCCGCTGATTGCCGGTTTTGACCCGGCGGGCGTGTGGCGGTGTTTCCTCGACGCTTTGGCCCGCACCGAGGGCGCAGCCCGCACACTGCTCGCGCCCTGTATGCCATCGGGGCGCGCAGCCTTCGCCGCGCTTGAAACCACGCTGGCTGCCACGGACCGGGCAATGGAGATCGTCCATCGCCACAACCGCGCTGCGGTCGCGAATGTCACCAGCTTTGCACGCTACATCGAACAGTACGGCACCAAGCGCAACAAGGACATTCGCCGCCGGGAACGACGCCTGCACGAACTCGGCACAGTCGATATGCGCACCGTGCGCGACCCCGAAGGCAAGCGTGCCGCCCTTGCCGAATTCCTGCGCATAGAGGCTTCGGGCTGGAAAGGGCAGGAAGGTTCGGCCATGGCCTGTTCGCCCGCCAGCAAGGCGCTGGCCGAGGCGACCTTCCTTGCCGATTGCGCGGAGTTCGATGTCCTGTCCGTGGATGGCAAGGCCATCACTGTGAACGCAAATCTGCTGCGCAATGGCGTCCTGTTCACAATGAAAACTGCCTATGACGAGGCGTTTCACCAGTTCAGCCCCGGCATCATGCTGGACCTGTACCACATCCGGAACCTTGCCGAGCAGCCAGAGCGCTATA
Source organism: Pseudomonadota bacterium (assembly GCA_020161975.1). Classification (GTDB taxonomy): domain Bacteria; phylum Pseudomonadota; class Alphaproteobacteria; order Rhizobiales; family Beijerinckiaceae; genus JAIUNP01. Next base: position 1,337 of record JAIUNP010000195.1, read on the forward strand.
CGCGTATCGATTCCCTGGCCATTCCCGGCCATCCCATCGAATCGCGCTGGTGCGATAAGGAAGAGATCGCGTCCCTCGTCATTGACACGACCGAACATGCCGGACCTTCCCACGCCCGCACCATGGCCGGGGTTCTGCGCGGCATCGGCCAGATCAAATCCTGGGTTAAAGAGCAGATCGCCGCCCGCAAAGGCTAGAGTGATGGCTTATGAACAGGGGCGCTGTTGACGGCATTTTGATGCGGAACTGACCATGAAATGCCCTCCTTGCCGGGCTCCCCCCGGCAAGTCCGTCATCGAATGGCCATCGAGCATCAGTATGTCGCCCATCGTGCGGGGATGCAGGGCGATGCGCGCAAGCGCAGTCCGCGCTGACAACAAGGCTTGCCAGCCGCGCGCGGGTCAGGCATACACCGGCCTCGGGCCTTGCCCGTGCGGAGACGTGGCCGAGAGGCTGAAGGCACTCGTTTGCTAAATGAGCATACCCTGAAAGGGGTATCATGGGTTCGAATCCCATCGTCTCCGCCATTTCATTTTAGTAAGTCATTGCTTTTATTATTTTATCCCGATCATCGCTGGCCGTTAACCCCCATTTTACCCCACATCCTGTATCGGATTGCCGCGTGTGTTCGCGCATTCCTTCGGACATGATCATCGCGGCTTAGGGCTGGAATTGCGCTGTGTGCGGCTCTTGATCGCGCCCAACAGGAACAGGCGGCAGCGGGGTCGGTTTCATCCGCCTCATTCCCCTCAACGTTTTGATATTGTTGGTCTATTTATCCGTTTAGCTTGACTTTTTCGCCATGCTCTGCTATTGTTCACTGATGATGATCGCTGTTGATGCGGCCCTTCGCTGTGCGCGGGCGGCAGGCTAAGACCTTAAGCGAAGCCGATATCAGGCGCTTGTTGAGCGTCGCAACGACCTCCAACTCCCCAAAACGCAACCGTGTGATCGTGCTGCTCAGCGTGCGTGCTGGGCTGCGCGCCGGCGAGATCGCTCAGCTCGAATGGCCGATGGTGCTGGATGCGGCGGGCAAGATCGGGGCGCTGGTGATCCTGCCCGGTCGAATCGTCAAATACGGACTTGGACGGCGGGTGCCGATGCATCGCGAGCTGAGGACGGCGCTTGTCGCGCTGTGGCGGGAGACGCGGCAGGCGCGAGGGGCGGAGCGATTGGGCCCGGTGATCCGGAGCCAGCGCGGCGGGGCGATGAGCGCCGGGGGAATCGTCAACTGGTTCACAGAGGCCTGCCGTGCGGCGCGGCTTGAAGGCTGCTCGTCTCACTCGGGGCGGCGCACGTTTGTCACGCGGGCAGCGCGGCTGGTGTCGCGGGCGGGTGGCTCACTGAGGGATGTGCAGCAACTTGTTGGCCATCGCTCGATCGAGACAACGCAGGGCTACATCGACGGCGATCACGACGCCCAGCGGCGGCTGGTCCGGATGATGTGAGCGGTGCTGGACCCGAACCTCGGACAGTCGTGATGACAGGAGCAGTGATGGAAGAGCGTTAAGAACAAAGAGCGAACTCATACGATGCGCTACCCACGCGGATTGCGGCGCTGAACGACGCACTGCGCCGAACAGGCCGGGGCGGCCGGGTCGTTCTGACCAATGGCGTGCTGGCCAAGGGGGTGCGGTTTACCGCTCTGGCCGTGACAGCGGTGGCCAGGTTTGCGGCGTTCAATGCCAACAATGATCCCTATGGCGAGCATGATTGCGCTCTGACCGAGGTCGAGGGCACGACGGTGCTCTGGAAGATTGATTGCTATGACACGGCTCTGACGGGCCATTCGCCAGACCCGGCCGATCCCGAGGTGACCTGCCGGGTGCTGACGATCATGCTGGCAGATGAGTACTGACGTGGCCCAGCGGTTCGACACCCCGCGTGTACCGGGTGAACGGCGTCGATCTGCTGATGGCGGTTCAGCCTGCGCCTGGCGTCAGACGTTGCGCCCCCATCGGCAGGGCGAACTCGACAGCCTCTGCGGGATCTATGCGATCCTCAACGCCTTGCGCTGGGCAGCGGGTCCTGAGGTGATCACGGCGCGCATCACGTCAGGCCTGTTCTGGTTCCTGACCGACCAGGCCATTAGGGAACAGGGCAATCTCGGGCTGTGCAGCGGTGGCATCGGCCTCCTGCATCAGCGCCAGCTCATCAAGCGGGCGATCGCCACTCTCGCCGCCGAGCATCGCTTGCGCTTTGGCTATGACCTGATGCCCGCTGCATCCCTCGCTTGCCTGGGTGATCCCGATGCGCCCCTGGCAATCACGATGGCCGATCACGAGGCGATCATCCTCAACCTCAACTACACCGAGTGGCATTGGAGCGTGCTGCAGGCGGTTGTCGGCGACAGGCTCAAGCTCTTCGACAGTGTCGGCTGGCGGAGTTTGCCACGGCGGCGGCTGACCTTCGGCACGTCTTTCGTGCTGCGCTTCCTCGGTCGCATCCCGCGCAAAGCGTCAAAGCGGCGGCGGAAGGCCAAGACGACAGGTCCATCCTCGCCAACGGAAACACCATGAGCAGACGACTGGCCAAGGGCTTGATCGACTGGCTGGCGCAGGCAGGCGATCCATCGATACCGCGCGTGATCATCACCGAGGTCAAGGACGCTTCGCTGACGTTCCGGCTCAAGGGCTACCCATCAGCCCATGTCGGGCGCCTCTCCTCCTCCAACCTGTCGATTGGCGTTCTGGAGAACGGTGAGATCTGGGACCTTCTGCTGGATCTTGATTGCGTGCCGTTGGTCACGAGCGATGGGGTTGTGTGCGCACTGTGTCCTGAAGACCAGCGCACGCCCCTTGCCTCGATCGCCGACCTTCACGTCGATCATCTCTTCAAGCCCTTTGGTGATCGGCTAACCACCCGCTTGAGAAGTGGCTCGGCTTTTTTTGAACAGTTTCGGGGCGTTTCTTAAGTGGATTTCTGCCTCGGTTAAGCGGCCATCTGGATTGATGGCAGCGCATTGAAGTAGCGCCTCGTCCGGCGTCACCCGGTCAAGGCTCGAGTGGGAGGGAAGCCCTCACCGCATCGCAAAAAGCTCCTGGTGGAAATGGCGAGCGACGTTGATGCCGCGACCGGAAAAATCACGACGTAACGCTTCACCAAATCCTGCCGGGCCGCAGAACCAGAAGCTTGCCCCCTGCCATTGCGGGACCAGTTCGCGAATCCGCTCGGCGGTGAGGCGACCGTCGCGTGCATCGATGAAAATATGCAGTTCGACATCCGCTGCGGCAGCATCCGCGCGCATCTTGTCGAGTGCGGTTTCATCGACTTCGCGTGTCGTGTGAAACAGGTGCACCTTCTGGGTCGGGCCCGCACCGCGCAAACGCTGCTGGGCCAGATATTTCATGCGCGCGACAAAGGGCGTGATGCCGATGCCGCCGCCGATCCATATCTGGGCAGGCCGGTCGTCGGTGAAATCAAAACAGCCATAAGGGCCTTCGATCCTGACGGGCATGCCGACTTTCAACGTCTGCACCAGACGGCGCGTATGATCGCCAAGCCCCTTGGTGATGAAGGTGATCTGCTTGGTCGTCTCATCCCAGGCAGAAGCGATGGTGTACGGATGAGCGCCCTCCGCTGCATTCGACATGGCGAAGGCGAATTGTCCCGGCCGATGTCCAGGCCAGCCCTGCGGCAGGGAAATCGCCGTTTCCAGGACACCTAGCGGCTCATAATACTGCATGGATTGCAGCTTGCCCTGAACGGCCTTGCCCGCGCCAACGCGGCGGAACAGCACGACCAGCGCCGCCCATGTGCCATAGGCCAGCAACACCGCCATCATCAGCCCCAGCGGGGTCAACCATTGGGTGAATTCCAGCAAAATGACGCTGTGGAAGACCAGCACAAGATAAGCCAAAGCCAGAATGCGATGGACCTTGAAGAAGACGTGATAGGGGATGCGCTGCACCAGCGAGATCACGATCAGCGCTATCGCGATATAGAACGGCCACTCCGAGATGTCTTCGGCAACGCCGCGGTATTCGCGAAACAGGGCCTGAAGCGAAAAGTCGACCTGCTGCGCCGCATCGGCCTTGGCTGCGCCGCCGCGTGGCGGACGGGTCAGCCAGCCAAGTTTCACCGCCCATTTCGTTCCCTGCGCGAAGAGAAAGTGCGTCAGTGCAAGCACCAGCGCGCCGATACCCAGCCATTTATGCAGGCGATACATCTTGTCGAGCCCGCCGATCCAACGTTCCGGCCACGCCGGGCGCAAGGCGAGGATCATCGCCAGGCTCATCATAACCATGGAGATGACGCCAGTATATTGAACGGCGATAGTACGGAACGGAAAATAGCTGTTCGGCAAAGGGAATGGCCACGCAGAAAGTAACCAGACCAATGAGGCCAAGCCTGTCAGCCACCAGAAATAGCTCTTGACGCGATACATATCGTATTCCTCTGCCGCATATTTGGCAATTTTTGTGCTAATGGGCTCAAATATTTCCAGCCGCAAGTGAAAAATCTTTAACATAATTATATCTGATTGGTAAGCTATGCCCTGCGTATGCCGAATGCGTGCCGGGCGATCGGCGCGTCCGAATGGACTGCCAACGACACCTGTCCCGCCTACCGCACGTGCGATCAGGTCAAACCTGGCGTTGTCATGTTCCACGAAGCCGCCCCAGCCTATGCGCACCTCGCCATTCTGCGCCAGCTCGACACCCGCCACACCCTCGCCGTCATCGGCACCAGCGGCGAGGTCCTCGACATCAACCATCTCGTCGCCACCAGTCCCGCCGGCCGCAAGGTCCTCAACAATGCCGAGCGATCCTTCGCCATCCCCGAGCGCATCTTCAACGAGGTCATCTACGCCCCCGCAACCGAGGCTATCGACAGGGTGATCAGGGGGGAATGAGGCGGGCTGTCAAAGCCTCGTCGCCTCAATACCGGATCGAATATGAAGCAGAATGGCGGGGATGGGGGCCGATTGCAGACTGACCGGTTCTGGTCGAAAAACTGAAAAAGCTGACGATCCGGTTTCGACGCAAGGCCAGTCATTCAGCCTAGAGCGCCGATCGCTCAAAACCGGGAATAGACCTTGGGACGTTTAACTCAACCTCGACGGGGCAGTGATCGGAACCGGTCCTATCCGAAACGTGCCGGCACGCGACGAGGTTTCCTCTCAGCGCTTCTTCGACGAAGACGTAATCGAGCCGCCAGCCAATATTCCGTTCCCTAACAGTCGAGCGCATGCTCCACCAAGTGTAGTGGCCTCCGCTGGGCTCGAACTGCCGGAAGGCGTCCACAAATCCAGACGAGATCAGCCGGTCGACCCACGCGCGCTCTTCCGGAAGGAACCCAGCGTTGCCGACGTTGGGACCCGGGTTCGCGAGGTCAATCTCGGTATGGGCGACATTGAAGTCGCCGACCAAGACTAATGGCCGGCCTGCCGCCCGCTTGCCGGCGATGAAGACGTCGAGAGCTTCGAGGAACGAGACCTTCTCAGCGACGCGCTTCAACTCGCGGTGGCTGTGGGGCGCATAGACGTTGACAAGGCTGAACGTGTCAAAATCCACGGTCAAGACCCGGCCCTCGACGTCGGAGCGATGACCAATCCCGCGCGTCACGCCGCGCACCCGCAGGCCGTCGCGGACCAGGGTCGCGACGCCGCTGTAACCGCCTCGCTCAGCCGAGTTCCAAAGCGCGATGTAGCCCTCGAACCAGTTGGTCGTGAGCAGATCCTCCTGCACCTTCACTTCCTGGAGGCAGACGACGTCGTTCCCGGCCAGGCGCAGCCAGGCCTCGAAGTCGTTGCGGACGCTCGCACGCAAACCGTTCACGTTCCAGGTTACGACCTTCACCGCAAGATCACCTCGTTTCAGGTGCGTCGCTGTTGAGAGGCATACTTTCCACCATTTGTCTGACAAAGGCGGCGGCGACGGCCGATGCATAAGGCTGCCAGGACTTCTCCTTACCGTCGTTTGCATAGTCGCAGATACCCCGTACTACGATATATCCGCGCTCCACCTGCCAAGCGGCCTCCGCGATGCCTGACCCCTCCATTTCGATGGCTACGATATCCAGCTCGTCGCGCAGTCGCTCGCGTTCCTCGGCCGACTTGATTACGGCATTGCCACTGCCGATTCGTCCGTTGTGGGCGAACGGGCGCCCCTTTACCCGCCGCTTGTCTTTGATGCGTCGCGTGGCTGATGCCGCCTCGTCGCCCACGCTATCCTTGAGGACATCCTTCGTGGGCCTCTCGCAACCTGTCACAGTGCAGATTTCGTCAACGTAGCCCCAGTAGGCCTGCAG
>JAIUNP010000196.1 GCA_020161975.1 Pseudomonadota bacterium
AACAACCTGGAAAATCGCTTTAATAACAACATGATAAAGCTCTGAACAGGCTGAAAAGGGACGAGGGGATGTCACTTTCCGAACTGTCGATCCGCCGACCGATCATGACGACGCTGATCACGCTGTCGTTCATCATCTTCGGTGTGTTCGCCTACAAGAAACTGCCTGTTTCCGCCCTGCCCCGCGTCGATTATCCGACCATCAACGTGTCGGCCCAGTTGCCCGGCGCCAGTCCGGAAACGATGGCCTCGTCCGTGGCCGCAACGCTGGAGCGCCAGTTCTCGACGATTTCCGGCATCACCTCGATGTCCTCGATCTCGCAACTGGGCTCGACCAGCATCACGATGCAGTTCGACCTTGACCGCAGCATCGACGGCGCGGCTCTCGACGTGCAGTCCGCCATCAGTGCGACCCTGCGCCGCCTGCCGACCGAATTGCCCGCACCGCCAAGCTTCCGCAAGGTCAACCCCGCTGACCAGCCGATCCTCTTTCTCACCCTGACGTCCGACAGTCTGCCGCTCTCCACCGTCAACGAGTATGCGGAAAATGTGCTCCAGCAGCAGATTTCGCAGATCCTCGGCGTGGCGCAGGTTCAGATTTTCGGCGCGCAGAAATACGCGGTCCGCATCTTCTTCGATCCTGATGCGCTGGCGGTGCGCGGTCTGACGGCGGCGGATCTTCGCACTGCCGTCGCCAATGCAAATTCCAATTCGCCGGTCGGTCAGTTGCGCAGCCCCAACCAGCGCGTGACCATCGAGGCGACCGGCCAGATGACGCGCGCAGACGAGTACAAGGACGTTGTCGTGGCCGCGCGCGGTGGTGCCGGCGGCCAGGCTGTCAAGCTTCAGGACGTGGCGCGCGCGGTGGATTCGGTCGAGAACGACCAAACGGCGGCCTGGTATAACGGCGCCCGTTCGGTCACAATTGCCATCTATCGCCAATCCGACGCCAACACCGTGGAGACGGTGGATCGCATCAAGGAAAAATTGCCCTTCTATCGCGAGCAGCTTCCGCCGTCGGTCAACCTCACCCTGCTGAACGACCGCTCGGTGCCAATCAAGGAAGCGGTGGAGGACGTCCAGTTCACGCTCGGCCTCTCAGTCGTGCTCGTCATCCTCGTCATCTACGTTTTCCTGAAGCGGCTGTCGGCAACGGTAATCCCGACGCTTGCCCTGCCGGTCTCGCTGATCGGCACCTTCGCCTTCATGTATCTGTTCGGCTATACGCTCGACAACATCTCACTGCTCGCGCTGACGCTGGCCGTCGGCTTCGTGGTGGACGATGCCATCGTCATGCTGGAAAATATCGTCCGGCACATCGAGATGGGCAAGAAGCCGTTCGAGGCGGCACTGGTCGGCGCCAAGGAAATCGGCTTCACCATCCTGTCGATCACCTTCTCGCTGATCGCCGTGTTCATCCCGGTGTTTTTCATGTCGGGCGTGGTCGGCCGCATTTTCCGCGAGTTTGCGGCCACGATCTCGGTCTCGATCCTGGTCTCCGGCTTTGTCTCGCTGACACTGACGCCAATGCTTTGCGCGCGCTTCCTGAAGCCCGAGGACCACAACCGGAAGCCCAATCTGTTCGATCGGATTGTCGATGGGGGCTTCAACGCCATCCTGACCTTCTATCGCGTCACGCTCGACTGGACGCTGCGCCACCGCCTGTTCGTTCTCGTGCTCACTTTCGGTTCAGCCTGGTGGGCGATGCACCTTTATTCAACGATCCCGAAGGGCTTCTTCCCCATTGAGGATACGGGGCTCTTGCGCGCGGCAACGGAAGGCCCGTCCGACACCTCCTTCGAGGCGATGGCGGCGCGGCAGCAGCAACTGATCGAGATCGTGCGGAAAGATCCGGCGGTTGAATCGGTGAACGCCAACGTTGGCGGTTTTTCCTCCACCAATCAGGGCTTCATGTTCATCACGCTGAAGCCGAAAAACGAGCGCGACGACATCCAGACGATCATCGGTCGTTTGCGCAATTCGACGTCACAGGTGCCGGGCATCACCTTTGTGGCCGGTCCGGTGCAGAACCTCAACCTGAACGCAGGCCGCCAGTCGCGCGCGATGTATCAGTACACGCTGACCGGCCCGAACCTTCAGGAACTGATTGATGTTGCTCCGCGCCATCTTCAGTCCCTGCGCGCCCTGCCCGAATTGCGCGATGTGTCGCTGGACCTTCAGTTGCGCAATCCGCAAATGAAAATCGACATCGACCGCGAGCAGGCCCAGCGAATGGGCGTTTCGGTCGCGCAGATCAAGAGCTCGCTCTACAATGCCTTCGGTGGCGGCACGATCTCGACGATCTACACCTCTTCGTCGGATTATCCGGTGATCCTTGAGGCTGAACGCAGCTTCCAGGCCCAGCCAGACGCGCTCTCTCGCCTCTACATCCGCAGCCAGAACACGGCGGTGGCGCCAGCGCAGGGAACGGCAACGCAGCAAGGCAATACGACGCAGAACGCATCAACCACTGTCAGCAACATCTCTGCGGTACAGAACATTCCACTCGATTCACTGGTCAAGGTCACGCCAAGCGTCGGCCCGCTGGCGGTCAACCGCGTCTCCCAGATGCCGGCAGTGACGATTTCCTTCAACACCGCGCCGGGCGTTTCGCTGGGCGAAGCGGTGGAGGCGATCCGCAAGGTCGAACGTTCGGCCAATTTCCCGGCCTCGATCAACACCCGGTTTGCCGGTTCCGCGCAGTTGTTTCAGGAAGCGCTGGCCGGTCAGGACATGCTGCTGATTGCGGCAATTCTGGTCATCTACATCCTGCTCGGCGTGCTCTACGAGAGCTTCATCCATCCGATCACGATCCTTTCGGGCCTGCCCTCGGCTGGTCTTGGTGCCCTTCTGGCACTTAAATACTTCAACATGGATCTCAGCGTCATTGCGATCATCGGCATTCTGATGCTGATCGGCATCGTCAAGAAGAATGCGATCATGATGGTGGACTTCGCACTGGAGCGGCGACGCGAAGGGGATGATGCCATGAGCGCCATCCGCGAGGCGGCGCTGGTCCGTTTCCGCCCGATCCTCATGACGACGCTGGCGGCTGCGCTTGGCGCCCTGCCGATTGCCCTGGCCCATGGCGCAGGCGCGGAACTTCGCCAGCCGCTCGGCATCGCGGTGGTTGGCGGTCTGGCTGTCTCTCAGGTCATGACGCTCTACATCACGCCGGTGATCTACTACTACCTCGACAAGGTGGATACGTTCTTCCGCCCGGCGGCCATCGTCGAGACGGAGGGCGACACATCTCCGGCCCTTTCGGTGATCGAACATCCCGTTGGCGAGGAGGCTCCGGCAACCCAGGGCAGCCATGTCACGCCGAAGACCTCGGCAGCGGCTCCGTCAATTCGTTAATTTCGCCAAAGTAACCAATCTGGAATGCGGGCGTTCAATTCGATTGAGCGCCCGTTCTCGTTGTGGTACAGGTCCGCCTCGAAAGTTGTTTACGTTGTGTTAACTTTCGCGTTGTGAGCGGGGTAGCGTCATGTCGGGTTCGGATGTCGTGCGAAAGTTTCGCAACCAGTTGGTGTCCGATGCCTCGACCGCCCGGAAGGACCTTTGGCGCAAGCGTGTGATTGTCGGCGGCGTTGTGGCCAGCACTCTTGCCTTCGGCACCATCATCGTCAACGCACAGGATAGTTCCAGCGTCTACGAAATCGCCAAGCGGTATAATGCCGCCCGCTCCGCAGTCCGTTCGGCGCAGCTTCCCTCCATCTTCTACCCGTCCTCGCGCGGTACGGTGACAACCGCGCTGAGCTATGCGCCGGTGTTCCATAGCCTGATGCCGGCCCGGGCGGATCAGCGCGCCGACCGCCCGCGCAATGACCGGAACATTGCCGGCTCGCCGCGCCGCATCAAGGTTGCGCCCAAGCAGGAGCGGAGCGATTTCGAGGAAAGCTACCTGTCCAACCGCACATCATACTGTGTCCGCACCTGCGATGGCTTCTTCTTCCCGGTCGGCACCCCGGATGGCGGCAATCTTGAAGCGCATGAGGCCGCCTGTCAGCGCGCCTGCCCCGGCACGGAGACCGATCTTTATGTGGCCGCCGCCGGCTCGCTTGGCATCGACGATGCGGTGACGCGCAAGGGCCTGCGCTATGACGCGCTGCGCACCGCTTTCAACTATCGGACGCAATTCGACAACACGTGCTCCTGCAACGGCAGCGCCCAGCGCAACTATTCGGTGATGAGCGACTTCACCCTGCGCAAGGGCGACCTCGTGATGAGCGGCGAAGGGCTGAAGGTCTTCACAGGCTCCGACAATGCACAGCACCGCCTGGGCGATTTTGCCCGTGTGGATGCCGCGCGCCTGTCAGCCCGGGAACGGGCCAATCTTCAGAAGATCGAAGCCGCCTCGCTGCGCAGCAACAACAGCAGCCGCCTGTCGCCGAGCCTGAAGTCGCGCATTGCCGCACAGGTCAACGCAGCGCAAATTCAGAATGGTCCGGGCGTGAACAAGCTCGTCTCGCGCGTCGCCCGTCGCATTCAGGTGCAGGATGGTCGCGAGATGCGCTATGTCGGCCCCGACATGGACTTCGACCACGCTCGCTGATTGCCGGCCCCGGCACCGCTTTCGCATCCCATCCCGGACGACGCACCGCGTTCCGCCTCGCTCCTCATCGGGCGGGCTGAACTGCGGCTTGCGCGCCCGCCCAATGCTCCCGCAAAATCTCCCAATCTTTTCCGCATCTTCCCCGCTACATTCATTCCATTCAAATCTAGATTAGTCTAGAAACGATCTAAGTTATTGTTTTTTATGTAACATTTATTGACCGACCGTTGAAAGGAAGCTATCCCGTCTCCTGTTGCCACTGATGCTAGGCCTTGAACCTGGCCCGCAGGAGAATACCGATGAAATTCACCCTTCGCCTCTGTGCCCTTGCGATTGCAGGCTGCGCGTCTCTGCCCGCCCTCGCGCAGCAAGGGGACGTGAACGTCTATACCTACCGCGAACCTGCGCTCATCAAGCCAATCCTTGATGCTTTCACCAAGGACACGGGAATAAAGGTGAACATCGTGTTCGCCAAGGAAGGGCTTGAGGAGCGCATCGTTGCTGAAGGCGCGCGCAGCCCGGCCGATGTGCTGATCACCACCGATTTCGCCCGCCTCGTCCAGGCCAAGGATCTCGGCATCACCCAGCCTCTGAAGTCCAAGATTCTGACTGACGCCGTACCGGCAGCGCTGCGCGATCCCGACAACCAGTGGTTTGGCCTGTCCTATCGTGCCCGCGTCGCCTATGTCTCGAAGGAGCGGGTGAAGGATACCGCGCTGACCTATGAGAGCATCGCTGACCCCAAGTGGAAGGGTCGCGTCTGCCTGCGCGATGGCCAGCACATCTATAACAACATCCTGTTTGCGGCCGGCGTGGCGCATATGGGCAAGGAGAAGGCCGAAGCCTGGCTGACCGGCCTGCGCGACAACCTCGCCAAGAAGCCTTCGGGCGGCGACCGCGAAGTGGCCAAAGACATCGCAGCCGGCGCGTGCGACATCGGCTTTGCCAACACCTATTACGTGGGGCACATGAACAAGAATCCGGACCAGCGCCCCTGGGCCGAGGCAATCCGCGTCATCCTGCCAACCTTCAAGGACGGCGGCACCCATGTGAACCTCTCCGGCATCGCCGTGATGAAACATGCACCGCACGCTGCCAATGCCCAGAAGCTGGCCGAATGGCTCGTTGGCGAGACCGCACAGAAGATGTACACGGCAGACAACTTCGAGTTTCCCGTGCGCGCCGACACGCCGGTCGATCCGGTCGTGAGCGGGTTCGGCAAGCTGACGCCCGACAACAAGCCCTTTGCCGAGATCATCAAGGCAAGGCCCATCGCCGCTGATATCATCGATAGAATCGGGTTCAATAACGGGCCGAAATGACCGCTGAGACTGCAGGCCGCGCCGCAATTCCCTCCCCCCGGGTATCCACCCCGGAGGGAGGTTTTGTGCTGCGCCTGTCACTGTGGCTGTTCTATGCCTTGCTGGCGGCGCCGCTGCTGGGTCTTATCGTGCTTGCGCTGCGGCCGGCCGCGCGCACGGGCGGGCTCGTCTGGACTCCGGCGCTCGCGTCCACATTGACTGAGACGTTCCTTCTGCTCGGCGGTGTCGGGCTGCTGTCCTCGGCGCTCGGCGTGGGTGCAGCGTGGCTGATCGCGATGTACCGTTTTCCGGGTCGTGAGTGGCTCGCCGTGATGCTGGTGCTGCCACTGGCGCTGCCGACCTACCTTGCCGCCTATCTCGCCGTGGAAATGACCGATTTCTTCGGGCCCTTCCAGCGGCTTCTGCGCACCATGAACGGCGCTACCTCGCGGCGTGATTACTGGTTTCCCGAGGTGCGCAGCCTGCCCGGCGCCATCGTCATCCTGTCACTGGTCCTGTTTCCCTATATCTACCTGCCGGCCCGGCTGATGTTCGAGCGGCAGGTGGGGCGCATCATCTACGCGGCACGGCTTCACGGAGCGCGCGGCTTCGGCTTGTTCTTCCGGATCGGCCTGCCACTGGCCCGTCCGGCGATTGCAGCCGGCGCAACCTTCGCGCTGCTCGAAACCTTGAACGACGTGGGCGCGGTGGAGCACCTCGGCGTACAATCGCTCAGCCTTGCCGTCCGCTCGCTGTGGCTCAACCGTGGCAATCTGCCAGGCGCGGCGCAGGTATCGCTTGGATGTCTGGTCCTGGTCGGGATCATCCTTCTGGCCGAACACACCATGCGCCGTCATGCGGCCTATGCCAATTCCTCGCGGGCGGGCGCTCCGCTCACCCCCATGCGACTGCGCGGCTGGCAGTCGTGGGCCGCATCCTTTGCCTGCGCCCTGCCGGTGATCATCGCATTCGTGCTGCCAACGCTGTTTCTGGTGGCGGAGGCGATCAAGTCGGTCAGCAAGCATGGCTTCACGCCTGGGCTTTTGCTGGCGCTGGGCAACAGCGTCCTGCTGTCGTTGGCGGCGGCGATTGCGGTGGGGATTCTCGGCGGTGCCATCGGCATCGCCAGCCGGGTGCTGAAAGGTCGGATTGCGCAGTTTGCGCCACGCCTTGCCACGCTGGGCTATGCGATTCCCGGCTCGGTACTCGTGATTGCACTGCTGCCGGTCTATTCGGTACTGGATGACGGCCTCGTTGCCATCTCCCCGTCGCTGATCATTTCCGGCACGTTGACGGCCATCCTGCTTGCCTACGTGATCCGCTTTGCCGGCATCGGCATCACGCAGGTGGAAGCCTCGCTCGCCCGCATGTCGCCGAACATCGACCACGCGGCCCGTACGCTCGGTTCCGGCATCAACCGCCTCGCCTTCGAGGTTCTGGCCCCGAATATACGGCGGGGCGTCGGCCTTGCAGTGTTGTTCGCGTTCGTCGATGCCATGAAGGAACTGCCGGCCACCCTGCTGCTGCGTCCCTTGAACATGGAGACGCTGGCGACCAGCCTGTATGCCTTTGCCTCGGGCGGTGCGTTTGAGAGCGGCGCGGTGGAGGCGCTTCTGCTCTTTGGCATCGGTCTGGTGCCGGTGCTGCTGCTGGCGCGCGCGCGTTAGACAAACACGGTAAATATCGTTAAGGTGCGGGCCCGCAGCGCCTCGTGCGACTGCCACCTT